>NZ_JBSGAI010000059.1:0-53914 GCF_053600695.1 Amycolatopsis sp. NPDC005003 | reverse complement strand
ACCCGCTACGAAAAACTCGCCGTCCGCTACGAAGCCACCATCCACGTCGCCGCCATCAACGAATGGCTCTGACCGACTTCGATACAGGCCCTAGCGCTGACAGCAGGACAACCCGCCGCCACCGAGCGGTCTTCACCGCCATCGCCGGGATCCGCCCCGGCCTTTCAAGCGGGCGACTTGCCGGCTTCGTCGATCAGCCCGGAGACCGCGACGATATCCGCGGCCGAGGGTGGTTCCCAGCGCGCGTGCCCGCGCAAGGCGGCGATGAACGCTTCGAAGGCGGCCTCCGCGCGGGGCGGGTCGTGGGTTTCGGTGTGGCCGGTCGTGCTCAGCCGCCCGCCGTCCACGGTGAGGCTGTCCCGCGAGCCTTCCAGGTGGAGGTGGATGCCGCCGGGCCGGGACGTCCAGCCCGCGTGCACGGTGGCCGGGACGCCGCCCCAGTCGAGCAGGGCCGCTCCTCCGGTGTCTTCCTGCCAGGACGTCGCTTTCAGCGTGAGGTGCGCTCGGGGCCGCAACCAGAGAAGGAGGTCGAAGAGGTGGACGGCGAGGTCGGTGAATCCGCCGACGTGCCGCATCCACGCGGCGGGGCCGGTGAACACCCCGTCGAGCAGCCCGGGGTGGGTGAACCGGAGGTGCGCGGCGGCGAGCTCGCCCAGCTCCCCTCCGGCCAGGAGCGATCGCACGCGCCGGAAGGCGGGAGCGCAGCGGAGGAACATCGCCGTCGTTCCTCCGCTCGCGAGGAGGGGGACGAGCCGGACCGTCTCCGCCAGGTCACCGGCAAGCGGTTTCTCCACCAGGACCGGCACTCGAGCGACAGAAGTGTGGCGGAGCACCTCGCTGTGCTCCGCCGTGGCGGACGTGACCAGCGCCATGTCGGCGTCGCGCAACGCCTGGCGCACGTCGTCGGCCCGCCGCACTCCCGGCACGTCGCCGCCGTGGACGGCCACGAGCCGCGCTCCGGGGTCCTTGGCGATCGCCGCCAGGTAGTCGGCCACGTGGACGTGAGCCGTGCCGAGCAGCGCGATCCGGATCACCGTGCCGACAACAGCTCGCCGAAGGTGCGGTCGCAGTAGACCAGCGGGGCGCCCTCGGCGGTGTGCAGCGCCTCCACCCGGCCCACCAGGATGCTGTGGTCGCCTCCGTCGAGAACGTCGTGCAGCGCACACGCCAGGCGGACCGGCGCCGACTCCAGCCCGGGCAGGCCGAACTCGCAGGGCCGCATGTCGCCGGCCGCGAACCGGTCGATCCCGGAGGTCGCGAACCGCTGCGCCACCGCCGACTGCCCCGCCGCCAGCACGTTCACCAGGAACCGCCCGGCGGAGGTGAACGCGTGGTGGGTGCTGGCCGTCTTCCCGAGGCAGATCAGCACCAGCGGGGGATCCAGCGAGAGCGAGCTGAACGAGGTGGCGGTGAAACCCCAGCGCCGCCCGGCGTCGTCGACGGTGGTGGCGACCGTCACCGGGCCGGGAACCCGGGCCAGCGCTCGGGTGAACTCCATGAGCTCGGCAGGCAGCACGATCACTCCCGGAAGTCGACGATGGTCTTCAGATCGGTCGTCGTGCGGTAGCTTTCGAAGATCTTCACCAAGCTGTCGTAGTCGGTGAACTTGCACACCCGCGAAAGCAGCTTCTTGCCGTCGACGATTCCGGTCAGCAGCATCTGCATCGCCGACGCGATCACGTTCGCCGTCCGGTGCATCGGGAAGCTCGTCACGTCGAAGGGGGCCGAACTGATGTTGATGCCCTTGGCGAGCATCAGCCAGGTGTCGAACTTCTGCATTTCCTGAGAGGCGCCGTAGAGCACGTAACGACCGTGCGGTCGCAGTTTCCGCATCGCCACCCGGCGCGGATCCTTCTCCTCGTCGTCCACCTTGATCGTGGGCAAGGTGTCGAAGATGTAGTCGAACGTGTTGTCTTCGACTTTCCCGGCCAGTTCCTCCGGCAGGTACGCCTGCTGCGAGAAGTGGTCCTCGGCATGGAGGTTGCGCTGCGGGTTGGCGTCCACCGACACGATGGAATGCGGGGCCAGCACGCGGCTGATCACGCTCCCGGCGATGATGCCGATCGGGCCCGTGCCCAGGACGAGCACCTTGTCGCCGGGCCGTGGCGGATGGGTCAGGATCGAGCGCAGTGCCCCGGTGACCGGCTCGATGAACGAGGCTTGGAGGTCGTCCAGGCCCGCGGGGACCTTCACCGCCGCGGCGTGCCGGTCGTCGTGGAAGTTCCGGTCCGCCCAGAACACGTCGTGCTTCAGCTGGCCGGAGAAGATCGGGCGGACGCTGCGGTACTCGGCGAACCCGTCGAAATCGGTCTGTCCCCAGTACACGACCCGGTCGCCGAGGGCGATGTCCGCGCCGGCGTCGTCGAAGTCGGGGCCGATGTCCACGACCTCGCCGAGGTATTCGTGGCCGAGCACGACCGGGTATTCAGCGGGAAAGAGGTGGCTTTCGAAGAAGGAGATGTCCGTGGAGCAGATGGAGACGCAGCGTGTTTTCAACAGCAGCCCGTCCGCCGGGGTGCGGGGGATCGGCAGTTCCGCCACGAGCGTCTTGCGCGGCGCGATGAGCTGGACGGCCTTCATGGTCGACATCCGTTACTCGTCTCTTTCGGGAGGGGAGAGGGAGCGGGAAGAAAACGGGGGAGCGGGGTCACCGGCGCATCTGCAGGCCGCCGCCGAGCAGGTACTGACCTGCCATTTCGAAATGCGACGGCGACAAGGTGATGTGCTTGACCGCCGAATGGACATCCCGGAAACAGCGGTCCAGCCTGCTCGTCGCGTAGAGCGAGCTGGAGCCGGCCAGGTCGAAAGCGGTGTCCACGACCGCTACCGCGTGTTCGGCGACCGTGGCCGCGGTGAGCCGGATCAGCGCGCTGAGCGCGTCGCCCCCGGTCTCCCCGGAAGCCGTGGCCTGCTTCGCCGCGTCGACGAGCAGGAGCCGGGCCGAGTAGGCGCGCATCTCCGCGCGAGCCAGCTTCTCCTGGACGGTGTGGCTGACCGCGAGCGTGCTCGTGGCGCCGGTCGGGGTCTTCTTCAGGGCCAGCGCCTTGAACGTGGCGAGCGCGTCCTGCGCCAGTCCCAGCGCGGTCGAAGCCGACGTGAACGGCCCGAAGTCGTAGTAGGAAACCGGGTAGGCGCGCGAAGGCCGCTCGGCGGGCGGGCGCAGCATCGCGCTTTGCGCCACGGTGTACTCCTCGGCCACGAACGTCTCCGGCACCCGGTAGTGGTTGCTGCCGGTGCCGCGCAGCCCGACGGTGTACCAGGTGTCGAGCAGCTCCGCTTGCCCGCGCGGGATGAACAGCATCCGCAGGAGCGGCCCGGTCGCGCCCTGGACCCGCTGCCCGCGCTCGGTTTCGAAGGCCGCGCAGACCAGCCAATCCGCGTGGGCCGACCCGCTGGCGAAGGCCCACTCACCGCTCAGCAGGTAGCCGCCGTCCACGCGCTCGGCGCGGCCGCCCGGGTTGACCCCGCCGACCACGAGACCGGAGCTCTGCTCGAACAGTTCCCGGGCCGTCGTCTCCGGGAGGTAGTCCGAGAGCCGCCCGATCGCGCCCTGGACGCCCATCTGCCACGCCACCGAGCCGTCCAGCCGGGCCAGCGCCCGGATGACCGCGGACCCGGTCGGCAGGGAAACCTGCTCGCCGCCGAACTCCTTCGACACCCACATCCGGGGAATGCCCACGTCCCGCAGCGCCTCGAAGACCACCTGCGGTGTCTGCCGATCGCGTTCACCCTTTTCTTTGTTGTCTTCGATCAGCGGAGCGATCTTCGCCACCCTGGCCAGCCAATCCGTCGTTTCCGCGGTATCCGACTCGGGCCAGAGTTCAACCGGTGCTTCCGGCTCCGTCATGGCAGCTCACCTCACTCGGGAAATGATGATTTGACAGCATCTTCGCCGAGGGCAACGGCCCCGACAATGTCGACCTGGAAAAGTCGTCGGAGGTTTCCGTGCGGTCTGTCGGGTACCTCGTCGCCGAGGTGACTTCTAGTGAAAATTACCGACCCGGGAAAGGTATCGATAGGTGTAGGCGGCGGAAACCATGGTCATGTGGTGGTGCCAGCCGGGAAAGGACCGGCCTTCGAAATCCAGCGCGCCGAACTCGTTGGCCAGTTCCCTGGTCGCGGTCCGGGTCCGCGACGCGGACCGGACGAGTGCCATGATTTCGTCGGGCCGCCTGCCGGCCAGGCCGCTGACCCAGTGCGCCCGGGGAGCCGCCTTGGACTCCGCGGAAGCGCGCGGTGCCGGCACGACCCGGCCCGGCTGCGGGCCGGGTGCCGACGCGACGCGCGCGACGAAGTCGGGATTGGCCTCCGCCAGCCGGGTGATGGCCTGGCGTGCGTCGGGCACACCGCTCAGGTCGGCCACCACGGGCGCGGGCACGAGCCGGGCGAAGTCGGCCAGGTGCGCCCATTCCGGGCGTGGCTCGAGGCGGTCGGGTATGCGCGCCCGGTGTCTTCTCTGGTCGTCGGCCAGCCAGGATTCGTCCAGCAGCAGCTCCCAGTCGACCGGGATCGCCGCCTCCCCGGTGATGAGGAACAGGCCCCGGGCGACCTGGCAGTTGATCGTCCGGCCCGTCTCCGCCACGAACCGGCGGCGCACCCCGACGGAATGCTCGCCCCGCTTGGGGATGACCAGCGTTGCGGTGGTCAGGGCACGGACCCCGGCGCGCTCGGTGATCATCCGCGTGAGTTCCCGTCGAGCGGGCCGCCAGTCCCAGGAGCTGGAATTGACGAACTGACGCAGGCCCCGGCACGCGGCCGGTGTCCCCGACGTGGCCTCGGCCAGCCGCTGCAGCGATTTCTTTCCGGGCACGGTGAGCAGGCCGTGCAGATAGGCCCGGGCCCATCGGCGCTGATCGACCCGGGCCAATGGGCCGAAAACCTGATCGGTGAACGCGGTCAGGTCAACGATTTATCGAGCGGGCGACGCGTATACGTGATCAACGGACATACGGCTTTCCCCCAGTGTGGCTCCATGGACGCCGGGAAGGCGAAAGGCACCGTTGACCTCTGCGCACCCCCGACAATGGCGAGCGATAGACAACGTGACCGAACTTACCAGCCGCGTGGTTTTCCGCGGATCACTCAACGTCTACTTGACGAGTTCGGTCGTTGACCAGCCGAGACGCTACATCGGGGATGATTTACGGTACGAAAAGTAGCAACTCGACTACGCTTTGAGAAAGCGTTTTCTCATGAAAAGATGGCCGATTCTCGAATGGGAACCGGCCTGGCCCGACTGTGGTGAAGGCCACGGTGTGGGGATGGCCTTCACGTGTTCGCGGGGAGCGCCCGGCGAAGCGCTCCCCGCGAACACGCGCCTTCCGTCAGGAGTTCATCGACGCGGCATCTGCCTCCTCGGTGCGCGCGACGGCGGATGCGGGTACGGCGGCCGAACGCCGGGACGGCAGCGCGAAGGTGATCAGCAGGCCGGCCAGCATCCCGGCGGCGGTGAGCAGAACCGCGAGGAATCCGCCGTCGGCCAGCGCGGCGCGCAACGGCTCGCCGCCGAGGCCTGCCGTCCCCGAGTTGGCGATCGCGATCAGCACCGCGAGACCCAGTGCGTTGCCGATGTTCAGCGTCGTGGACGCGATGCCGTTGGCGACCCCCTGCTCGTCCGGCGCGACGCCGCTCGCGGCCGCGATCCACATGGCCGTCCAGGTGATGCCCTGCCCGAGACCCGAGACGACGAGCCCGGGCACCAGCGCGGTGTAGGTGCTGTCCTCGGTGAAGCCGGTGGCCAGCAGCGCGGTCCCGGCCACGCCGATCGCGAACCCGGCGAACAGGCTGGTCCGGCCACCGAGCCGGGTGGTCATCCGTTCCCCGAGCTGGGTGCCGGTCGCGATCGCCACCGACGGCACGAGGAACGCCAGCCCGGTCTGCAGCGCGTCGAGTCCCTGGACTGTCTGCAACAGCACGGTGAGGAAGTACGGCAGCGCACCGAAGGTCGCCATGTAGACGAACGTGACGATCATGCCGACCGTCAGGCTCCGGTTGGCGAACAGCCGGAACGGCATCAGTGGATCGGCGCTGCGCGCCTCGATGAGCGCGAAGGCGATCAGCAAGGCCACCGCCACCGGCGCGGCGACGAGGATGGCCGGCGCGGTCCAGCCCAGTTCCGGTCCTTGGACGAGCACGAAGACCAGCAGGGTCGCGCCTCCGGTGACCGTCAGCGCCCCCGGCAGGTCGAACCGGCGCCGGGCGCGTCCGCCCCGGTCCCGGGGAATGACCGCCAGTGCGGCGAGGGCCACGATCCCCGCCAGGGGAACGTTGACGTAGAACACCGCGGGCCAGCTGAACGCCTGGGTCAGCACGCCGCCCAGCAGTGCGCCGACCGTCAGGCCGCTGGCTCCCGCGCCGCCCCAGACGGCGAGCGCCCGGTTCCGCCGCGGCCCTTCCTCGTAGAGGGTGTTGATCAGCGACAGGGTCGACGGGAGCAGCAGCGCGGCGCCGATGCCCTGCACGCAGCGGGCGATGACGATGACCAGCGCGTTCGGGGCGAGCCCGCCGGCCAGCGACGAGACCGCGTAGACGGCGAGGGCGGTCACGAACACCCGGCGGCGGCCGAGCAGGTCCGCCGCGCGGCCGCCGAGCAGGAGGAACCCGCCGGCGAAGACGGCGTACGCGCCGACCACCCACTGCTGGGTCTGTCCCGAGAATCCCAGATCGCGGCCGATGTCCGGCAACGCGACGAACACGATGTTGAGGTCCAGCGAAAAGATCAGCTGGGCGAGGGCCAGCAGGACGAGACTCCAGCCCAGTCGTCGCCCGGTCAGCGGTTGCGGCTCAGTGGGCTGTTCGGCCCGTATCGACCTGGACATGCGATTCCGACATCCTCCCCGTTCGGCGTTGCCCGGCGGGCGCGGCTCGATCAGTACGACAGTACGGAATATAACGTACAATCGAACTGTTGACCAGTCTTCCCAGGTCAAGGCCTACTGTTCGCCTGTGCTAGTACTGTTTTGCTACGCTGCTCTCATGGTTCCTCACCATCCAGCTCGTGATCAGATCGAGCTCGCGAACGTCCTGTCGGCGCTGGGCAACCCCTTGCGGCTGACCATCGTGCGCGTGCTCGCCGAAACCGGTGAACGGCCCTGTGGTCAGGTGGGGACCTACCTGGGCGAGGGCATTTCGAAGTCCACCCTGACCCACCACTGGCGGGTGTTGCGGGACGCCGGCGTCATTTGGCAGCAGCCCGCGGGCCGGGAAAACCTGCTGACCCTGCGCAAGGAAGACCTGGACGAACGCTTTCCCGGCCTGCTCGACTCGGTGGTCGCCGGGATCGGCGAGCTCGCCCAGGGCGGGCCGGCCCGGCGCGCGCCCAGAGCGGGCCGGTAGCTTCGGCGAGCGGTGCCGGAGCGCGGCCGGTGTCACGGACGGGGCACCGGGGTGGTCAGGTCGTAGACCGTCACCTGGTCCACGGTTGCGGCCGGGTAGTGGGCTTCGACCCAGCTCGCGATCCGCGCGCTGTCGGAGCTGCCGCCGGCGCTCACGTTGACGTTCCCGCCGATGAAGTAGTGGATCTGCCCCGCTTCGACGTACTGCCGGAACTTCTCGAGAGTCGGGGCGGGATCGCTGCGGTTGAAGCCGCCCACCGCCATCACCGGCCGACCGGTGGCGAGTTGGTAGCCCGCCGCGTTCTGGGAGCCGACGGCCGCGGCGGTCCAGGTGTGGTTTTCGGGGTTTTCCTTGAGCAGTGCGGTGATCCGGGGCCCGGGCTTGCTGCCGTTGAGCAGGAGGACCAGGCTGGGGTCGGCGCCGGCCATCCCGCCGCTGACGGTGCTCGCCGCCGCGGGACCCACCCCGGGCAACGCGCCTTCGTGCGGCCGGCTCACGGTCGACAGCGTGTAGGCGGCCGGCCCGGCCAGCGTCGCGACCAGCCCGAGCGCGCCGAAGGACACGAGGTGGCGGCGTGCCGCGAACAGCAGGCCGGCCGCCGCGATCGCACCGCCCGTCCCCGCCGCGTAACGCAGCCACGGCAGCCAGTCCGGCGTCCGGTTCAGCAGCACGGCTCCCCAGAACACCGTGACCAGCACGACCACGGCCAGCGCGGCGCGCGGGGCCCAGGCCTGCCCGGAACGGGCCTTGCGCCGGCTCCGTTCCCACAGCACTGACGAGCCCATGCCGACGACCGCGGCGATGTACGGCGCGAGTGCCACGTTGTAGTACGGGTGGAAGATGCCCTTCATCTCGCTGAACACCACGAAGGTGGTGAGCAGGGCGAGTCCCCACAACACGAAGGCGGCCCGGGCCGGGTCCGTGCGCGGCGCCCGGCGGGTCACCCACAGACCGGCGGCCGACAACAGGAACGCCGCCGGGATCAGCCAGGCGATCCCGCTGCCGAACTCGACGCGGAACAGCCGGTCCAGGCCGGCCGGTCCACCCCAGGACGGCAGGCCCGGGGTGCCGACGGCGCCGGTCTCCACGCCGTTCAGCCGACCGAATCCATTGTAGCCGAAGGTGAGTTCCAGGAAGTCGTTGTGCTGGGAGCCGCCGACGTAAGGACGGTGTTCCGCCGGGACCAGCTGAACGAGCAGCACCCACCAGCCGCTGGTCGCCACGATCGTGAGCAGGGCGATCAGCAATTGCCGGACGCGCCGCCCGATTCCCGTCGGCGCGAACGCCAGGTACGTCACGGCCAGTGCGGGTGCGATGAGAAACGCCTGCAATGTCTTGGTGAGAAAAGCGAAGCCCACGCAAAAGGCCGACAGAACGAGCCAGCGGGTGCGCGCGTTCTCCTGGGCCCGGAGCACGGCGTATCCCGCAACCGTGAGCAGGAGGGCGAGAAGCGCGTCGGGGTTGTTGAACCGGAACATCAACGCCGCCACCGGGGTCAAAGCCAGGACGGAGCCGGCGATCAACCCGGCGGCGGGGGAGAACTGCCGCCGCACCGCCGTGTACAGCACGGCCACGGTGGCAATGCCCGCGAAGGCTTGCGGGATCAGGACGGTCCAGGGGGAGAGCCCGAAAGCCCGCACGAAGATGCCGGTGAGCCACAGGGAGGCAGGCGGCTTGTCCGCGGTGATGGAGCGGGCGGCGTCGGTGGAGCCGTAGAGGAAAGCCTCCCAGTTCTGCGTCCCCGCCTGCACGGCCGCGGCGTAGAACTGGTTCGCCCAGCCGGAGGCGCCCAGGTCGACGACGTAGAGGACGCCCGTGACGGCAAGCAGGACCAGCAGGGCGGGGCGCGCCCAGCGGGGGTCGTCGTCGCGGCCCCGCGACCACCGCCGAAGCCGGTCGGCCAGGTTCGCCGAACGGTGCGACGGTCGCAGCCGGGCGGTGTGCTGTTCGTCGCCCGCCGCGATACCGGGCACAGTCGTGGCCATGCGCGTTTCCTCCGGGAGAAGAGCTGTCAGGGGGTAAGGCGACGCGGCCCGACGTTGGGCGTTAGTACGATCGTACGTAAATAGTCGCACTGTCACAAGATGTGCGAACAGTTGTTCCGGCGAACTCGTGTCGCCCGCGGGATGTGGCGGGCCCCCGGATTCGACACCGGCTTCGGCAGTACCTGGGACGGCTCCGCAACCGCGTCCGGACGGCCGAATGATTGTCAGCTGCGGTCAGTTCCGGGTGGGCAGGTTGTGAATCTGCGTTCTAGCCGGGGTTTTGATCATCGGCGGAGAATCGGCCCCCTGCCGAGCCCGATCGGAAGGGGATCCAGTTGAGATCGATGACAAGGCGGGCCGGGGCGGCCGCCGCCGGGATCGTGTTGCTGGCCGGACTGCTCCCCACCGTCGCGCACGCCGCTCCGGACCGTGCCGGCGTCGGTGGGTGGCCGAAGCAGTGGCGTGCCGACTACGACAGCCGTGACTCCTTGCGTGGCGCGGGCGGCCTTTCTGCCGCTTCCCGACGGTCGGCTGACGCGGGGTCGTCGCCGGTTGCCGTCCGGCAGCTGCGTGACCAGCTCGGCCTGCAGGGCATCGTGGACATCGACAACGCCACCGGGACGCCGCGGCGGGTTGCGCGGACCGACGGCTTCCTCACCGCCGCCAGCGCGCAGAAGCCGGCCGACATCGCGCTCGGCTATCTGCGTGCGCACACCGATGTCTTCGGTCTGGACGCGAACACCGTCGCCGGACTCGCCTTGCGGCAGGACTACACCGATGTCGAGGGCACCCACCACCTCAGCTTCGTGCAGTCTGCCGGGGGCGTCCCCGTTTTCGGCAACGGTCTCAAGGCTCACGTCGCCAAGGACGGGCGGCTGATCCAGGTGGACGGCGCACCGGTCAAGCGACTCCCGGCGGCCGTGGGTGGTGCCGCGCTGTCCGCCACCGCTGCCCGGGCGGCCGCGGTCAAGGACGTCGAGGGCACCTCGGCGACGGTGACCAGGAACGCCGCCGGACCCCAGCAGGCCACGACGTTCAGCGATGGTGGCACCGCCAAGCTGGTCTGGTTCCAGACCGCGGACGGCCCGCGGCTCGCCTGGCAGACGCTGCTGCTGCGTGACGGGTTCGTGCACGTCGTCGACGCGGCGAGCGGCCGGGTCCTCTACCGGCACAACACGGTGGACAACGACACCGCCCAGGTGTGGCCCGGCTACCCGGGCGCGGCCGCTGGCGGCAAGCAGCAGCGGGTCAGTCTTCGCAAGTGGCTGCCGGACAACTCGCCGCGCCTGGCCGGCTACTACGCGCACGTCTACTCCGACGTCGACGACAACAACGCCGCCGGCCCGTCCGAAGAGGTGCGCCCGGCCGCGAAGGGCAGCTTCGAGTACCCGTTCACCGACTTCACCAAGACGGCAGGCGGGCTCTGTTCGGCCGCCCTGCAGTGTTCGTGGGATCCGGAGACGCCGAACTCGTGGCAGGTCAACCGGGCACAGAACGCGGTGCAGCTGTTCGCTTTCCTGGGCACGTTCCACGACCACCTGCTGGCCGGTCCGATCGGCTTCACCCGCAGCGCGGGCAACTTCGAAGCGGTCGACGGGGACGCGGTGCAGGGCGAGTCCGACGACGGCGCCGACACGGCGGGCGGCCTGCCCGACGGCAGACACGCCAACAACGCGAACATGAGCACACCGCCGGACGGTACGCCGCCGCGCATGCAGATGTACCTCATCAATCCGGGCACGCGCTCGGTGGCGGGCAACTCCGGCGACGCGGCGGACGTGGTCTACCACGAGTACACCCACGGCCTGTCGAACCGGCTCGTGGTCGACGCGAACGGCTTCTCCACCCTCAGCGGCGCCCAGGCCGGTGCCATGGGTGAGGGGTGGAGCGACTGGTACGCCGAGGACTTCCTCGTCGGCCAGGGCCTGGAGAAGGACACCGCGGCCGACGGGGAGATCCGGGTCGGCAAGTACTGGACCGCCGGCGGCACGATCCGCTCGCAGCCGCTCGACTGCACCGTCGGCGCCCCCGCCGCGGTCTGCCCCGGCACCCCGGCGACCCATTCCGGCGGCTACACCTACGGCGACTACGGGCGGCTCTCGGGCTTCGCCGAGGCGCACGACGACGGTGAGATCTGGGCGGAGACCCTGTGGGACCTGCGGAAGGCCATCGGCAGTGCGAAGGCCGAGTCGCTGGTCACCCGGGCCATGGAGCTGTCCCCGGCGAATCCGTCCTTTTTGGACGAGCGCAACTCGATCCTGCAGGCCGACCTGGTCGTCGACGGCGGGAAGCTGCAGAAGACGATCTGGCAGGTGTTCGCCCACCGCGGCATGGGCTACTTCGCCGCGGCGAGCGACGGTGACGACATCCGGCCGGTCGAGGACTTCTCGATGCCGCCGTCGGCGGACACACCACGCGGCACGCTCACCGGCACGGTCACCGACCAGGACAGCGGCGCACCGGTCGGCGGAGTCACGGTCGCCTTCGGTGGACACGCCTCCGGCTTCGCCGGCGGCCTGGCGGCCACCACGGCCGCGGACGGCACCTACACGATCCCCGGCATCCTGCCCGGAACGTACGCGAAGGTCGCCGCCCGTGGCGCGGGCTACGACGAGGGGGAGAAGACGCTGTCCATCCCGTCGCACCCGCTGACCCAGGACTGGACGATCCGCCGGGACTGGGCCGCGGCCGCCGGAGGCGGCTCGGTCGCGAGCTTCACCGGGCCGGACTTGAGCCCGGTCTGCGGCCCGGGCAACATGATCGACCAGTCGCAGTCGAAGGGCTGGGTCAGCTTCATCCAGCCCGGCGGGCGGAACGTCGTGGTCAAGCTGCCGGCCAAGGTCGACATCACCCAGCTGGTGATCAACCCGATGCCGGTCTGCGTCCCCGTCTACGAGGTCGGGACCGGCCACTACCGGGTGGAAACCTCCGCCGACGGCACGACGTGGACCACCGCGGTGGAGAGCGCCTTCCCCTACGGCACGGTCACACCCACCCCGGCGACACCGGCCGCGGGCACCGGCAATGCCGTCCAGTACGTCCGGTACACGATGCTGACCACGCAGGGCCAGGACGCCGGACCGCCCTGCATCCCCGGTGCGCCGACGCTCGGCTGCTTCTACATCAGCAGCACCGAACTGTCGGTCTACGGAACGGCGGCGTAGGCGCGAGTGGTACCGGGTCGCCGCGACCCGGTACCACCGGCCGCCCGGTGGTTCCACCTCGACGAGAAGGGCCGCGGGCAACTACGCGGACGCGGACTTCCCGCCGAGAACGCGTGTACGTGACGCACAATTCGCCGCTCGCGCGCCGTTTGCGCTCGGGTGCGGTCAACTTCGCAGGTAGGTCAGGACGGCGAGTACCCGGCGGTGGCCGTCGGCTTCGGGGAGGTCGAGTTTGGTGAAGATGTTGCCGATGTGTTTGGCCACCGCGGCGTGGCTGATTTCGAGCGTCCGGGCGATGGACGGGTTGTTGTGTCCTTCGGCCATCTGCCCGAGCACCTCCCGTTCCCGTGTGGTCAACCGGTCGAGTGGGTTGGTCGTGCGTGGGCGGTTCAGCAACTGCCGCACCACGTCGGGGTCGATGACGGTCTCGCCGGCCGCGACCCGCGACACTGCGTCGGCGAAGTCGGCGACCTCGCCGATGCGGTCCTTGAGCAGGTAGCCGACTCCGGCCCGGCCGGCCGGGCCGAGCAGTTCGGCGGCGTACGCGGTGGCCGCGTACTGCGACAGCACGAGGACCGCCGCGCTCGGGTCGCCGGCGCGGAGGGTCACCGCGGCACGCAGCCCTTCGTCGGTGAAACCGGGCGGCATGCGGACATCGGTGATGACCAGGTCGGGTCGGTGCTCTCGGGCCGCCGCCACCATCGAGTCACCGTCGCCGACCGCCGCCACCACGGTGTGGCCCAGTCCTTCGAGCAGGCTGACGAGTCCGGCCCGCATGAGCGCGGCGTCTTCGGCAAGCACTATTCGTAGCGACACGGCAGGTCGATCCGCACTGTGGTGGGTCCTCCTTGCGGGCTGATGAGCTCCAGGGTGCCGGCCACGACGGCCACTCGGTCGGCCAGCCCGCGGATGCCCGTGCCCCGTGCCGGTTCAGCGCCGCCCCGACCGTCGTCGACGACGGTCAGCGCCAGCCGTCGCCCAGCCAGTCTGCCACTGATCCGGATCCGAGTGGCCGCAGCGTGTCGTACCGCGTTGGTCAGGGCCTCCGAGACGACGAAGTAGGCGGACGATTCGATCTCGGGCGGCAGCCGGCCGGGCAGGTCGAGGTCGACCTCGACCGGAATCGGGCACCGTTCGGCGAGGTCGCGCACCGCCTCGGCCAGCCCGAAATCGGTGAGGATCTGAGGATGGATGCCGCGGATCTGGTCCCGGAGGGTCGTGAGTGCCAGCCGAGCCTGCTCGTGGGCCTCGCCGACGAGTTCACCGGCGCGTCCGCCTGAGCCGGCCAGATGCCGCTCGGCCAGGCCCAGCTTCATCGTCAGGAGCACCAGGTGTTGCTGCGTGCCGTCGTGCAGGTCTCGCTCGATCCGGCGGCGCTCGGCCTCGAAGGAGCTGACCAACCGGCTGCGTGACCGGGCCAGCTCCTCGACCTGACGGTTCGTTTCGGTGCCGGTGGGCGCGAGCAGCCACTTGGCGAAGGCTGCCTGGGCGCCGCCGAGCACGCTGATTCCGTAGAGGGTGACCACCGTCGCGGGCACCCCGGCCAGACCGGCGACGGCGCACGCCTGCCCGACGGTCTCGGCCGTCCAGGTGCCCACCGCGAAATGGACGTTCACTCCCAACCCGACCCACAGCGGCAGGGTCAGCAGGAGGAGGCAGAGGAACAGGACCAGCACCGCGGCGAGGTCGAGGAGGGCAAGTACCGACAGCAGGCAGGCGCAATAGCCGAGTTCGCGCCAGGTGGCAGCCTCGGTCACCCGCAGCCGCACC
Source organism: Amycolatopsis sp. NPDC005003 (assembly GCF_053600695.1). Taxonomy (NCBI): domain Bacteria; kingdom Bacillati; phylum Actinomycetota; class Actinomycetes; order Pseudonocardiales; family Pseudonocardiaceae; genus Amycolatopsis; species Amycolatopsis sp. NPDC005003. The sequence goes on along the minus strand of NZ_JBSGAI010000059.1, from coordinate 39,660 downwards.
CACGCCCAGCCGTTCGGGGGCGCGGGTGCGTGCGGATTGGGGACCGCCGGCGGCTCCAGGAAGCCGAGCCGGGGGCGCTCCAGCGCCCCGATCGGTATGCCGACGAGCAGCAGCAGCGGTGGAAACAGCAGCAGCGGCAGGATGGCCAGCCAGGCGATCGAGATGACCGCCACGCTGCTGACCACATAGGCCAGGCTGCGCCACGGCCATCGCGACAGGACGAATCGGACGGGGCCGCCCGCCATCGCCCGCCACACGCTGGTCGCCACGGTCACGACCCTACGGTGCGGTAGCCGGGGCAGCGGTGTCAGCTCGCACCGATGACGTCCAGCAGCGTGGTGGCGGGCTCGAGCGCCGAGAGCACACTGGCCGCTGTCAGGAGCAGCAGCAGGCATGCGGTCAGGGCCGTGATGACGCCGAGCGTGGTGTGCATGAATCTGACGCGGGCGGCGCCGGGGTCGCTGGTGCTGCGCCGCTTCCAGAAGTAAGCGCTCGCCAGGCCGGTTGCCACCAGCAGCGTGGCGGAAATCGCCACCATGACCCAGTGGTATCGCTCGACCTCGCCGAGGAATACCGTCAGCGCTGGGGAACCGGCATGCGGGCCGGCCGATTCCGTCAGCCCTTCGTGCATCTCACGCAAAACCTGGGTGAGCTTGCCGTCGGCGGCTGTGCCGGGTAGCAGCCCCAGCAACCCGACCAGCGGTACGGCGGTCACCTCGATGTTCACCATCAACACTCCCATGGCGAGAACCGTCGACACCGCTGCGGCCGTGGCGACCGCCGCGTACCAGGGCCGGGCTCGCAGGTATCGCTGCCACAGCGCGGTGGTGAGCAAGGCGAAGACGATGACGGACAACGCGCTGATCGCCACCTTGATCGCATGCCATTGGAACCAGTAGTCGACCAGCGTCGTCAGGTGGGCGGGGAACGCCGGGGTTCCGCTTCGCCAATACTCGACCAGAGCATCCCCGAAGGTTTCCTGCAGTTTCGCGTAATCGTAAGCCCCGAAGGCCGGCCTCAGGAGCGCGGCGGGGGCGAACATGAATGCTGCGACCAAAGCCGCGGCGGCCGCCAGCAGCAACCCGAGCACGGGCCTCGAATGCAGTCGAACAGTTCTGCCGTTGGATTCCGGTGTTGATTCGGCGGCACCCGTTGTCGTGCTCGGTCGAAATCGCATGGGACGACGGTAGAGAAGGACCGCTCGGAGCGCGATGGCGCATGAGCTAGTGCAACCGGGTGAGGCTGCACTACCCGTGCGGTACAGCCGGCTCTACCTTCAGGTCGAGTAGCCGGGACCTACGGATCGACAACGCTGGAAGCACCGATCTCGGGACAGCCCCATCACTTGCGAAGCCGAGAACGGTACTCGCCCGGGGCCATGCCACGGACACGCCGAAAAGCCCGGCTGAAAGCGTGCGGCGAGCCGTAGCCGACCGCGTCGGATATCGACTCGACCGGCTCGTCGGTATCGCGCAGCCGGACGGACGCCAGGTCCATCCGCCACTGCGTCAGGTACGCGCCCGGCGTCTGTCCGAGGACGGCCCGGAAGTGCCTGGACAGCGTCGCCCGGGAGACGCTCGTGGCGGCGGCCAGGGTCTCCGTGGTCCAAGGGCGTTCCGGTTGGGCATGGACACGGGCCAGCGCGTCGCGCACGACCGGATCACGCATCGCGTCGAGCCACGAGCCGGACAGTTCCTCCGGGTTGCGGGCCAGCCAAGCGCGTACGAACTGCACGAGCAGAAGGTCGACGATGCTGTTGACGGCGGCGGTCGTGCCGATCTGCGGCTGGGCGAGCTCCGCGGTGAGAAGTTCGACGGTCCTGCTGAGCTGGGCGTTCTCCGAGGCCGCCACGTGCATCGGCCTGGCGAGGGAGGCCAGCAGCGATGTGCTCACCGCTGGGTCCTGCTCGTAGTGCAGGACGATCACTTCCGTCTCCGCAGGCACCGAGCCGAGCCGGAGGGCCCTGCCCTCGGCGAGGGCCTGAACCGCCGCCCTCGCGTCGCAGCGGCCCATCGTCGTGCTGGAGCTGCCGGTTATCCCGTGCGCGGTGCCCGGCGACACCAGCACGGCGTCTCCGGCCCGCACCTCCAGCGGTTTCTCGCCGGTGACGTGGAGCCACATCACGCCACGGGACACGACGTGCAGTGCCGCTCCCGGATAGGAGTCCAGCCACTGGCCCCAGGTCCCTCCGGCCTTCAGCACGACTCCGAGCGCCCCTCGTGCACCCGAAATCCGCAAGACCTCCGCGAGCACGTCCATGGTTCCATTCTCGTCGGTCGCCGTGAACCGCGACCGCCGGCGGGCGCTGTCTCAGGTGTCCTCGTTCACGGCTTCAGGTCACGTCGAGAACCACCTTGCCGTGCACCTTCCGGGCGAACAGCGCCTGAATGGCGTCGTCCACGTCCTTCCAGCCGCCTCGCAGTCCGATGGGCGCCGCCAGCTTCCCGGCGGCCACGAGGCTCAGCAGATCCGCCAGCTCCCCGCTGGGCGGCGTCAGGTCGCCGTAGGTGGCGATGGTGCGGGGTTCGCCGAAGCCGAACAGGTTCCCCGCGGGGAACGTGGTGTCCTGGCCCGAGGTGCCACCGACCAGGTGGATGGTGCCGCCCGCGGCGAGGGAACGCCACGCCCGGGCCAGCAGCGGCCCGCCGACCGCGTCCAGGATGAGGTCGTACCGGTCCTCGGTCCCGGCCAGGTCGGTCAGGACCGTGCCGGCCCCGAGTTCGCGGAGTCCGGCGGCCCGGTCCGGCGAACCGGCGAGTGCCGTCACCCGGGCTCCCGCCAGCGCCGCCAGCTGGACGGCGAAGTGCCCCACACCCCCGCTCGCCCCGGTGACCAGGACGTTGCGCGCCAGCAGGGAACGCGTGCGCAGCACCCGGAGTGCGGTGACCCCGGCGATCCCCAGCGCGGCGGCCTCGGCCAGATCCACCCCCTCGGGGACGGTGCCGAGCCAGGCGGGACCGACCGCCACCCGCTCCGCCCACGCGTAGGGCGCCATTCCCAGTGCGACGCGCGCGCCTTCAGGCGGCCCCGAGCCGTCGGCCGCCGCGCGTACCACGACGCCTGCCGCGTCGTGACCGTGCACACCGCCGGCCGTCCACTCGTGCGCGTACCTCAGCTCACCGAAGTTCAGGCCGATGTGCCGTATCTCCACCAACGCCTCACCGGTGGACGGCACGGGCTCATCGACATCGGCGAACCGAACGGGTCCGGCCTCACTGTGATCGACCACAAGGGCGCGCATAGGGGGGTGTTTCCTTCTCTTATCGAGGCACCGGGGCACTTGGCGCGGCACCGGATCGAATGCGCGAATGTCGCGCTCCCACCTAGAGAAACCCTACGCACGACCGGGACGGCCACCAGCCCCATGACGATCAATCAGGTGACGATCTGTGTCAGTGCGACTCGCGGCGCGACGAGCTCGGGAAGTTCACAGCTTGCACGACAGCGTCGCCATGTCGCTGTCCTTGGGCTTGAACAGGCTTTCGAAATCGCCGCCGGTGCCGCCGCGGTACGCGTCCGCCGCGTCCGGCAGCGTGTCCAGGAAATCGTGCCGCCACTGTGTGCGCAGGTAGTCGCTGATCACGGAGTTCAGCTTGAGGCAGTCCTCGTGGTGCTGCCCGAGCAATCCGACGCCGTAGTACTGAAGCTCACCGAACGTGCCCGACAGGACGACCTTGAACTTGCCGGGCCTCGCGTGGGTGAAGCCGTAGAGGATCAGGGTGTCGCTGAACACCGCGTCGGTTCCGCCCCGCTCGAGCAGGTCGATGCACTCCTGGGTACTGGGTGCCCGAGTCGCCATGTTCGCGCCGGGGATCGTCACCGCCGCATTGGTGGTCGTGCTCACGGTGCAAACGCTTTTCCCGGCCAGGCTGTCCTTGCCGGCGACGCGGGTGTCGTCCGCGCGGACGAGCAGCGCCTGGGGGGTGATCATGTACGGGCCGGCGAAGTCGATGCCGTCCTGGTTGCGTTGCGTTGTGATCGAGTAGGTCGCGATGACGATCGTCGCCGTGCCGCTCTTGAGCTTGCCCGCTCGATCCGTGGACGTGAGCGGGGTGTTCGCGACCGGAGTGTGCAATCTCGCCCCGATCGCGTTCATCAGGTCGATGTCGAAGCCCGCGGGATTGGTGTCGCCCAGCGAGAAGCCCGGCGCGCGGTCGCCGACGCCGACGGCGAGCGGCCCCGTGAGGATGGACGGCGTCGGTGGCGTGGACGTGCAGCCGGCCAGCGCCAGGAGGGCGCCGCCGACGGCAAGCCACCGCAGTGTCCGCTCCGCTCTCATGAGTCCTCCAAGGCGGCCGTCATCGGTTCCGCAGCTTCGCGCTGGTGACGAACAGGTCCACCGCGCAGTTCCGGTCTTCCCGGGTGTTCATGACGGTGACGTCGAGGTGCAGGTGCTCGGTCCCGTCCGGCAGGTCGAGGCGGACGGGCGTGCCGGGAGTCACGGCGACCGCCGAGCCGCGATTCCCCGCGGACCTCGGGATCAGCGAGAATCTGGTGTTCGGGACGCAGCTTCCGGCGCCGCTGTTGGTGTCGGCGGCCTGGAGCACCAGATCGATCTGCGTTCTCCTGACCGCGATGTCGACATCGAGCTCGGCGTGCCCGTCGGGTAACACGCCGGTGCTGCCGGCGAGGTGGATCTGGGAAAGCACGTCGACCTCGTGGTTGGCCTGGTAGTAGGACCAGGCACCCCATCCCGCGCTGACCGCGGAATCCACGGCGAGGATGGCGATGACGACGCCCCGCGTGACCCCTGGTCCGATCCGTGGGAACCGCGGAGGTTGAAAGACGCCGACGATCCCGGTGAGGGCGGTGAGGAGACTCACGAAGGATCCGACGATGGCCGCCACCACGTCGATTTTGGCCGCGATCAAGCCGAGGAGCACGACCGTCCAGACCAACGCGATCGTGGCCGCGACAACGAAGCGCGGACTGAGTGGTCCTGGTGTTCCGGAACCCGGGAAACGAGCGTCCGAGGTCGGGACTTGATCAGCTGACTCCTGCGGAGGGTGTTCGCCCGGTTCCTCGGTCACGGCGTCAGTCACGACTGAAGAACCCCCGCGCATCAAAAAGTTCGCTGTTGTGCCAGGCAACCACCCTCCAGGACCTGCCGCAATCGGCCAAAAGGTGTGGGCATCCCCAGCCCACCTGGAGTACCCGCGATCGCAGATCGGCGTGTGTGCGGTGTTGGCCGAGGTGGGGAACCGGTTCGCGGATCGGGACGGCGGTGATTGGATTCCCGGTGCAGGGAAACTTTTCGATCCGGCCCGGGTGGCGCGAAAAAAACGCACGTCCTCGTGCGGTGGCGAAGCACGTGCCGCGCCAGGCGAAATACGAAAATCGGATGGAGAGTGTGCCGGGACGGGGTCGAACGTCGAGCCGCCGCGTCGGCGCCTTCGGTTGTCTCGCCGGATGTGTAACAAGCGGTCTTCGGCCATCGACTGGAAGTTGTCCTACTCGAAATCCCGGAGGTCGCGCGCCGCGCGGGCCGGTTCCGCGCGAGCCAGAAAGTTCCTGCATGAGCCTGGATCCCCCGGCTGTCGCCGGGTTGTTCGTCGACGGCTACGCCGGGGCGAGCCGGTCACTGGTCTTCGCCGGACTGGTGTTGGCGACTACCGGGACGGTGCGGTTCCTGCGTGAACGGCAGTCGGTGGAGGTCGCCGCGGTCGGCGCGCCCGCTCGCCACATCACCGGTGGTGCCGCGGTGCTGTTCCGCGGGGCCGGGCCGGCGCTCGGGTGGCCGCTCGCACTCCTCGTCGCCGGGTTCTGCGTGGGCGATCACCTGCTGCCGCGCACGCTCGTCACGGGCGCGATCCTCGGCCTGGCGATGGCCGCGGTGGTCGGAGCGGCCTGGTATCTGCTGCGGCGATCCGCCGGGCGCCACGGTTGCCGGGCGGTGACCGGCCCGGCGCTCGCGGTGCTCTCGGCGACGAGCACGTTGTCGTTGTTCGGATTTTTGCTGGTGGTTCGCCTCGGGCCTGCCCGCGTCCCGAACGGCAACCTCGGAGAACTGTTCCACGACGGCAGGTTCGCGGCCGCGCGCGACGCCATCGGCCTCCCTTTGGCCGTCTTCGGCGCAGGCTTGGGCGCGGTGCTTCTCTGGCCGTGGTTGAAACGGCAGAATTCTCCCATCGGCCGACGGCGAGCCTTTTCCCGTTGGCGCGAAAACCACCGCGGCCGGTTTTACGCGGTGGCGCTGGGCCTGGTCGCCGTCACGTTCATCGTGCCCGCGTTCTTCACGGGACTCACCCCGATCTACACGTCCGCGCCGGAGCTCGGGAAGTTCTTGTACTGTCTGGTTCTCGCGTATTTCGTCGCCGGCCATGCCGCCGTCTACCGCAACGGCGTCGCCTGGACCAAGCACGCCGAACTGGCCGCCCGATTCTGGTACCCGGTGCTGCTCTTCGTCGCGGTGGCCGCCGCGAGCCTGATCAAGAAAGACATGGGCCCCCTGATCCCGCTCCTCGTCGCGACGATGGCCGTGCTGGGCACCGTGCTCTACCACCACGCCGGCCGGGCGCTCGACGCGGACCGGCCGGGGCGGGAGCGCCGGCGCTGGGCCAGGTTCCGGCAGTACGGCAGGCCGCTCGTGCTCGTGCTCGGGGTGCTGGTGGTGGTCGCGGGTGTGGCGATGCTGTTCATGCCGTACATCGGGGCCCGCTTCGTGATCATGGCGGATCCGTGGACCTACACCTGGCACGGCACCTGCGTGCCACCGGACGCCGTGGTGCCGCAGGGAGTCCCCGCTCCGCAGGCCCCGGCCACCCCGCCCGGCTACACGGCGTGCCAGTTCAGTTATGCCGACGACGAGGCCGAGCACCGATCGCAGATGGCCCGGGGCCTGGCGATCATGGCCGACGGCGGGTTGTGGGGACGCGGGCTCGACGACACCACGGCCGGGGTTCTGCAGGTCGGCGATTCCGACTTCGTGCTCGCGGTGATCTGGAGCAAGCTCGGCGGGGCCACCGTGCTGCTGCTCACGGCTCTGACCGCGCTGCTGGCCGGTGCCCTCGGCCGGATCGGGCCATCTGCCGGACGGCTGGCCCCGGCCCGCGAGAGCGCGGCGGACCGGGCCCGCGCCGGCCGTGGCGCGCTCGACCCGTCACGGCTGTTCGCGACCGCGATCGGGGCGATGGTGCTCGGGCAGTTCGTGTTCGTGTTCGCCACCACCCAGAACTTCTTCGCCCAGTCCGGGATCACCGCTCCCTTCCTGTCGCGCGGCGGCAGCTCCACGGCGATGCTGGGGCTCGCCGTGCTCGTGGCCGTGGCGCTGCGGCTGAACGCGCCTGCCGCGGGGCCGCACCCGAGGCCGGAACCGGCGGCCACGCCCCGAGCGCTCGGCCGGTGGCGTCGGCCGTCGGCCGCCGCCTTCTTGCTCTGTTGCGCGTTGCTGGCGGTCACCGTCGCGGTGCCGTACCGGCCGAACGGTGCCGATCGGCCGTACTGCGGTCCGACGCAGAACATGGTCGACTCGAGTCAGTGCTCGATGGACCGGGTCGCCGCGAGCCGGCGCAGCATCGAACTGACGCTCGACGGCACGCTCGGGTACCGCTGGGACACCGCGGCCGGCGCATGGGTGGCGCAAGGGCCGTCGACGCCCGCCGTGGGTGATCTCGACGGCCTGATCAACACCGACGGCAAGAACGCCGGGCTGCTCGACTCGGCGTTGCAGTCGCTCGCCGCACCCGGCACCCCGAGCACGCTCGCGGACCGGCTGGGCGCACCGCGCCAGGAGACGCGCACCGCCCTCGAATTGACCCTCTCGCGAAGGATCCAGCATGCCACCGCCACGGCGTTGCGCACGGACCTCGACGGTTCGGCGCCACTCGCCGGCGGGGCGGCGGTGCTCGACGCGCGTTCGGGCCGGGTGCTGGCGATGTCGAGCGCCCCGACGGCCCTGCACATCGATGCGCCGCCGGACTCCGGGGCCAGTGCCGCCGCGGCGCAGGACTTCGAGAACCGGCAGAAGTTCGGGCCGCGACACGCGGACGGGACCATCGCGCCCACGCCGGGGTGCAAGGTCGCGGAGGACGGCAAGGCCACGGTGGACGCGGCCGTGAACTGCTGGGCCTGGCGCCTCCGGAAGGTGCCGGTCGCGGCACCGGATCCGCGGCAGGAAGCCGACCAGCGGCGGTACGTGGCGAACGATCCCACCGTCACGCTGCCCAGCGTCAACGAGGACCGTGCGGCCGGGCACCGGTACGGGTTCGGTTCCACCTTCAAGGTCGTCGTGGCCGCCGCCTACCTCCGGCAACCCGGCACCACGGCCGACGATCTGCTGCCCGCGCCGGAAACGGTCCCCGACGGCGGTCGCGTCATCCGAAACCACAACCGCGGCGAATGCCCCGGGACCGTGCAGGGACAGATCAGCCTGACCGCTGCGCTCGCTGTGTCGTGCAACACGGCGTTCGTCCGGCTCGCCGAGCGGCTCGGCTGGCCGGCCATCCGGCGGACCGCCCTGGACTTCGGCTTCAACGACGCGGGCCAGGAGGGACGGGCCTGGCTGGCGGACATCGACGTCGGCCTGTCGTCTTCGGTCTCCGGTTCGGTCGACGCCCCGGACAGCGCCGGTCTCGGCAACAACGTGCTCGGCGGCGGCGAAACCCGGGGCACCCCGCTGCAGATGGCCACCGTCCTGGCCGGGATCGCCAACCACGGGCTCGTCCGGCAGCCGCGGGTCGTCCTCGCGCCCGGCACCACGGGCGAACCGGCGCGGGACAAGCAGGTGCTCACCGGTCCGCAGGCCGACCAGCTGCGGGCCGCCCTCGCCGGCACGACCGCGGCCGGCGGCACCGCGTCCGCGCTGCACGCCCCGGACGGCAGGCAGCTGTGGGTCAAGACCGGGACGGATGACCCGTACGAGACGACCGCCCCACCCCCGGGCAGCTTCGTGCGGCAGACCGCGTGGCTCGTCGGGTTCGTCGAAACCGCGTCCGGTCCGGTGTCCTTCGCCGTCGCCGTCGAGACCCGCGACGAGAAGGCGGGCAGCACCCGCGCCCGCCTCGTCGCCCAGCAGATCATCGAGAGCGTTGTGGAGGGCCGCGGATGACCGACCTCGAAGGGATCGCCGAAGACGTCCGCATCGATGCGAGCCGAAAGCTCAGCGAAGCGCTCACCGCGGCCCGCACCGCGGTGACGATGCGGGTGACGATCCTGACCCGGGACCGGCTGGTGCGGCAGTCCGACATCAGGGAGTCGCTGATCGAGGTGTGCGCCGACCGGCCCGGCTGCCGGTTCGAGGTCCGGTTCGAGGAGCGGAACGACCTGACGGAGCCGTTCCGGATCGACGTCGTCCCGGCCGCACAGGCCCGGCAGGCGGAGCGGGAGCGCGACCTCGAAGAGGGGCTGCGCTACCGGCTGTTCACGCTCTCCTGGCAGGACCTGCAGTTCCACGACCTGTTGGTCGAAGGCGCGGGCTGGGTGCCGCTCGGCCGCTCCCGGCTCGCCGGCGGCGAGTTCGGCATCGAGCTGCCCGACTCGTTGAACACGGTTCCGCGCGACAGCTTGCTCGAACTCCGGTGTGAAAGCGCCGGGCTCCGGGTGCGGCGCACCTGGGTCCGGCCGGAGATCGCGGTCGAGGTCGGCGGCGCCGTGCTGTCGCCGGGCGACGCCGGTGGCCGGGCGATCGCCCCGGACGGCGAGATCACCTACGCCGAGCCGAACGGCCGGGGGACGACCGCGTTGGCCTACCGCCTGACCGAATGGCAGGACGGTGTGCTCGAACCCGGCGGCGTCCCGCAGCTGACCGGCGAGGAACCGTTCGAGGTGTGGCTGCGCTACTTCGGTGCGTGGCGGCACTTCCAGGTGGCGCCGCCGGAGGCAGCTCCCGAACAGCGTGAATTCCCCGTGCGCGGCGCGCTGCGCAAAGTCACGGTGGAAGTCGAGTACACGACCGCGACCTCTCCCCAGGAGCCGGAAGCCCGGTGGCACGTCAAGATCTACCGGTGTGCCACGCCGCAGCAGGCGCGGTTGCTGCGCCGGGAACTCCAGGCCCAGGTGACGCTGATCGACCGGGTCAACGCCGCGGTCGGCGGGGGCAGCGCCCGCGCGGCGGCCTGGCCGATCGTCCCGGTCGCCGTCGTCCCCGAGGACTGGGAGTCGTTGGCGGCCGAAACGAGCCCCACCAGCTACCACGCCGGCAGAACCTCGGTGGTGGACAACCCGGTCAACCGGCTCTCCGCGTGGTTCGGGGTGCCGAACTCGCCACGGACGGACTGCTACGTCTTGGTGGTCTCGCCGCTGCTGCAGACCAAGCCGTGGGCCAAGTCCACCGATCCGTCCCGCCGGGTGCCGGGCATCGAGGAACTGCCTCCGCTGCGCAGGCTCGCCGAAGGCCTGGACCGCTGCCACGCGGCCCGGATCGTGCACGTGGATATCAAGCCGCAGAACGTCGGCTGGCTGCAGACCGTGGACGGGACCCCGGCGTACGTCCTGCTGGACGGCGATTCCGTCCGCTCCTTGGACGAGCTGTCGCTGGATTCCGGGCCGCGAGCGACCTACTCGTACGCCCACCCCGACGTGAAGCTGTGGATGTGGGAGCAGGTGAGCCGCACCGGCCCGGTGGCGGACTCCGGGGCCACCCGGCCGCTGACGCCGGGCGGCCACGAGCAGCGGTACCCGGGCCCGGAACTCCCCGACCTGGTGGCGCACGACCGGTTCGGCTTCGCGCTCGTCGTGCTGTGCGCCATCGCGGGGATCGACCGGCTGCACCGGCTGCTGCCGTCGATGGAGTCCGCGACCGGGCTCATCGACGACGGCGAAGCGACCGCCGCGGAAATCCTCGGCTACTGGCCGGAACCGCGCTGGCGGGCCTTCGCCGAGGAACTCGCCGAGCCCTTCCGCACCGGTGCGTTCGGCTCTGGAGACCACTGGGCCACGGAGTGGATCGACCGGTTGCTGCGAGCGGAGTCGGACCACGGCGGCGGCACCGGGCCTCCCGATGTCCGGCCCCGGGCGGGGGGCAAGTACGGCCACCGGGTCGACGCGGTCTGGGACGAGGTCACCCAGCACGGCCGGTTCACCCCGGCCGAGCCGGCGGCCACGGTCGTCGAAGCCCTCGCGCGGCACCGGCGGGCCGTCGCGGTCCGCGCCTTCGCCCAGACGGTGGTGCCGGTCGGTCTGGTGCTGGTCGTGCTCGCGGCCCTGGTCGTACTCGTCGAGAGGAGTTGAACCATGACCCACGGAACTCCCCGTCGGACCCTGCTCGGCGGCCTCGACCGCAAGCTGGGGGACGAACCGCCCGTGCGGCCGGATCAGGCGCTGGGCCTGCACATCGCGGACTGGACGTCGTACGAACACGTCCGGCGGCAGCGCGGTCATGCCGCGGCGTCGGCCTACGTGCACGCGCAGTTCGAAGCCGCCGGGAAGATCGGCGTCCGGCACGGGATCCGCTGGTGCGCTGTCATCTTCGGCGTGCTCGTGGTCGTGGTCGCGCTCCTTTCACTGATCCCCGCCTAGCAGGTGGCGCCTTCCCGGAAAGCAGAAACAGGAACTATGTTGCCTACGCCCGACAAGTGCGCGGTGTGCGGGGACACCATGGGCCCGCGCCGCAGTCAGCACGAGCGTCCCAGCTTGATGTTGGAGCTGTACCGCGACGACGCGAAGAGGTTCCAGCACCGGCTCACTCCCTTCGGCCACGAAGCTCCGTCCCGCAGTAGCCGGAACTTCGACCCCGCCTCGGTCAAGCTCTGCTACCAGCTGTGCGGAAGCGGGCACCTGCTGCTGCGCTACCGCCAGGACTACCTCGGCCGGGAGATCCCGGTCCAGCCGGCGCACGGTGCCGTCTCGGTCGCCGCGATCGGCCAGACGGCGGCGGGCAAGAGCTACCTGATGCTGCGGGCGCTCAGCCAGCAGCTGCTGTACGAGGACAGCGAAGGCCACGAGCACTTCGTGAGCGTCAACGCCACCGACGCCAATCTGGAGGCGGCCGCGTTCGACCGGCTGAAAATGGGCTACCACGAGATGCGGGTCAAAGGGCTTCCGCTGGCCGTCACCGGCCGGGATCACATGATGCCGGTGGAGTTCCTCGGGTACGAGGTCTCGGACGAGCTCATCGAGGACGCCCAAGCCCTGTGCAAGGACCTGATGAGCACCGAGACGCTGCCCGCGGACTGGTGGCGGCTCATCCGCCAGCCGGTGGCCCGCCGGTTCCTGTTCGACCGGCGCCAGGTGCTCGCGGTGGTCGCCGACCTGCCGGGCGAGCTGTTCAAGCGGGACCGGCCCGAGGACGAAGACCGGCGCGACGTCCTGCGGCGGTACGACACCCTGGTGTGGCTGGTGGATCCCGCCGTGTCCAAGCGCGTGGCGGACTTCCTGCCCGACGAGGTGCGGGCGGGGCTGCTGGGCAGCATGCGCCCGGACGAGGTGATCAACCCCAAGGAGCAGGAGACCCGGGACGACCGGGACACGGTCCAGCAGGAGCTCGCCACCGTCCTGACCCACGAGGGCACCTTCGCCGACCGGCCGGACCAGGTTCAGCAGCTGCTCATCTGTGTGTCCAAAGTGGATCTGCTCTATCAGGCCCTGGCCAGTGGTCGGGGCCTGGACAGGCTGGGCAGTCCCAACGAGGTGCTGAAGGGCATGCGCCGTTACCTGAAGACGACGGTGAAGCGCGCGTTGGAGAACCCGGCCGTGTCCGAGGACGCCCGCAACTACATCGTGGCCCGGCTCGGCGATTCCTGGGGCAACGGGCCGGTCCGGGAGGCGTTGATCGACCAGCTCGCCGGGTCTCTGCTCACGCACTACAGCGATCCGGCGGCGTTCTGGAACCTGGTGCACGGTGGCGAGCACGACACGGTCAAGATCACGCCGGGGCGTCCGGAAGCGACGTTCACCTACCGGGTTCCGGTGCCGTCGATCGACGAGTACATGACGGCTTCGCTCACCCCGGGCAATGCCGGGTTGCTGCAGATCCGCGATCTCGTGATGTCCGCACTGGGCGCCGGCGTCGTGTCCGGGATGGGGCTCGGTGATCAGATCGGCGCCCTGCTGGCCAACCCGCGCCGCGACATCCGGTTCCTGCTGTGTTCGCCGCTGGGGAACACGCCGCTGCTGGAAGCGGGCACCGACCGGCGCATCATCACGCGGGACCACCGTGGTTTCGCCGACGTCACGGAGCGGTCCGCGGCGCTGACCCAGCTGTTGCTGAACATGTTGCGAGGAGAGCGCGCATGACCGAGCCGGTGATCGTGCGATGGGGCGGCGGCTTGGCCGGGTTCGCGCCGAACCCCGATCCGGACCACCCCGAACCCCCGGAGCTGGTCGAACGGGCGGCGGAGCTCGTCCACACGCTGGTCGGTCAGCCGCACACCGAGACCGTGGACTTCCGCCGGTGGCCCATCTGGGGGTTGCTGCGGGACCGGACGATGTGGTGCTTCACCGTGCAGGGCCGCGGTGGTGGCTTCGGCCGGGCCGGGGTCTGCGAGTTCCTCTTCCTGCCGGGCGACTGGCATCCGGCACGGGCCTGGCGGACCGGCCTGGCCAAGGTCGGCGCCGACGGCAGGTTGACGCGCGGCGGTGATCGCCCGCCGTTCGACCTCACCCCGGCGCGCCCGGCCGTCGTGGCCGCGCTGACGGGCCTGGCGGCCGGACGCCGGAAGCTGGCCCTCGACGGAGAGCCGCACGAGGTCGCCGCCGTCATCGCCGCCCTGCTCACGGTGCTGCCGGTCGCCGTGGCCGCCGAACGGTTCTGGATCACCTACCCGGTCAAACCCCCTGTCGCCGCCGGCGCCGTGGCCACCGGGCGCTGGCCGGCCGATCTGGCGCGCGAGCGCGACGCTGATCGCCTGCTGGCGTGGCTGGACAACGAGGACGAGCCGTCGCCGCTGCCGGAAAAGGAGCGGGAGGCGGTCGAGTGGATGGCCGACCGGGCCTTGGAGAACACGGCCGTGGAGCGGTACCGGGACGCGCCGAGCATGCGCGAGTTCGTGGACGCCGTGGTGCGGGACGAACTGGACGTCGATGTCGAGGACGTGCCGCACCTGCTGCGGCAGGATCCCGTGCGGCTGCTGCGGGGCGCGGGCCCGGAGGTCGCGCGGACGTGGGCGCGGTACCGGCCGGTGGAGGCGATCGGGGAACTGCTGCACGGGCTGCCCGACACCAAGCTGCGGGGAATGCTGTTCGACGGGGTCTTGGAAGCGTCCGTCACGACGTGTCCGGGACTGTTCCCGCCCACGCCGGAGGGTTCGTTGGCCGGCTGGCACGACCTGCTGGCGGATCTGTTGCGGTGGAAGTACCCCGCGAAATCGGCTGTGGCGCAGTTCGTCCGGGAGTACCTGTGCGTCCCCGGCGGCCCGCTGGAGAGCCCGGAGGCGCGCGTGCAGGCCACGGGCTGGTTGCGGCGGCTGGGGCTCACCGCCGAGGACCCGGGGCTGGAGGACTTGTTCCCCATGCCGGTCGAGGACATCGCCGCCGAACTGGAACAGCGGGGCCGTCTTTCCGAACCCCACAAACGCCGGCTGCTGCACGCCGCCGATCCGGTCGGGGTGCTGCGCGCCGTCCTCGACCACCTGCCGCGGCCGTCGCCCAAGGCCGCGGTGTCGATGCTCCAGGCCGTGCCGGACGAGCCACGCAGGCGGACGCTGCTGTCCGAGATGCTCGAGGCGATGCGCCGCGGGGGCGACCACGACGACGCGATCAGCCGGTGGCTGACCGACGTGGTCCGATCCTGGCCGACGAGCGATTCCGGCCTCGTCGTCGACGTGGGCGCGCGCCTCCTGAACGACGCGCGTCAGGTCGACAGCGGGTTCCTGCGTGAGGTGCTGCGGTTTGTCGCGGCCGGCCAGCCGGCCGGCCTGAGCGCGCTGGTGGGCGAAGCCGGATCGCGTCTGGGTGCCGGTGGGCAGGCCGATCTCGCGCGCCGGCCCGTACCGGTCGGCGCCGGGCCCGAAAACCCGGTCGGGGAGCAAGCCGTCGGCCGCTATTCCTTTCCGGACGAGCAAAAGCCGCAGCCGAAGCGCCAACTGCGCCGCCGGCGCACACCGTCGAGGCCGAAGCCGCGCAAGCGCGACCGTGGTGACGAGACCGTGCGGGGGGAAGCGCCCCGGGCGACGCCGGTGGCCGAGATCGAGGCGACAGGCCGAACCGGTGGCCGGCGAGCCGGGGTCGGGGCCTTGGGGGAACACCTGCCGGCCATCGTCGTGTGGCTCCTGCTGCTGGTGACTGTGCTCACCGCTGCCGCCCTGGTGTTCACGTTGGTGAACTGAGTACCGAGTGAAGAGGAAACTCCAGTGTCGTCCCTTTCCCCGCACGCCCAGGCGATCTCGACGGCCGTGGTCAAGGCGGAGACCGAGCTGACCGGCGCCCGGATCTCCGGGGCGGCGGCCGCGTCGCTGCCTTCGCACCTGGCTCAGCTCGGCATCGTGCTGGCCACCGCGGTGACCGAAGCCCAGCAGGTCGAAGCGGATCCGACCCGGGCCGGCCGGGAGCTGATGCTCTGGCGGTTGCGGGAACCCGGTTACCTGCGTGCCATGATCGACCGCCCGGTCAAGCGGGCCAGCCAGGCGGCCGTGCTCCTGCCGGTGGTGCTGGCCTGGGCGTTGCTCGGGATCGCCGAAGTGTTCTACACCAAGCAGTACCTGTCGAAGCCGGTCGCCGAGCGGCCGCCGTTCTTCGCGGACTGGCTGCAGCACAACGACCTGCGCGGTCCGGTGGCGCTCTCCGGCCTGATCGTGGTCACGGTGCTGTGGCTCATGGGCAACGCCTGGTGGGCCGGCCGCGACGAGAAGGCCGCCGACGAGGCCGATCGGGTGGTGCACCGGCTCGAAGCCGAGCTTCTGCCGCCGCTGAACTCGCTGTACGGCCTGCTGGGACCGGCGCGCACCGGCGACGCGTCCCGCGTGGCGGCGCACGAACTCGCCCTCGCCGCCGACAAGTTCGGTCGTGCCACTGCCCGGCTCGGCGATGCGATGGCGGTCGTGGAACGGGCCGCGGGGGTCGTCGAACGGCTCACCGCGGCCCTGCCGACCCTGGAGGCCCAGGCCACGCGGCTCGCCGAAGCCGACACGCGGCTCGCTCGCACCGCCGATGAGATCACCGAGCGGACCGAGCCGATAACGGCCTTCACCGGCGCGGTGACGGCAGCCGGCGACCGGGTGCACGAGGCGGCCGGCAGCGTCCAGGCCACGCTCGCCGAGGCCACCCGGCGGCTCACCGAGGCAGCACAGCTGGCCGGGCAGACGGAGACGAGCCGCGTGGGCATCGTGGCCGCACAGGCGCCGTTCGGGCAGGCGGCCGCCGATGTGGCCGCGGCGGCCGCCAAACTCGACCGCACGATGAACGCCGTGCACGAGACGGCGCGCGACCTGCGCACGACGATCGCGGACGTCAACTGGCTGGCCGTGGTCCACGACGGGCTCCGCACGGCGGACCCCGGACACAACGGTGAGGTCACCGAGGGGAAGGCGGTGTCGTGATGCGGCGTCGTCGCCGTCGTGCCGGTTCGGGGATGCACGGCGCGGCGGGCTGGCTGTTCGCGGAACTGGCCATGATTCTGTTCCTGGTCGCCGTCGGCTCGCAGGAACCCGCCGCCGTCCCGGACGCCGCCGCACCGCCGCCGGCCCCGTCCCCGGCCGAGCCGCCCAACCCGCAGGGGCTCAAGCTGGAGACGCAGAAGTTCGCCCTGTCGACGGCGGGGGACAACGGTGCGGTGCTGACCCGGTTTCGCGAGACCCTCGACCGGACCGTCGGCGCGAACGCCAACGTCGGGCTGATCATGCTGTTCGGCAACGGCAGCCGATCCGGCCAACCGGTCATCCAGGGTACGCAGCTGTCGAAGCGGGTCCGTGACATCGTGTTGCCCGCCGGGATTCCCCAGCTGAAGTCCACGATCGACATCCGGTGCTACTTCGGCAGCGACGGGACGCCGGGTGACGTGACCGTGGAGCTGTTCCTGCTGACGGGGCCGGCATGAGCGTGCTGGACCGGTTCCGCACCGTGCTCCGCAGCCGCGTCGAGCCGCCGCTCCCGGGACCGGTGCCCCGGCCCGGTGCACGTTCCGAGCCGCCGACGGTACCGTTCGGATCGCCGGCCGGGCGCGTTGCCGCTCCCGACGAGGTGCTGGTCGCGGACGGCGCCGGCGGGCAGGCAGCCGAGCGGGTGACGGCGGCACTGGAAGAGCGAGGGCTGCGCTGCCGCCGGATCACGGCGGACGAACTCGGCCGACCGGCCGGCTGCGTGGTGATGCTGCTGCCGATGACCAGGACGGCGCCACCGGCCGAGTCGCCGGCCGGCGAGTACCTGGCCATGCTGCAGCTCCAGGCGAGCGATCCCGCTGCCGCGGCGCGCTTCACCGCGCCGGTGCTGATCGTCTGGTGCGTCCGGGGCGTCGACCGCGCCGTGCTCGCCGTACCGTTTCCTCCGAAGCGAAATCACGCCGCGGTATTGCTGGCGAACGCGTGGACGACGGAGCTCCGCTGTCACGCCGACAGCGAGCTCGCCGCGGTTCGCTGCCGCAGCACACGCGTGGCCGGACTCGCCCTCGACCACGGAGTCCTGGTCGACGTGCCCGTGCGAGATCTCCTCCGGGCCGTGGACACCCTCGCCGGGTCGTGGCTGCATTCGCTGATCGTCCACACGAACGGAAGCTGGTCGGACCCCGCGGCTGTCGTGGCGGCGGTTGCGGCCCTCACGCACCAGTGACGCCGATCCACCGGCCGCGGCACGGCGAGCCGGTTCCTTGCTCTCAGAACCGGCGTCTCCGGACCCACATGTGCGAACACCCGGTTCTCCGCGCCGTCGGACGGTGCTCGCACCGAAGTCACGTCAAGCACTCCGACGGCAGCTCGAACCAGTCCGGATCCTCGAAGCCCCGGGTCGTTCGCCCGGAATCCGCGTCCCTCGACCCGTTCGCCGCGGCGAAGATCCGGTCCGCGTCTTCGAGTTGCGCCGGCAAGGCGTCCTCCCTCAGCGTGTCCGGCGCGGGTGGTCGGCGCACGCCTTCCGGGGTGTATCGCAGGTCGGACAAGCTCAGCCGGGGTCCGGGAGCGCGGCGGTGGCGCCAGTGCCCGGTCGCCGGATCGAAGCGGTAGTCCGTCAGCAGTGTCCATCCCCTCGCCGCGACCCGGTGCACCGCCTGGATCACGTAGTCGACCACCGCGTCGGACATCGTGTAGTCGAAGCTGATCCGCGCCCAGCCCGGTTTGCCGCCCTCCCGGCCGGCGAGGACCTCGTTCCACAACCGCCGCGAACGAGCCGGGCTGATTCCGAGCAGGCGGTGCCCGTAGGGGCCGGCACAGGAACAGCCGCCGCGGGCCTGGATGCCGAACAGGTCGCTGAGCAACGTCACCACGTAGTCGTGGTGCAGCCGCTTCCCGCTCGGCCCGCGCACCAGCAGAGACACGATGGCCACCCGGTCGGCGTCGGCGTTGCCGAGCACCTCGAGGTTCGGGTCGGCCGACCACGATTCGAGCGCGCGCCGCAGGACCGCCTGCTCCCGTTCGCGGACGGCCGGGACGCCGACCGCCTGCTGCAGACCGAACACCAGCCCGGCCCGGACGGATTCGACGATCGCGGGAGTGCCGCCTTCTTCGCGGTGCGCGGCGTCGCCGAGGTAGTGGTGGTCCGTCGGACTGACGTAGTCCACGGTGCCGCCGCCGGGCACGCTCGGAACCCGGTTCCGCAGCAGTTCCCGGCGCACCACCAGCACTCCCGGCGTGCCGGGACCGCCGACGAACTTGTGCGGCGAGAGGAACATCGCGTCCTTGTGGGAACCGCCCCGGTGGTACATGCGCACACCTCCGTGCGGCGCGGCGGCCGCGCAGTCCCAGAACGCGAGCGCGCCGTGCTCGTGCAGCAGATCCGAGATCGCCGGGGTGTCGGAAACGATGCCGGTCACGTTCGAGGCCGCGGAAAAGGACCCGATCTTCAGCGGCCGGGTGGCGTGGCGAACCAGTTCGGCGCGGAGGGCGTTCCGGGACACGCCGCCGTCGGCGTCCTCCGGGATCGTGACCACGTCGCAGATCGATTCCCGCCAGAGCAGTTCGTTGGAGTGGTGCTCGAAGGGGCCGAGGAAGACGACCGGCCGGTCCTCCGGAGCGATCGCGCCGGCAAGCCGGTAGCGGTCCGGCAGCCGCAGGCCGAGGATGGTGATCAGCTTGTCGATGGCTCCCGTGGAGCCCGAGCCGGTGAAGATGACGACCGTGTCCTCGTCGCCGCCGACGGCGTCCCGGATCACCGAGCGGGCTTCCTCGCGCAGCGAGGTGGTCTGCGCCGCGGTGGCCGAGGACTCGCTGTGGGTATTGGCGTACCAGGGGAGGACGTGGTCGCGGATGAAGTCCTCGACGAAGGAGACCGCGCGCCCCGAAGCGGTGTAGTCGGCGTAGATCACGCGGCGAAGGCCGAAGGGACCGGTCATCGCCAGGTCGTTGCCGATGATCGACTGCCGCACGCGGTGCATCAGCGCGTTCTCCGCCACTCTTCCATTGGAGACCTCCCCACGGCCGGGCGGCAGAGGAAAAACGGGCAGTTCTCGTGGCCGTTCGCCTGCGGTGCCGCCGGGAGCCCGGTGAGCGCCGGGCGCGCGGATCACCAGTGGGCGGCGCCCAGCCCGTCCCTGGCGTGCTCCGGTCCCAGCATGTCGGGTTCGGGGGTGGACAGGGCCGTCCGGAGGAAGCGGCGCAGGACCGGCGAGTCCTCGTCGGGCCGCCAGCAGACGGCGGTTTCGACGACGGCGGTGTGCCGGCGCAACGGGCGTGCGATCAGGCCCGGCCAGAGCATCGAGCTGTACTGTGCGGGAAGCAGGGTCACCCCGGCGCCGGCCTCCACGAGGGCGAGGGCGTGCATGACCGAGGTCGCATCGCGGCGAGTGTCGGACGAACGCCCGGCGTCGGCCCAGGCGGCGCGGAGGTGGGCGGCGAGCCCCGCTCCGGCCTCGGCCGTGACCACCACCCGTTCGCCGCCCACCTCGGCCAGGTCGATGCGTTCCTCGCCGGCGGCGGGATGCGTCCGGGCCAGCACCGCGACGAGTGGCTCGCGGGCCACCACCGCGACTTCCAGCGCCCGGGCCCGGCTCGCCGCGTGCCGGGCCCGGCCGGGGCCGCCGGGTTCGAGGTGGAGCAGGCCGGCGTGCGCGTCGCGGCGGTGGACCCGCTCGACCACGTCGGAATCGGAGTCTTCGGTGAGGACGAGGTCGACGCCGGGTTCGAGCATGGTGCCGCCGATCAGGTGGGGCAGCAGCCGGGGCGAGACGGTGTGGCCGACGGCGACGGTCAGCCGGCCCCGGGTGCCGAGGCCGATCGTCCGCACCAGCTCGGTCGTGGTGTGGAGCTCGGAAAACAGGCGGCGCGCGCGTTCGGCCAGCGCCCGGCCCGCGGCCGTCAGCTCGACGCCGCGGCCGTGGCGGATCAGCAGGGGGACGCCGAGTTCGCGTTCCAGCGTCTGGAGCCGCACGCTCAGCGGAGGCTGCGTCATGTGCAGTGCTGCGGCGGCGCGACTGATCGAACCCTCCTCGGCGACGGCCAGGAAGCACTCCAGCGCCCGCAGATCCATATTCAGAGGCTATATCAGCGACGGTGACTTCGTATTGGACGTATAGCCGGTGAGTTCGCATACTCGTTCCACCGGTCGAAGCGGACCCAGAGGTGAGGCAGCGTGAGCGACAACCCCAGCAACCCCGGCCAGGTCACCACGGACGTCCTGGTCATCGGCAGCGGCCCGGCGGGCGCCTCGGCCGCGCTGTTCCTCGCCACCTACGGCGTGGACCACCTGGTGATCACCAAGTACCGATGGACGGCCAACACCCCGCGCGCGCACATCACCAACCAGCGCACGGTCGAAATCCTGCGCGACATGGGCATCGAAGCCGACATCAAGGCGCAGGGCACGCCCGCCGCGCTGATGGGCGACACGGTTTTCTGCACCAGCCTCGCCGGCGACGAGATCGGCCGGGTCCGGACCTGGGGGACGCACCCGGCCCGCAAGGCCGACTACACGCTGGCCAGCCCGTCCGAGAACTGCGACCTCCCGCAGACCCTGCTCGAGCCGATCCTGATCGGGCACGCCGCCGAGCGCGGCAGCAAGATCCGGTTCGACACGGAGTACCTGTCGCTGGAGCAGGACGACGACGGTGTCACCGTCACCGTGCGGGACAGGCTGTCCGGCCAGACCTACCCGATCCGCGCGAAGTACGTCATCGGCGCGGACGGCGGGCGCAGCCAGGTGGCCCGCGACATCGGGCTGCCCTTCGAAGGACAGATGGATCTCGCCGGAAGCATGAACATCGTCTTCCACGCCGACCTGACGAAGTACGTCGAACACCGGCCGAGCGTCCTGTACTGGGTGCTGCAGCCGGGCTCGGACATCGGCGGCATCGGGATGGGCCTGGTGCGCATGGTCCGGCCCTGGGACGAGTGGCTGGTCGTCTGGGGCTACGACATCAACCAGCCGCCCCCGCAGGTCGACGACGCCATGGCCACCAAGATCGTGCACGATCTGGTCGGCGACGACACCATCCCGGTCACCATCCGCTCCACCTCGTTGTGGGGCAACAACAAGATGTACGCCACCAAGTACCGGACCGGGCGCGTGTTCTGCGCGGGCGACGCCGTGCACCGGCACCCGCCGTCGAACGGCCTGGGCTCCAACACCTCCGTCCAGGACTCCTACAACCTCGCCTGGAAGCTCGCCGCGGTGCTGTCCGGCAAGGCGGGGGA
The DNA here is from genome assembly GCF_053600695.1 of Amycolatopsis sp. NPDC005003. Classification (NCBI taxonomy): domain Bacteria; kingdom Bacillati; phylum Actinomycetota; class Actinomycetes; order Pseudonocardiales; family Pseudonocardiaceae; genus Amycolatopsis; species Amycolatopsis sp. NPDC005003. The sequence continues at coordinate 18,016 of NZ_JBSGAI010000059.1, read as the reverse complement.
GGGGCTGCTCGACAGCTACGACGCGGAGCGCGCCCCGGTCGGCAAGCAGATCGTGTTGCGGGCCAACAAATCCATCGAGGAGTTCGGCCCGATTTTCGACGCACTCGGGTTCACCGCGACCGGCGACCCGGCCGAGCAGATCGCGAACATGCGGGCCCGGGCCGAGGACACCCCGGAGGCGGCCGCGCAGCGTGCCGCGCTGCGGGAGGCGTTGGAACTGAAGGATTACGAGTTCAACGCCCACGGTGTCGAACTCGGTCAGCGGTACGCCTCCCGCGCGGTGGTCGGCGACGGCACGCCCGAGCCGGAGCCCACCCGCGATCCCGAGCTGTACTACCACCCGACCACCTGGCCGGGGGCGCGCTTGCCGCACTGCTGGCTCGGCCACGGCGGGCACCGGGTCAGCACCCACGACATCACCGGCAAGGGACGGTTCGCCGTGCTCACCGGCATCTCCGGGCAGGCGTGGGCCGAGGCGGCCACCGGCGCCGCCCGGTCGCTCGGCGTCGACGTCGACGCGCACGTGATCGGCCCCGGCCGCGAGTACACCGACGTCTACGACGACTGGGCGCGGCTGCGCGAGGTCACCGAGTCCGGCTGCGTGCTCGTCCGGCCGGACGCCCACGTCGGCTGGCGGGCCCACGAAGTGCCCGCCGATCCGGAAAAAGAGCTCACCGAGGCACTCGCCCGCCTGCTCGACCGCGCCTGAGGAGACCGGAGAATGTTCACCTACACGGCTCGGCCCGCCCGCATCGTCTTCGGGCCCGGCACCCTCGAGCGGGTCCGCGACGAGGTCGAACGGCTCGGGCGGTCCCGGGCGCTCGTTCTGGCCAGCCCGGACCTGGCGGAACCGGGTGACCGGGTCGAAAAGACCCTCGGCCCGCTCGCCGTGGGCCGGTTCGACGGCGCCGCCATGCACACCCCGGTCGAGGTCACCGAGCAGGCCCTCGCGCTGCTCCGGGAGGCCGGAGCGGACTGCGTGGTGGCGGTCGGCGGCGGCTCGACGACCGGGCTGGCCAAGGCACTCGCCGTCCGCACCGGCGTCGACCAGGTGATCCTGCCGACCACGTACGCCGGATCGGAGGTCACCCCGGTCCTGGGCGAGACGGTGGACGGGGTCAAGACGACGCGCTCGTCGCCGGACATCCTCCCCGAGACCGTGATCTACGACGTCGAACTTTCCCGGGAACTGCCCGTCCCGATCGCGGTGACCAGCGGCGTGAACGCGCTCGCGCACGCCGTGGAGGCGCTCTACTCGCCCGACGCCAACCCCGTCATCGACGGGATGGCGCTCGACGCCATCGGGCGGCTGGCAGGCGGACTCCGCGGGCTCGCCGAAGACACCCTCGAAGCGCGGACCGAACTGCTGCAGGGCGCCTGGCTCGCCGGGACCTGCCTCGGCGCGGTCGGCATGGGCCTGCACCACAAGCTCTGCCACACCCTAGGCGGCAGCTTCGGCCTTCCCCACGCGCCGACGCACGCCGTCGTGCTCCCGCACGCCATGGCCTACAACGCCGCCGCGGCACCCGACGCGATGCGCCGCATCGCCGACGCGCTCGGCGTCACCGACGCGCCGTCGGCCGTGTACGACCTGATCGCCGCGGCAGGTGGGCCGACCTCGCTGCGGGAACTCGGCCTGGCCGAGTCCGACCTCGACCGCGCGGCCGGACTCGCGACCGCTGCCCCGTACCCGAATCCCGCCGAGCCGACCCGGGACGGCATCGCGCGGCTGCTGCGCCGGGCCTGGGCCGGGGAGCGTCCCGCGCCCACCAGCGTGTCGGTGCTGGACCGGCTCACCGCTCAGGTCGTGTCGACGTTTGACGGCACACCGGATGCGCGGCTGCGTGCGCTGCTGCAGGACCTGGTTCCGCGGTTGCACGCCTTCGCCGTCGACAACGACCTGACCCAGGAAGAATGGCAACACGGCATCGATTTCCTGACCCGCACCGGGCAGATCTGCGACGCCACCCGGCAGGAGTTCGTGCTGCTGTCGGACACGCTCGGCCTGTCCAGCGTCGTCGATGTCCTGACCAATTCCCGTACCCCCGACACCACCCCGTCCGCGGTGCTCGGCCCCTTCTACGTCGACGGCCCACCCGAAGTGGCGCAGGGCGCCGACATCGCCGCGGGGATGCCCGGCACCCCGCTGTGGGTGGACGTGCGGATCACCGACACGGACGACAGGCCCGTGGCGGAAGCGGTCGTGGACGTCTGGCAGTCCAATGAGGACGGATTCTACGACGTGCAGCTGCCCGACCTCGACGGACCGGTCCTGCGCGGACGGCTCCGCACCGACCGTGACGGCCGCCTGCGGTTCTGGTCCATCCTGCCTTCGGAGTACCCCATCCCGTCCGACGGCCCGGTCGGCGCGATGCTGGCCGCGACCGAGCGGCACCCCTACCGCGCCCCGCACCTGCACTTCATGATCGCGGCCGAGGGCTGCCGTCGCCTGATCACCCAGCTCTTCGTCGCGGGCGGCAAGTACCTCGACTCCGACGCGGTGTTCGGCGTCAAGGACGATCTCATCGTGAACTTCGAACCCCGAACCGGCCCGACACCCGACGGCCGCACCGTCGACGGCGAATGGCGCCGGCTCGATTTCACCTTCCAGATCGCCCGCCGGTAACCGGGGAGGAACCCCCGGAACGCGATGGCCGTGGCCGGCTGGGCGACAGGAGGTCTCCGGGTTCGGTGCGCTGCACGGCGGGCACCCGCAGCCGCTCCGCCAAGCGGACGCTGATCAAGGTGTCGCGGGTGACTTGCCCGGCTCACCACTCACGACAGCCGTGGACATCCGGCCGCCGGTGGACACGGCGACGGCCGCGCCGGCCAGGCAGACGACGGAGGTGATCAGGAAGATCGCGCGGTATTCCGTCAGCAGCGCTTCGCGCACTGCGCCGAGGTAGCCGGCGAGTGCCTGGTCGTACGCCGGTTGGGACGGGAACAGGATCCGGATCGGCGGGTTCAGCGACGCGGTCAGAGTGTGGAAGTAGTGCAGGCCGAAGGCGGACACGGCGGCGACGCCGACCAGCATGCCGGTCATCCGCGCGACCACGACCGCGGCCGACGCGACGCCGTGCTGGGCGCGCGGCACGGCCCGCAGCGCGACCGCCGACAGCGGGGCGATGACCAGGCCGAGCCCCAGTCCGGCGAGGGCCAGGTCGACGTCGAGGCGCGGCAGCCCCAGGACGGACCTGGCCGAGAGGACGTCGGCGGGCCAGCGGGACATCAGCAGGTAGCCGCCGGCGGCGATGAGCATCCCGGCGCCGGCGATCCAGCGTTCGCCGATCCGCGTGGCGAGCAGGCCGCCGAGCAGCGCGCCGACCGGCAGCGCGACCAGGAACCGCAGGAGGAGCTCGACACTGCCGCCGTCGTCGCGGCCGAGCAGTGTCTGCGCGAACAGGTCGACGTCGACCAGCGTGATCATCAACGCCGCCCCCGCGGCGACGCTCGTCCCGAGTGCGGCGAGGAACGGCCGCAGTGCCACGTTCGCCGTGTCGACGAGCCGGACTTCGGCGCGTGACTCCCACCAGAGGAACGCGGCCAGGGCGATCCCGGCGCCGATCAGGAACGGCACTCCCCATGGCGGCAACACCTGCTCGCGCGGGTTCGGGTTGTCCAGGCCGATGACGAGCAACGCGAGCGTGAGGGCCAGCAGCAGGGCACCGGCGAGGTCCACGCGCGGCCGCCCGGCGGGTTTCCCGCCCCGCACGGAAACCTGCACCGCGACGGCGGCCAGCACGGTCAGCGGGACGTTCACCCAGAACACGCCGCGCCAGCCGGTCGCGGCGGCCAGCGCGATGCCGTAGAGCGGTCCGAGCACGCTGCCGAGCTCCTGCGCGGCGCCGACGGCCCCCAGCACGGCGGAACGGCGGTTGCCCGGCCACAGGTCCGCGGCCAGTGCGAGGGTGACCGGGAGCAGCGCGCCGCCGGCGGTCCCCTGGACGACCCGGCCCACGACCAGGAGCGGCACCGTGCCGGCCAGCGCGGTGACCACCGACCCGGCGAGGAAACCGCCGAGGCAGGCCTGCAGCAGCAGCTTGCGGCCGAACCGGTCGGAGTACTGGCCGAGCAGCGGCATCGCGGCCACGTAGCCGAGCAGGTAACCGGTGATGACCGGCGTGACGACCTCCAGCCGGTTCACCGGAACGCCCAGGTCGTCGATGATCTGCCGCAGCAGGCCGACGACGACGTAGGTGTCCAGCGCGCCGAGCAGCACGGCGAGACCGCCGGCGCCGACGGCGAGCGCGCGGCCGCCGGGCGGGCCGGCCGGCCCGGTCACGCCGGCGCGGTCACGGTGACCGGCTTGTCCACGTCGGACAGCGTGACGTCCACGCTCGCGTTGCCCGGGAACCCGAGCGAAGCCTTGAGCGGCAGGTGGCCGCCGTCCTGGCGGAGCCAGAAGGTGGCGTTCGCGTCCGAGGACACCCCCGGCACCAGGGCGGCCAGCGCGTCCTTCGGCACCGTCCCGGTGACGCGGTACGCCGGCGTGCCGCCGACGTCTTCCGTCCCTTCCGTCTTCGCGCCCTGGACCGAGGACAGCACCTTCGGGATGCCGCGCTGCGGGTCGAGGATCGCGGACGGGTCGTAGATCGACGAGCTCAGCGCCGCCGGGATCCGCTGGAACCCGCCGGTGGGCCCCTTGATGTACAGCGAGCCGTTCACGAGGACGAACTCGGCGTCGACGACCTGGCCCATCAGCTCCAGCGTGCCGGTGCCCTTCGCGCCGCCTCCGCCGGCCTTGGTCAGGTCACCGTCGACGCTGTGCACGCTCAGGCCCGGCACGGTGCCGTTGACCTTCAACGTGAAGTGCGTGCTGGTGACGCCGCCCGCCGCCGACGCGCTGTCCTTGAGCAGGGCGCCGGCGTCGGGCAGCGACGCGCCACCGCCGGAGCCCGAGGAACAGCCGGTGACGATCGCCGCGCCCAGAGCCATCGCCGCGAGCAGGGTACGCCGCAGAATCATGCGCACACCCTAGTTCAGTGGCCGTTCCCTGCCGTCGGTCGGCGCGCCGCGGCTATGCCGAATACGCCCCTGCCGCGAGGTCGTCGAGGAGGGAGGGGCCGCCGGGCGTCCAGCCGAGCAGCTCCCGCGTCGCGGTGCTGGTCGCCGAGAGGTCCATCCCGAAGAACCCGCCGATCCAGCCGAAGTGGGCCGGGACGTCGTCCGCGGGGATCGACGCGACGGGCAGGTCGAACGCGCGGCCGATCGCCTGCGCGATTTCGCGGGTCGGCACGCCCACTTCGGCGACGGCGTGCAGGCGAGTGCCCGCAGGTGCCTTTTCGAGCCCGAGGGTGACCATCCGGGCGGCGTCGGTGCGGTGCACGGCGGCCCAGCGGTTGGTGCCGTCGCCCGGGTAGCCGGAAACGCCTTTCTCGCGGGCGATCGCCGCGAGGACGGCGATGAACCCGTGGTCGCCGGTGCCGTGCACGGTCGGCGCGAACCGCAGGCTGACGGCGTGCACCCCCTGATCGACGAACCCGAGCGCGAGGTTCTCGCTTCCGCCCCGGGGCGAGTCGGGGCCGTGGAACGGCGAGGCGTCGTCCTCGGTGGCCGGCCGGCCCTGGGCGAGGGCGGCGATGCCGGAGGCGAGCAGGAACGGACGGCCGGTGCCCGCGAGCGTGTCGCCGATGGTCCGGACGGCGGCCCGTTCGGCCGCGTTCGAGACGGCCGGGTGGACGAAGTCGTGCTTGTTCGCGAGGTGGATGACGGCGTCGGCGTCCTCGGCGCCGGCGCGGAGGCCGGCCAGGTCGTCCAGGTCACCGCGGCGGACGCGGGTGCCCTTCGCCGTCAACGCGGCGGCGGACGCTTCGGACCGGGCCAGCCCGGTGACCTCGTGGCCCGCGGCGAGCAGGTCGTCGACGACGGCCGAGCCGATCCAGCCGGAGGCTCCCGTGACGAAAACGTGCATTTCGTGATCTCCCTGGCAGTTGATGTCGGTGACTGACGTCAGTCACCGACATCACCGTACGCCCCACGGCAGCCGCTGTCATCACCTACACTCGACCCCATGGTCCGCTGGGAACCCGGAGCTGCCGAGCGGCTTCAGAAGGCCGCTCTCGAGCTGTTCGCCACGCGCGGGTTCGAGCAGACGACCACCATGGAGATCGCCGAGTCCGTCGGCCTGACCGAGCGCACCTTCTTCCGGCACTTCAGCGACAAGCGCGAGGTCCTCTTCCACGGCCAGCAGCGGCTCGTGGACGCGTTCCTCGCCGGCATCGACGCGGCACCGCCGGACGCGTCCCCGATCGAGCTCGTCGCCGGTGCGCTGCAGTCTTCGGCGTCCTTCTTCCCGGACGAGCGCCGGGCCCACTCCCGGACCCGGCAGTCGGTCATCGACCGGAACCCGGCGCTGCAGGAACGTGAGCGGCACAAGCTCGCCAGCATCGCCGCGACGGTCGCCGACGCCCTGCGCCGCCGAGGCATCGGCGACGTGGCCGCCACCCTGGCGGCGGAGTCGGGCGCCACCGTGTTCGCGATCGCGTTCACCCAGTGGATCCGCGAAGACGAGCAGCGTTCTCTCGCGGACATCGCCGCGGAGGTGCTGCGCGAACTGCGGACCCTGACCGCGACGGCGTCGGAACGGTCTGCCAGGGCGTGACCTTGTCGATCGACCGCCCCGCCCACGCCCGGCGTTCGGTGGCCATGCGGCTTCCTGGCGCACCGCGGTTCCCGCCGGGGAACGCGCGGCCGGCAGGGCACGAAGCACCTGTGGCGGCGCTGGAGCCACTGTCCGAAATGGTCCCGGTGACGCGGCGGTCGTCCGGGACGGGGTCGCGCAGCGCATCCCCGCGGCGCGGCTGGTGCCGGGGGACGTCGTGGAGCTCGCCGCCGGCGACCGGGTGCCGATCTGCGGCCACAAGCCGCCGGACGCCGGGATCGCGCCCGCCTCGAACGGCGTCCGGTTCGTGTGACGGCGCGGGATCGCGTCCGCCAGCTCGACCAGGCGGGCGTCTGGACGGCGGGCCGCGAAGGGCCGGACCACGGCCAGCAGCGTCGGGTCGTCGCGCCGGGGGAACAGCGTCGTGGCCGGGTGGGCGCCGAGCGACTGGATGGCCGTGCGCAGGTTGAACAACGCTGCCCCGCACGAAAGCAGCAGCTCGCGCCGGTCGGCGTCGGCCACCGGGAGGGCGCGGTCCGGATCGGCGTGCAGCTCGAGACCCGCGGCTGTGCAGCGGAACCGCCAGGGCTGCGTGTTGTGCGTCGACGGAGCGAGCGCCGCCGCGCCGATCACAGACTTCACCTGATCGGGGTCGAGCAGGCCGATCGAGGTGATGGGTAGTGTCATGGCTTCCCCCTCGGTGCCGGGGACCGGCACGCTGTCGATCCGGAGGCTTCCGTCGACGGTCACTCGCCCCGCCCCGCCCTGCCGGGGAAAGGGGACAAAGTCACCGATGATGCGGAGGCCGTGGTGAGCGGAGCCGGGCAGGAGCCACGGCGGATGGCGGGCACGCTGTCCGGCATTCGGCTGCGCGAGCTGCTGCGTGACCTGCAGGACCGGATCGAGCTGTTGATCGGCACCCGCGACAAGATGGACGGTCTGCTCGACGCCGTGCTGGCGGTCGCCTCCGGGCTCGAACTGGACACGACGCTGACGCAGATCGTGCAGGCCGCCATCGAGCTGGGCGAAGCGAAGTACGGCGCGCTCGGCGTGCTCGCCGAAGACGGCAGCCTGTCCGAGTTCATCTACCTCGGCATCGACGACGAAGCCCGCCGCCTCATCGGCGACCTGCCCGAGGGGCACGGCGTGCTCGGCGTGGTCATCGACGAGGCCAAACCGCTGCGGCTGGCGGAGATCTCCGCCCACCCGGCCTCGGTGGGCTTCCCGCCGCACCACCCGCCGATGCACACGTTCCTCGGTGTCCCGGTGCGGGTGCGCGACGAAGTGTTCGGCCGGCTGTACCTGACGGAGAAGAAGAACGGGGAGCCGTTCACCGACGACGACGAGGTCGTCGTGCAGGCTCTCGCCGCGGCGGCCGGGATCGCGATCGAGAACGCGCACCTCTACGAGCAGGCCCGGGTGCGCCAGCAGTGGCTCGCCGCGACCAGCGAGGTGACCACCGAGCTGCTGGGTGGCACCGACCCGGCGGAGGCGCTCAACCTGATCGCCAGCCGCGCGCTGGAGCTGACCGGCTCCGACGTCACGATGCTCGCGCTGCCGAACTCCGGGCGCTTCGACGTCGACGAGGACTGGGGCGACGACGTCGACGACCTGACGGTCACCGTGTGCGCGGGCACGCGGGCGGCCGAGCTGTCGGGGACGCGCATCGCCATCGAGGAAAGCGTGCCGGGCTCGGTGTACCGGGACCGGACCCCGCGCAGCGTGCCCGACCTGAGCCTGCGCGACCACCGGTTCGGCCCGGCGATGGTGGTGCCGCTGCGGGCGGGGGACCGGACGACCGGGGTGCTCATCGCGATCCGGGAATCCGGGGCCGGGTCGTTCGAGGCGGCCCAGCTGTCGGTGGTGGCGTCGTTCGCCGATCAGGCGGCGCTGGCGTTGCAGTTGGCGGCGCAGCAGCGGGCGGCGCGGGAGCTGGATGTGCTGGGTGACCGTGACCGGATCGCGCGTGACTTGCACGACCACGTTATCCAGCGGCTGTTCGCGGTGGGGTTGTCGATGCAGAGCACCCAGCGGCGGACGAAGTCTCCGGAGCTGCAGAAGCGGCTCGGGGACAGTATCGAGCAGATGCATGAGATCGTGCAGGAGATCCGCACGGCGATCTTCGACCTGCATGGTGGCGCGGCGGGCGAGACGGGCGTGCGGCTGCGGCATCGGCTGCATGACGCGATCGCTGAGCTGACCGACGACGCGCCGTTGCAGCCGACGGTCAGCATGTCGGGTCCGATCGACACGGTGCCGGCGCAGCTGGCCGAGCACGTCGAGGCGGTGGTGCGCGAGGCGGTGAGCAACGCGGTGCGGCACGCGGACGCCTCGGCGGTGACGGTGTCGGTGGCGGTGAAGGACGAGACGATCCGCGTGGTCGTGGTCGACGACGGCAAGGGCCTGCCCGAGGGCATCTCGCCGAGCGGGCTGGGCAACCTGCGTGACCGGGCGAAGGCGTCGGACGGCACGTTCTCGCTGGACAGCGGCCCCGACGGCGGGGTCAGGATCGAGTGGTCGGCCCCGGTCGGCTGAGCGGGCAGGAGCTCCGCCCGCGTCGCCCGGGCATCGAACCGAGGTCTCCTTGTCCTGCGACCCCCGAAGTCGCCCGCAAGGAGGAACGGATGACCGCCCTCACCAGGTGACCCGCCCACCCTCGTGCCGGGCGTGGGGCATCATGGGCCTGACGACGAACCGGCTGCTGCTGGGCGGAATCGCGTTCGAGCTGGTGTTCGCGGCCGCGGTGATCTACCTGCCACCGCTGCAGGCGCTGTTCGGGACCGCTGCGTTGCCGGCTTGGGTGGTCGCGATGCTGCTCCCGATGCCGGTGCTCGTCTGGGGCGGGGACGAGCTGTTCCGGTGGGCCACCCCGCCACCCTTGACCCTGGAGGCGCAGGGAGGTCAAGCCGGCGCGAGCCGGCTCGCCGCCTCTGGGCCCCGGCCGTGCGGCTGGATGGCGAACGACGTGCCGGGTAGCAGCGTGTCGCGCGGCCGGACGAGGATCGCGCGGACCGTGTCGCCCGCGTGGGCGCCGATCTCGAGGGCCCACCGCAGTGCCGCGTCGCCGCGGGGCGAACCGTCCATGCCGACGATGAGGGCGCGACCAGTGCTCATGACTTTCCTTCTTCCCTCAGGGGTTGCCGCGATCCTGCGTCCGGAGGACCGCAGCCGGTAGGGACGAATTCCGCCGGGGTGAGTGACTTTGTGCTCCGGTGTCGGAGCCGCCGCCACCGCGACCATGACTGCGGTGGAGCACCCTGCCCGCGATGAGGAGTGACCGCGATGATCGCACCGGCGGCCCTGACCAGTGAGCAGATCGGCGTTCTCGCGCGCGCCGTGAGCCGGGCGCCTTCGGTGCACAACAGCCAGCCGTGGCAGCTGCTCGTCCGCGGCACCGAGGTCGACCTGATCGAGCGCCGGGACGTCCACCTGCGCCGGCACGATCCGTTCGACCGGGACCGCGTGCTCTCCTGCGGTGCCGCCCTGACCAACCTCGAACTCGCCGTCCGGGCCCTCGGCCGGGACTGCCACGTCGACCTGCGCGCCGGCGGCGACGTCGTGGCCACGGTGACGATCGGCCGCCCGCGGGCGACCTCCGCCCGTGCCTACGCGCTGTACCAGGCGATCGGCCGCCGTCGCAGCCATCGGCACCGGTTCTTCCACAACCGGGTGCCGTCAGACGTCCGTCGCGCGCTGGCCGCCGCCGGCGAGACGACGGGCGTCCACGTCGTCGTGCCCGGGCGGCTGGACAAGCTGGCCGAGCTCTTCGGCTTCGCCACGCGCGTCCTCCGGGACGACCGCGGCTACCAGCGCGAGCTCGAGGTGTGGACGGCCCACACCCACGGGTGGGACGCGCACGGCGACGGCATCGCCGAGGGCGCGCTCAACTCCGAAGCCCTTCCGGTCGCGGGGCTCGTCCGCGCCGCCACGCCGGTTCCGGACGACGCCGTGCTCGCCGACCGGCTCGCCGCGGAGAACCTGCTGATCTTCTGCACCGACGGCGACGCCCGGCCCGACCAGCTGGCCGCCGGCGCGGCGCTGGAGCGCACCTGGCTGACCGCGGCGTCGAAGGCGCTGGCCGGCTCGGTCATCACCCAACCCCTGCACCTCACCGGCGTCCGGGCGCGGCTCGTCTCCGAGCTGGCCCTGCCCGGCGTTCCGCAGGCGATCTTCCGCTACGGCTACCCGGCCGTCCCCGCCGCGCCCTCACCCCGGCTCCCGCTCGGCGAGCTGTTCCCCCCTCCCGGAGGAAACCGATGACCTGCGTTCGCGACCTCGCCGAGATCCGGCTCACGCCGACCCCGGACGTCATCGGCCCGGCACGGGCGGCGAGTGGTGCATCCCGCTGGAGGCCACCCGATGACTCCGGCCGTCGAAATCCGCGGGTGTGGTCGAGGAGGGAAGGTCTTTGGTCCTTCCCGGTCGTGACGCGCGGCCGTCGCGGCGCCCGGTGGCCTCCGGCGATGCTGAAGGCGCCCGTTCCCCAGACACCGGAGCCCGACGATGAGCCGACCACTGCCCAGCGTGTTCGACCAGGCCCTCGCCTCGGCCGTGCGCGCGCCGTCGCCGCACAACACCCAGCCCTGGCGGTTCGTCGTCGAGCACGAGGCCGTCGAAGTCCGGCTGGACCGCGAGCGCGTCCTCGCCGTCGCGGATCCGCACGGGCGGGAGGCGCGGCTCGCCTGCGGGGCGGCCGCCTTCAACCTGCAGATCAGCCTGCGGGCCAACGGGTTCGCCACGGTCGTGCGGCTGCTGCCCGACCCGGCCGAGCCCGACCTGGTCGCGGTGATCCGGCTCGACGGCAACGAGAAGTCCACCGCGGCCGAACGCAGGCTCGCCGAGGCCGTGTTCCGCCGGCACACGAACCGGCGGCCGTTGCTGGACAAGGAGGTGCCGCCGGTCGTGCGGGCCGCGCTGAAGTCGGCGGCTCTGCAGGAGGGCGGCCAGATCGAGTACCTCGACGCGTCGGGCCGGTACACCCCGGTGGCCTCCTTGGTGCGGCAGGCCGAAGCGCTGCAGGCCGACGACGACGAGTTCCGCGCCGAAGCCGCGTTCTGGACCCACCGCGACCCCGAAAGCCCCGACGGCGTGCCGAAGATCGCTTCCGGGCCGCCGCCGCACCGCCAGGGGATCGTGTCGATGCGCGCGTCGCACGAAAACCAGGACCTGCCGGCGCGCGAGTACGAACAGGAACCCCTGCTCGGTGCCCTGCTCACCCGCGACCGGGGCCCGCACGCGGAGGTGCGCGCCGGGATGGCCATGCAGCGGGTCCTGCTCACCGCGACCGCCGGAGGCCTGGCGACGTCGTTCCTCTCGCAGCCGTTCGAGACGCCGCGCACGCGGGAGTCGCTCGACCGCCTCTTCGCCGGGGCCGGGCAGCCGCACACGCTGCTGCGCATCGGCTACGGCTATCCGACCCGGCTGACCGGTCGTCGTCCGGTGCACGAGGTGCTGACCCACCGGACCACGGCCGGGTGAAGCTCAGCGGTGGGCCGTGGCGCGCAGGACGTCCTGGAAGGTGATCATCCCGACGACGTGCCCGCCTTCGACCACCGGCGCCGAGCGCACCCCGGCGCCGGTCATCCGCCGCGCCAGCTCGCCCACGTCGGTGTCCGCCGGCACCGCCAAACCGTGTGTGCGCATGACCGAGCCCGCCGTGCGCGGGCCGCCGCCGAGCAGCACACCGACCGCCTCCAAAATGGCCTGCTCGCCCTCGTGCTGCTGCTCGCCGTCGTCGCCGTGCCGCTCGCGGCGAGCATCGGCTCCGACTCCGGTTGGCGACGCTGATTCTCCTGGCTGTCGCCTACCGGCTTTCGGTGTTCTCGCTCAACCGGCTGCGCTACGCCCGCTGGCAGCAGGAGTGGCTCGCCGGCCAGGACCGCAAAACCCGTTCTTGAGGACGAAGAGAACTGAACCCCCATGACCACGGCAAACCAGGGCGACATCGTCGTCGGCGTGGACCATTCGGCGGTCAGCGCGGCCGCGCTGCGCGCGTGGACGTTCGAGCCGGTCCACGACCTCGGCGCGGCGGTCGCCGGGACACCGCGGACCGTCGCCGACCGCGAGCGGCGGCAGCTGGACGAGGTCGTCGGCGAGGTGCGGGCCGAGCACCCGGGCGTCGTCGTCCGGGCCGAGCCGGTCGAACATTCGCCGGCGGTGGCGCTGGAAGAGGCGTCGAAGACCGCGTCGATTGCGGCTGAGCCGCGAAGAAACGGCCACCGTCCGAATCGGACGGTGGCCGTTTTCGGCCGGGTTCAGCTACGCCGGCCCGGTCTGTCGTACACGAGTGCCTTCCGGGCAGGGGAAAGGGCGCCCGCCGACGGCGGGCGCCCCGGGGCGATGGTGGTCAGCGCAGCCACTTGCGGTCGCCGACGAGGCCGGCCCAGCGGCGGCCGAAACCCCACGTGTTCCCGGCCGCCGCGGCGGCCAGCGCGATCAGGACGAGCGCGTAGACGACGTGGTAGTCGACGATCGGGTTGGTCGAGTGCGTGGCCTCGCCGGTGCTCGTGGCCTGCGCGAGCGGCCATTCGGCGGCCCACATCATGAGCATCATCAGCGCGCCGGCGGCCGCGCTCAGCCGCAGCCCGACACCGGCGATGACGGCGATGCCGATGCCGGCCAGGCCGAGCATGAACAGCCAGTCGGCCCACCACGTGCCGGCCCAGGAGTGGAACATCGACTCGAACGGCCCGGCGTCGACGCCGCTCAGGAAGCCCTTGGTCGGCGAGCCGCCGTTGATCCAGGCACCCTTCGACGGGGTCGCGTAACCCCAGCCGAACAGCTTGTCGAGGAACGCCCACAGGAAGACGAACCCGGTGGCGACGCGCAGGACGGCCAGGGCCTTCCCGGCGACGGTGGGACCGGCGGCGAAATCGGGGACCGGCGCCGGTTCGGTGACCCGGTGAGCCGGGGCCGGGGTGGGAGCCGTCTTCTTCGCGTCCGGCTGGATGGACATGGCAAACCTCCGTTCCTTCGGTGCTGCGGTCAGTTTCTTCCGGTTCCACCGCGGTTTCCGGAGTCGAAAGTCCCCGCCCGGGAGGCCCTTGGGTGCCCGTTACCGGTGGACGGACCGAAGTCCTTCCGGAACGGGCCGGAAGCCTCGCGCGGGTGCCGGTTGGCTTCCGTGGAGGCGAAAGGGGAATCGGATGAGCGGCCCGGAACCGGTGGTCGACGGCGCGGCCGGAGCACCGGCTGGATGCTCGCGGCGAAAGCCCTCGCGGTGAGAACCATCTAACCGCCGGGTGACGGTGCTCTTACGCGCCGGCAACCTTCCCGCGGTTCCCTGGCCACACGGTGACCAGGATGACCGGGAGGGCGACTTGACGAGCATCTACGAGCGGATCGGCGGCCACGAAGCTCTGACGACCGTTGTCGGAGACTTCTATGAGCGCGTCCTCGCGGACGCGGAACTGGCGGTGTTCTTCAAGGGAACGAACCTGCCCCGGCTGAAGGGGATGCAGGTCGAGTTCTTCGCCGCCGCGCTCGGCGGCCCGGACGAGTACCGCGGGCGGTCCATGAAGGACGTGCACCGGGGGCGGGGCATCGCCCAGCACCACTTCGACCTCGTGGCGAAGTACCTGACCGATTCCCTGCTCGCGGCCGGGGTGCCGGAGGAGACCACGCACGACATCATCGGCGCCGTCGCGCCGTTGTCGCCGGACATCGTCTCCCCGGCCTGACGGGGACGGATGCCCGCCGGGCCGCATCACCGGCGGGCACTCGGCCGGCGATCGCCCGATCGGCTTCACCGGCTCGACCGTCCGGGGCGCCGACGATGTCGCGGGAGACGATGGTGTCCTCGGTGCAGCGCAGGATGTGGTGGACGCGCCGGCCGAAGAATTCGCCGGGGTGGCTCAGCGAGCCTGAGCCGACGCAGCGCGCACCCGGGCACGGGCGTGGGCGACCGCGTCGTCGAGGCTGGCGAACAGGTGGCTGCCGGTGCGGAGGGCGCCGGTGGTGGCCAGCAGGTGCCGGTGGTGGGCCTGGATCCCCTTCAGCAGCACCGTGACGCCCCGCGCCTCCAGCTCCTCGATGGTCTCGCCCAGCGCCTTCGCGCCGGTCGCGTCGAGCAGGTGCAGGCGCGAGAATCGCAGGATGACGACGAGGACGTCGTCGGCCGCGGCCGCGATCTCGGTCATCACCCGTTCCGAAGCGCCCCAGAACACGGCGCCTTCGAACCGGAAGACCGCGATGTGCTCGTCGCCGTCGGCGGCCGGGCCGGGCAAGGTGTCGCGGCGGGCCCGGGCGGCGTGGGCGAGGTGGCGCAGCGCGAAGAACGCGGCGACCAGCAGGCCGATCTCCACCGCGAGGATGAGGTCGGCCGCGACGGTGACGAGCGCGGTCACGGCGAAGGTGACCGCGCTGGACCGGCTCGCCCGGACGACTTCGCGGATCGTGGCGAGCGGCACCATGCGCAGGCTGGTGATCAGCAGGACACCGGCGAGGGCGGCCAGGGGAATCCGGGAGACGAGCCCGGTGGCGGCGTAGATCACCGCCAGGATCACCAGCGCGTGGCTGATGGACGCGAGCCGCGTGCGCGCCCCGGAGCGGACGTTGACCGCGGTGCGGGCGATCGCGCCGGTCGCGGGCATCCCGCCGAACAGCCCGCTGGCGATCGAGGCGAGGCCTTGGCCGACGAGCTCGCGGTCCGGGCGGGTGGGTCCCATCGGCGGCCCGCCACGCGTCATCGTCGCGGCCACCCGGGTCGACAGCAGGGATTCGATGGCCGCGAGTGCGGCCACGGCGACGACGGCCCCGGCGAGGTCGTGCACCACGCCGACGTCGAAGTGCGGCAGCGCGGGCACAAGGCTGCTCGGCAGGCTCCCGATGCGCGGCACCGGGGCGTGCGTGACTTCGGCGGCGACGGTCGCCACGGTCACCGCCACCAGGGACGCCGGGATCCCGCGGTGCAGCTTCGGCAGCGCGAGCATGATCACCGCCACGACGGCGACCGTCGCCACCGTCCAGACCGCCACGCCACCGGCGTTCGCGACGGCGGATACCGCGCCCAGCAACGGGTTCCGGCCCGGTGGTGCGGTCGTCCCGACGGCCGCGGGGATCTGCTGGAGGAAGATGATGCAGGCGATGCCGAGGGTGAAGCCTTCGACGACCGGCCAGGGCAGGTAGCCCACCAGCCTGCCGAGCCGCGCCGCGCCCGCGGCGAGCACGACGACGCCGCCGAGGATCGACACGAGTGCCACGGACGCCGTCCCGTGGACGGCCACGATCGGCGCCAGGACGACGGCCATGGCCCCGGTCGGGCCGGAGACCTGGACCGGTGAGCCGCCGAAGACCGCGGCCACGATCCCGGCCACCACGGCGGTGATGAGCCCGGCCGCCGCGCCGGCACCCGAGCTGATGCCGAAGGCCAGCGCCAGCGGCAGGGCCACGACGCCGACGGTGACACCGGCGAGGAGATCCGCGCGCAGGACGGCCGGGCGCAGGTCGTAGTCGGCCCGGCCGGGCAGCAGCTCCCGGGCGGCCGCGAGGCGGCTCACGCTTTGGCCGCGATCGCGTCGAGGATGGCCTGCGGGCTGGCGCCGGGCAGGGGCGGCAGTTCGTGTGCGGTCCGGAGCCGGTCGGAATCCGGGGTCAGGCTCGACAGCAGGAAGGCGCGGGCCACGACCAGGAGTTCCGCGACGAGCGGCTGGGCGAGCCGGTATTCGACGGCGTTGCCGCTGCGGGTGGAGGTGACGACGCCGCTGCGGCGGAGCACCGCGAGGTGCTGGGACAGGTGGGACGCTTCGCAGCCGGTCACCTCGAGCAGCCGGGTGACCGGTGTGCCCTCTTCGCCGGCCGCGGCCAGCACCTCCAGCACCTGGATCCGGATCGGGTGGGCCAGGCACTTGAACAGGTCGGCCTTGATCCGGTAGAGCGGCTCGGTCGTGCGGGAGCGGGCGGGCATGGGCACCTCCTGGATTGATGACTCTATCAATCCATCAACCCGCGGTTCCGGCGGGGCGCCGCCGGCAGCACCGGGGTCGCTCGCCGAGTGGGGTCATCCAGTTCTTGTCAGGGCGTCCCGGCGGCGTTCGTACTCCTCCTGGTCGATCTCGCCGCGGGCGAACCGCTCGTCGAGGATCCGGCGGGCCGTGTCGGCCGGTGGTGGCGGCTGCGGTCCCCGCCGGGCGAGGACGACGGCGAGGGCGACCAGCGCGGCCAGGATCAGCACCCCCGGCAGAACCACTGACAACGAGGAAAGCCGATGACCGACCGAGCATTCCCGGACGGCTTCACCGTCAAGACAGCGGTCGCGATGGCGGTGGCTTCCGGCTCGACCTTCGCACCGCGGCGCCGCCGGGAGGGCCGGAGTGCCTTCGCCCCGGGGACTTTCGGTGCTCGGGCGCCACGCCTGCGCGAGCCGAGCTGCAGCAGTTCGGCGGGGGACACCGGGCACGGGCGTCCGGCCGGGCCGCGGAATTCAAGTGACGAAAGTCCCTGCCGAGGGGGCCCAACGGCGCCATCCGCCGGCGGCCGCACGGACGTACTGTCGGGTCCCGGACAGAGCCGGTCCGACGTGGCCGGTGCACGACCCCCGGCGTTGGAGAGTGATTTCCCTGCTCACCGGAATCGACCGTGATCACGGCCTGCGCAGCGGGCTGACCGGCTACCTGGCCGCGGTGAGCGCCGCGGCCGGCGTGGGGGAGGAGTCCTGCACCGTGGACCTCGACGCCCCCGCCTCGGCGTACATCGCCCTCGACGTGCGCCTGGCCCGCCACCCCGGCCGGGACATGGCGCTGCTGTGGGACGAACGGCACGGCTGGGCGTTCGCGATGGAAACCCATTCCGGCGAGGACCTGCTGGTGCTGGCCTACCTCGGCGGCGAGCTCGTGCCGAGCCCGGCCCGGGTCCGCGGCTTCGTCGCGGCGATCCGGTCCGCCGGTGGGACGTCCGCGCCACCCGTGCCGCCGGATCTGCGCGGTGGCCGCGGCGAACTGCTGGGCCGCCTGCGCTGGTACCGGCGGATTTTCCCGCACCTGCCCCGGACGGGGTGATCTCGTGTCCACTGTGGAGACACCGGGCCGGACGCCCGCCGAGACCGAGGTGCTGGTCCGGGCGATGACGCGGGCGCCGTCGGTGCGCAACACGCAGCCCTGGTTCCTGGAAGCCGCCCCGGGCGAGCTGCTGGTGCGCGCGGAACCTGCCCTCCCGCGCCGCGATCCGCACAGCCGGGACCGCACCGCTTCCTGCGGCGCGGCGCTGTGCGAAGACCTCGGGCTGACCGGCTTCCCCCAGGCCCTCCTCCGCATCGGCTACGCCGCGGAGGAGGACCCGCCCAGCCCGCGCCGGGCGGTCGGCGAGGTGCTGCACCGCGGACCTTAGTGGTCGGTTTCGGAAGTTCTTCGGGGGTCGTGTCGACCCCGGATCAGTAGGGGTTGTCCAGGTAGAGGCGGCAGGCGCAGTCGAGGGCTTCTT
>NZ_JBSGAI010000058.1:0-54042 GCF_053600695.1 Amycolatopsis sp. NPDC005003 | reverse complement strand
GCGGGGGCACCGCCCGCGCGGGGCGTGGGGCTAAAAGGGGCGGGCGCCGGGGAATCCCCGGCCGGCCGCAGCGAACCAACGCGCTACCAGGTGACCGGCAGCTCGGCCAATCCCTGGAACGCGTCCCCCGGCTTGACCCGGACTTCGTCGGCCGGGACCGCCAGGCGCAATCCCGGCAGCCGGTCGATCAGCCGCTGGAAAGCGATTTCCATGATGGCGCGCGCGTGGTTCATCCCCGCGCACTGGTGCGTCCCGAACCCGTAGGTCAGGTGGTCGCGGAACGTCGGGCGGTGCCAGTCCAGCCGGTCGCCGTCGTCGTAGGCTTCCTCGTCCCGGTTGATGAGCGAGAACAGGAAGAACACGCCGTCGCCCGCGCGGATGGTGGTGTCCGCGTCGACCTCGATGTCGGCCGCGGCCACCCGCTGCAGGCCGTCCGGGACGACCACGAACCGGGTCAGCTCGTCGACCGCGGCGGGCATCAGCGACGGGTCCGCCCGCAGCTCGGCCAGCTTCTCCGGGTGCTGCAGCAGCGTGAACGCACCCAGGCCGATCGAGCTGGACGTCGTGTCGTGGCCGGTCACCAGCACGATGAGGAACATCTGGAGGATTTCCTCGTGGTCGATGTCGCTCGCCGGGTCGCGCTCGGCGAGCAGGGCCTGCAGGAAGCCCTCCTCGGCCGGGTTCTGCTGGGCCTTCTCGATCAGCTTGGTCAGGTAGGCCATCAGCTCGTCGTAGGCCCCGCCGGCGTCCGGCCCGAACAGGATCTGGTGCGCCTTCTGCTCGAAGTAGTCCTGGTCCTCGTGCGGGATGCCGAGCAGGTCGCACAACGCCATCAGCGGCACCGGCGAAGCGAACTTCTTGAGCAGGTCCGCGGGCGCGCCTTCGGCGATCATCTCGTCGATCTGCCCGTCGACGATCGCCTGGATCTTCGGCCGCAGGGAGTCGATCCGCTTGACCGTGAACCCCGCCTGCACCAGCTTGCGCCGCGCCCGGTGGGCCGGGCCGTCGACGCCCACCAGCGCGGTGAGCAGCTTGATGACCTTCTGCTGGACGTCGGTGAACTCGACGGCCGCGGCCGCGCTGACCATCGGCCACGCGGGATTGGTCCGGTCACTGGAGATGCGCGGGTCGGTCAGCAGCCTGCGGGCCAGCTCGTGCCCGGTGACCGCCCAGGCCTTGCGGCCGTCGTACAGGGTGACCTCGGCGATCGGGCGCCGGTCGGCGAGCGGCTCGTAGCCCGGCGCCGGCTGGTACGGGCAGGTGCGGTCTTGCGGGAAGGCGACGGTCTCGGTCAAGGGAATCTCCTCCGACGAAGGGGCGTCAGGACGCCGGCGCGACGAGCCGCACCGGCAGGTCCTTGGTCCGGGTGAAGCCAGGCCGCAATATCCACGGGATCTCCTTGCGCGGCACCGCCAGCGTCATGTCCGGGAACCGCGTGTACAGCCCGCGCAGCGCCACTTCCGCCTCCAGGTAGGCGACGTGCTGGCCGAGGCAGCGGTGGATGCCCTTGCCGAAGCCGAGGTGGCTCTCGCTGCCGACGGCGAGCCGGTCGATCTTCAGCTTCTCCGGCTCGGGGAACTTCCGCGGGTCGCTGTTGGCGGCCATGATCAGCGGCACGACCGGCATCCCGCGCGGGATCACCGTGCCGCCCACCTCGATGTCCTCGGTGGCGAACCGCGGCTGCCCGAACTGGATCGGGCCCAGGCGCTGCAACTCGCGCACGGCCTGCGGCCACAGCGTCGGGTCCGCCTTCAGCCGCGCCAGCTGGTCCGGGTGCTCGTGCAGGGCCAGCACCGAGTTGCCGATCAGGTACGTCGTCGTCTGATGCCCGGCGGTGACCAGGCTGAACAGGATGCCGACCAGCTCGTCGTCGGTGGCGATGCCGGGGTTCTTGGCCTGCGCCTCGACGAGCGCGGTGACCATGTCGTCCTTCGGCTCGGCACGCCGCCGCTCGATCATCCCGCGCGCCGCGATGAGCGTCTTGCGGACCTCTTCGGGCAGCCGCTTGCCGTCCAGGGTGGCCATCGCGTCGCTCCACGCGCGCCACTGCGGGCGGTCTTCCGCGTCGACGCCGACCAGCTCGCAGATCACCGTGACCGGCAGCGGGTAGCAGTACGACTCGACGAGGTCGATCGGCGTGCCGTCACCGCCCTCGGCTGCCAGCTTGTCGAGCAGCTCGGAGGTGAGCTCTTCGACGCGGGGGCGGAACTTGCCGACCCGGTGCGCGGTGAGCGCGTAGGAGACCAGCTTGCGCAGCCGGGCGTGCTCCTCGCCGTCGGAGGCGTTGATGAGGTTCTTCAGCCAGGGGATCAGCTCCTCCGGCATGTCCAGGTGCCGGAAGACGCCGTTGCGGATGTCCTCGGCGGGCGAGTCGGCCAGCGGGTTGCACTGGAAGCGCTGGTCCATCAGGACCTGGCGGACGTCTTCGTAGCGGGCGGCCAGGTACATCGGCGGCCCGCCCATGAAGCCGCCGATCTGCAGCGTCGGCGCCTCGCGCACCGCCGCGTGCGCTCCCCACGGGTCGGCGACCACTTCCGGGGAGAACAGGTCGACCGGTTCGGCCGAAGTCTCGGCAGTGGTGGTCATGGGCCTTCCTTTCGTGTTGGATCCGGCTACGCACGGTCCGTTGTGGACACTCGCGCGGTCAGTGCGTGGCGACGAACTCCTTGAGCGTGCCGATCACGTACTCGATCATCTCCGTGGTGATCCCCGGGTAGACGCCGATCCAGAACGTCCGCTCGGTGACGATGTCGCTGTTGGTCAGCGGGCCGGCGATGCGCTGCGGCTTGCCGATGTAGGCGGGGTGGCGGGTGAGGTTGCCCGCGAACAGCCGCCGGGTGCGGATGTTGCGCGCTTCCAGGTAGTCGACCACCTCGGGCACGGCGAAGCCCGCGTCGGGCTGCACCGTGATGATGAACCCGAACCAGCTCGGGTCGCTGCCCGGCGTGGCCTCCGGGAGGATCAGCCCGGGCAGCCCGTCCAGGCCTTCGCGCAGCTGGCGCCAGTTCCGCTTGCGGGCCTCGATGAAGTCCGGCAGTTTCGCCAGCTGGCTCAGCCCGAGCGCGGCGTGGATGTCGGTGCTCTTGAGGTTGTAGCCGACCTCGGAGAAGACGTACTTGTGGTCGTAGGCCTCCGGCAGCGTGCCCAGGTGGAGGTCGAACCGCTTGAGGCAGCGGTCGTCTTCGCCCGGCTCGCACCAGCAGTCGCGGCCCCAGTCGCGGAACGACTTCGCCAGCTTGGCCAGCTTGATGTCCGAGGACAGCAGCATCCCGCCCTCGCCCATGGTCAGGTGGTGGGCGGGGTAGAAGGACACCGTCGAGAACCGGCCGAACGTGCCGGTGAGCTGCCCGTGGTACGTCGAGCCGACGGCGTCGCAGTTGTCCTCGATGAGGTGCAAGCTGTGGCGCTTCGCGATTTCGGCGACTTCCGCGACGGGGAACGGATTTCCCAGCGTGTGCGCGATCATGATGGCGCGCGTGCGCGGGGAGATCGCGGCCTCGACCCGCTCGGCCGTCGTGTTGTACGTGCCGAGCTCGATGTCGACGAACACCGGGATCATGCCGTTCTGCAGGATCGGGTTCACCGTGGTCGGGAAGCCGGCCGCGACCGTGACCACCTCGTCGCCCGGCTTCAGCCGCTCGTCGCCCAGCGTCGGGGACGTCAGGGTGCTCAGCGCCAGCAGGTTCGCCGAAGACCCGGAGTTCGTCAGGACCGCCTTGCGCCGCTTGAGTTTCCGGGCGAAGGCCGACTCGAACTTCGTCGCGATCGTGCCGGAGGCGATGCGCAGGTCGAGCGCGGCGGCCACCAGGGCTTCGCGGTCGGCGGCGTCCAGCACCGCCCCGGACGACAGGATCGGCGTCCGCCCCGGGATGAACGGCGCCGGCCCGGGGGACTGGGCGTCGTGGTAGTCGCGGACCTGCGCCAGCAGGTCCGATCGGGCTGAGTCGACCATGTCGGATCGATCCCCTGCTCCTCGAGTGCGGATTGCGGACCTAACGCTTCAGCCACGCTAGAAGCGCCGGAGGAAAGGGACATCCCTCAACGTGGTAGGCCGCTTCCGGCAACCGCCCGGGACTACTCGCGTTGGTGATGGCCCGGGCCGTCCTCGTGGGCAAGCTGGAGCCGACACCAGCCACCCCCCTGGGAGGACGATCTTGTGAAGGTTCTCAATCTCGCCGGGGTCGCCCCGTCGACGGTGTTCAGCCACGTCCCGCTCGCGAACGCCCTGCGGGGCGCCGGGCACCAGGTGATGACCACGGCGTCGGTCGACGAGATGGTCGACACCATCGCCGGCGTCGGGTTGTCCGCGGTGCGGACCACCGTGCCGGGGGTGTCCCCGCGGCAGGTCATCGCCGAGAGCGGCCTGACGCACGTGCCCGACGACCCCCGCGAACGCGAAATCATGGCGGGCCGCTGGTACGCGCACATGGAATACGTGACCCTGGACGCGTTGCTGGCGTTCAGCAAGGACTGGCGCCCGGACGTGATCATCAGCGGCGTCACCTCGTACTCCGGCCCGCTGCTGGCTGCCCACCTCGGCGTGCCGTACGTGCGCCACGCCTGGGACATCCACTCCCCGCGGCTGATGGACCAAGGAGCCGAGGAGCAGCTGCGCGACCAGCTCGAGGAGCTCGGCCTCGACGGCCTGCCCGAGCCCGCGATGACGATCGAAATCGCGCCGCCGAGCCTGCTGCCGGAAGACCTCGAGGGCGGCCAGCCGATGCGGTGGATCCCGGGCAACTCGCAGTCCGTGCTGGAACCGTGGATGTACACCAAGGGCGCGGGCACCCGGATCGGCGTCACCGTCGGCACCGGCGTCGCGAACTACAACCAGTACGACTTCCTGCAGGGGGTCGTCGAGCAGATCGCCACGCTGGACGCCGAAGTCGTCGTCGCCGTCACCGAGGACGCGGCGCCGGAGCTGCGTGAGCGGCTGAAGAACGTGCGCGCGGGCTGGATCCCGCTGGACGTCGTCGCGCCGACCTGTGACGTCCTGGTGCACCAGACCGGTGGCAGCACGATGATGACGGGCCTGAGCTTCGGCGTGCCGCAGGTGCTGCTCCCGGACCCCAACCTCTTCCGCGCCAACGCCATGGCCCGCCGCCTCGCCGGCACCGGTGCCGCGGTGGTGCTCTCCCCGGAGGAGGCCACGAGCGAGGTCATCGCGAAGACCTGCGGCGAGCTGGTCGCCGACCCGGCGTTCAAGGCGGCCGCGGGCGGGCTCGCCCGGGAGATCGCCGCGCTGCCGTCGCCGAACGAGGTGGCGGTGCGCATCGAGCGGCTCGTCCAGGAAGCGTCCTAAACGGACATGGGCAGCGTCAGCACCCGCAGCATGAGCGTGCGGCCGCTCGGCATCGGCGGCGCGCACCTCGTGTCGTCCAGGTCGTTCGGCGACGAGCGCGGCGACTTCTTCGAGGTCTACCGCGAAGACGTGCTGGCCGAGGCGCTCGGCTACCGGCCGAGGTTCCTGCAGGCCAACGTCTCGACGTCGTGCCGCAACGTGGTGCGCGGCGTGCACGGGGCGGCCACCCCGCCCGGCCTCGCGAAGTTCGTGACGTGCCTGCGGGGCTCGCTGCTCGACTTCGTCGTCGACGTGCGCACCGGCTCGCCGACGTTCGGGCAGTGGGACATGATCGTGCTCAACCCCCACGGCGGCACCGCGGTGTACGTCGAGGAGGGCCTCGGCCACGCGTTCGTGGCCCTCGAAGACGACACGTGCGTCCAGTACCTGCTGTCCGACCTCTACCGGCCGGCGGAGGTCCTCACCGTCAACCCGCTCGATCCCGGGATCGGCCTGCCGCTGAACCTGCCGGGCGAGCCCATCCTGTCCGACCGCGACGCGGCCGCGCCGACGCTGCGGGAGGCCGGCGAACTCGGTCTGCTGCCGCGGTACGAGGAGTGCCTGGCGCTGCGGGCGGCTCGCGTGCGGCCGGCCGAGGCGGCCGCGGCTTCCTGAACCACCGCAACGGAACGGCCCGGGACCGCGGTCCCGGGCCGTTCCGTCACGCCACCTGTTCGAGTGCGGTGCGGAGTGTCTCGCCGAGGAAGTCGAGATCGCCGTCGGTCGCGTTCAGCGGTGGGGCCACCAGCAGCCCCTCGCCCGTGCGGTCCGGGTGGAAGCCGACGTACGGGTACAGCAAAAGCCCCTTGCCCCGGGTGATCCGCATGACGTCGCCGAGGGTGCCCGACGCCAGCTCGATGCCGTAGAAGTACCCCAGCCCACGCACGTCCGTCACCACGGACCGCCCCCGCACCGCGTCGGCCACCAGCCGGCCGAGGGCCGCGCCGCGGACTTCGTCGCGGTCGAGGACGCCGAGGTCGTCCAGCACCGACAGCACCGCCAGCCCGGCCCGGCCCTGCAACGGCGTCGCCGACATCGTGCCCATCAGCGGCAGCCACTTGCCGCTGGACATGATGTCCTCGGCCAGGTCCGGGGCGATCATCGTGGCCGCCAGCGGGACGTACCCGGCGCCGAGGCCCTTCGACAGCGTGACGATGTCCGCCGCCGAGCCCGGTGTGTGGTGCGAGGCCAGCGGGAGCCCGCATCGGCCCAGGCCGGTGAGGACCTCGTCGTGGATGACCAGGACGCCGAACTCGTCGCAGACCTCGCGCAGCGCCCGCAGGTATCCCGCCGGCGGGACGAACCCGCCGCCGGTCGTGCCGTTGACCGGCTCCAGCATGACCGCCGCGACGCTCTCCGGGCCGGCCGCGACGATCGCGTCGCGCACCGCCCGCACGCACTCGACGCGGCAGGTGGGGAACGGGCAGTCGAGGTGCTGGCCGGGGTAGGGCGGGTTGAACGCGGGGGCGAGGCCGAAGCTGTCGTCCTGGTGCGGACGGCGGGACCGGTGGCCGGACAGTGCGAGCATGAACGCGCTGTTGCCGTGGTAGCCCAGTGTCGAGGTCAGGATCTTGTGCCTGCCCTCTTCGCCGCGGGCGCGCTGCACCAGCCTGGCCAGCGCGACGGCGGATTCCGTCGCGTGCGTTCCGGTGGGGGTGAACATGACCCGGTCGTCCGGCCGGTGCACCGCCCGTGCGGTGGCCGCGGCGAGCTGCTCCATCAGCTCGGGCGCGAACGTGCCCGGGCTGGCGTAGGTGCAGATCCCGACCTGGTCCCGCAGCGCCTCGACCACCACGGGGTGGGCGTGGCCGATGTTGACGTTGACGATCCCGCTGGCGCCGTCGAGGTAGCGCGTGCCGTCGGAGGCGTACACCCACGACCCGGCGGCGTGGCTGTACGGGATCGGGGGGATCTGCAGCCGGGCCGCCAAGAGCTGGGACGGCGCTTCCTGCGCGGTCATCGTCACGATCGGGTCTCCTCCTGGCCTCAGCCCACCGGCTCGGTGGCGTGATCGACGTAAAGCCTCGCCTTGGTGCGGATGTCGTCGACGAGCACGGCCTGCCGCGCCACGTCGTCGGTGTCGGGGAGCCGTCCCGAGCGGACGGCCGTCGCGAAGGCGGTCAACGTGTTCGCCACCTGATCGTCGGGCGGCAGCGGGATTTCGTCAACGCCCGAGCGTCGTTCCAGGCGCAGCAACGGAATGTGGTCGGCGGGCGGGGTGAACGCGTGATCGAGCACGATCCGTCCTTCGCTGCCCCAAAGCTCGTAGCCGGACCGGTAGGCGTGGTCGATCCCGAAGGTCGCGGACGCGCCCACGCCGTCGCCGGTGCACAGCAGCGCCTGCCCGGCGGAGTCGACGGGGTGACCGTGGCGCCGGGTGAGCACCGCGGAGACGACGTCGACTTCGCCGCCCAGGAAGGAAATCGCCGCGCGCACCGGGTAGACACCGGTGTCCAGCAGGGCACCGCCGCCGAGCTCGGCGCGGTGGCGGATGTCGTCGGCCGGGCGGGCCGGCACGGCGAACGCGGCGTGGAACGCCCGCAGTTCGCCGATCGCGCCGTCCGCGAGGAGCTCCCGGACCGCCGCGTGCTGGCTGTGGTGGAGGAACATGACGTTCTCCATCAGCACGAGCCCGGCCGACCGCGCGGCGGCGAGCAGGTCCCGCGTGCGGGAAACGCTGGTGGTCAGGGGTTTTTCGGCGAGCACGTGCTTGCCGGCGGCCAGTGCCTGCTCGATCCACCCGGCGTGCGCGGCGTTCGGGAGCGGGATGTAGACGGCTTCGACGTCGTCGAGATCGAGCAGCGCCGAATAGCCTTGCACCGCGCGGGATCCGTAGGCGCGGGCGATTTCCGCGGCTTTGCCGGCGTTCCGGCTGGCGATCGCCGCGATTTCCGTGCGGGGCAGGGCCGCCATGGCGGGGAGCACCTTGCGGAGCGCGATGCTCGCGCATCCCATGATCCCGATGCGCAGTGGGGCCACGGGATCTCCTTCACGGACGCACGATTTCGGTGCCACCCACGCTAGGGCAGCCGGGGCCGGCCGGACATCCCTCGTCCTGATAGCGAGGCCGCCGTCCTATCAGGTCGAGGGATGCCCGCCCGGCCGCGCCCGGCTTAGGCTCGCCGCAGCCGAGGAAGGGAGTGACGTGGTCCACAGCGCGATACACGAGGACACGGCGCGGGACGGACGCTCCGACGCCGTGGCCGACGAAGCAGTCATGTCCATGGCGGACTTCCACTCCTGGTTCAACGCGCGGGCCCGCGCGAACAGCTTCCAGGTGGACCGGATCCCGTTCGCGGACCTGTCCGGCTGGGACTTCGAGCCGGACACCGGCAACCTGGTGCACGCCAGCGGCCGGTTCTTCTCGGTGGAGGGCCTGCGCGTCCGGACCGACCGGCCCTGGGTGGGCGAGTGGGCCCAGCCGATCATCGTGCAGCCGGAAATCGGCGTGCTCGGCATCCTGGTCAAGCGGTTCGACGGGATCCCGCACTGCCTGATGCAGGCGAAGATGGAGCCGGGCAACATCAACGGGCTGCAGATCTCGCCGACCGTGCAGGCCACCCGCAGCAACTACATGAAGGTGCACGGCGGCGCGGCCACCAAGTACCTGGAGTACTTCCGGCCGGGCTCCCGCGGACGCGTGCTGTTCGACGGCCTGCAGTCCGAGCAGGGCTCGTGGTTCCTGCACAAGCGCAACCGCAACATCGTCGTCGAGACCGACGACGACGTCCCGCTCGACGAGGACTTCTGCTGGCTCACGCTCGACCAGATCCGGCGGCTGCTGCGGCTGGACCACATGGTGAACATGGACTCCCGGACCGTCCTCGCGTGCGTGCCGCCCGCGTTGGCGCGGCCGGGTGAGGCGGCCACCGGTGACGGCTCGTTCGTCGAAGCGGTCCACCGCTCGCTGTCCGGCCGCGCCCGGGCCGTGCACGACCCCGGCCACATCCTCAGCTGGCTCACCGAGGTGCGCGCCCGCCAGGAGCTGGTGCAGCGCCGGGTGCCGCTCAAGGAGATCGCCGAGGACGGCTGGCGCCTCGGCCACGACGTCATCGACCACCGCGACGGCAAGTACTTCGACGTCGTCGCGGTGGCTGTGGAAGCCAGCAACCGCGAGGTCGGTTCGTGGACCCAGCCGCTGGTGGCGCCCCGGCAGTCCGGCCTGCTGGCGTTGCTGGTCAAGCGGATCGGCGGCACGCTGCACGCGCTGGTGCAGGCCCGCAGCGACGCCGGCACGCTCAACATCGCCGAGCTGACCGCGACCGTGCACTGCCAGCCGGGGAACTACGCCGACGCGCCGGCGGAGCACCGCCCGCCCTACCTCGACTACGCACTGGCCGCCCCGACCGGCCGCGTCCGCCTCGACGTCGTGCATTCCGAGGAAGGCGGCCGGTTCTACCACGCGCAGAACCGCTACCTGGTGATCGAGGTCGAGGACGACTTCGCCGCCGAGCCCGACGACCGCTTCCTCTGGACGACGCTGAGCCAGCTGATGTCCCTGCTGTCGCACAGCAACTACCTGACGGTGGAGCTGCGCAGCCTGATGGCGGGCATGCGCAGCTTCTGACGGACGACGAACGGGCCGGTCCCGCAGGACCGGCCCGTTCGTCGTACCTCAGGCCGTGGGAACCGCGGTGCGCAGCCGGTCCCGCAGGTCGTCGGCCAGCGCGTCGAGGCCGCCCGGGCCCGCGGTGCCGAAGACGTGGTAGTCCGGCCGCACCAGCATCGAAGCCGCTCCGAAGCGGGCCAGGAAGGGCCGGTAGACGTTGTCGGTGTCCACGGCGTCGTCCAGCCGGACGACGTGGGTGCCGAGGTCGGCCAACACCTCCGCGGGAGCGTCTTCGGTGGTGAGCAGCACGAAACCGCGGCCGATGACGTCGTCGAACAGCCCGGTGGTCCCGGCCAGGCTGACCCGGCCCTGCGGCACGACCACGCCCGCACCCGGGCTCTCGTGCAGCAACCCGCCGGTGAGCGGTTTCGCCGGTTCGGGACGGCCCGCGGGCTTGCCACGGCGGTTGGCCAGCACGGTCGCGTCCCGCTCGGCGGCGGCCGCCGGGTCCGTCACGCAGATCACGCGGCCCAGCTGGACCGACGACAGGATCGCCTCGCGAGCCTGCTCCCGGCGTTCCTCGCCGTAACTGTCCAAAAAGGACTCCGGGGCCAGGTCGCGGAGCGTGAGGTCGAGCTTCCACGCCAGGTTGGTGACGTCCCGGATGCCGGAACACAGGCCCTGCCCGGCGAACGGCGGCATGAGGTGCGCCGCGTCGCCGGCGAGCAGGACGTGCCCCACCCGCCACCGGTCCGCCCACCGCGCCTGGAAGATGTAGGTGGTGCTGCGCAGCAGGGTCGCGGTCTCGGGCGTGACGCCGAAGGGTGCCATCAGCCGCCACGCCGTCTCGTCTTCGTTCAGCGCCGCCGCGGTCTCGCCCGGCAGCCGCATGAACTCCCAGCGGCGGCGGCCGGGCCCGCTGCCCACCAGTGTCGTGGGCCGCGCCGGGTCGCAGATCTGCACGTTCGTCGGCACGAATTCGCGTGGTTCCTTCAGCTGGACGTCGCAGAGCAGCCACTCGTAGGAAAAGCCGAGGTCGGTCACCGGCACCTCGAGGTGCTCGCGCACGAAGCTGTTGGCGCCGTCGCAGCCCACGACCCACCGCGCCGACAGCGTCCGCGAGACGTCGTCGGAATCAACGGTGGTGACCTGGACGAGCGAGCCGTCGGCGATGGCCACGACTTCGTGCCCGCGGAGCACGGTGATCCCGGGCAGGTCGGCCACCCGGGCGGCGATCAGCTCTTCCAGCGCGGGCTGGTGCATGGTGTTCGCGTCGGGCCAGCCGTACGGGCCTTCGGTGGTGAAGGCGATGTCGAGCAGCGTCTGCCCGTCGGCGGTCTGCCACTGGTAGCCGTTGGCCGGGGCGGTGATCCGCCCGAGGTCCGGGCCGATGCCGGTGGCGGCCAGCAGCCGGGCGGTCTCGCCGTCGAAGCTGGTCGCCCGCGGCAGCCGGTACGGCCGGGGCCGGCGCTCCAGCACGGTCACCCGCCAGCCGCGCTGGGCCAGCAGCACCGACAGGGTGGCGCCGATCGGGCCGTTGCCGACGATGACGACGTCCGTGTCCGTCAAGAGAGCCTCACAAGGCGGGTCAGCTGGTCGCGCAGGCAGTCCAGACGTTGCGGCAGCGAGGGATCACCCTCCGGCCAGCCCAGGTCGAGGCCCACCCGGCCGCCGAAGCTGCTCAGCACGTAGCCGCCGAGCGCGACGGTCTCCCGCATCCGGGACGCCGAGTGCAGGTTGGTCAGCCGCAGCCCGTCCGGCGTCCGCATCGGCGGGACGACGCCCCAGTTCATGACGCTGACCACGGCCAGCGCGAGTTTCGGGTCCCACGGTTTCGCGGCCGCGGGCCGGGAGAACATGTCCAGGATGCTGCGCTGCACGGAACCGTCGGCGAGACCGGCCCGCAGCTGATCGCCGATCGCCCGGCCGATGACGACGGCGTCGGGCGCCAGCCCGGCCGGCACCTCGAAGCCGGCCCCGCCGAGCACGTTCGTGCCTTCGGTCGCACCGACCGGGGGCGTCAGCCTGCTGCGCAGGTTCACCGAGTACCGGTGGACGAGGTCGGTCAGCGACATGTCCCGGATCTCGGCCTCGGCGAGCAGCACCGCACCCGACACCAGGCCGTTGATCGTCACCTTCTCGCGGTGCCCGAGTTCCACCAGTGCCGCCGTCTCGGCCTCGGTCAGCCGGAGCTGCACGACGGGCCGGGTGACGGGATCCGGCCGGGCGCCCGCCGGTGGGGCCACCGCGGTGGCCGGCCCGTTCGCGTGGATGCCGCGCTCGGCCAGCAGGTCCTCCAGCGACTGCGGAAAGGGGTGGCGGCCCAGGTCGAGCGGCACGCCCTCGACGACGTCGGTGTAGCAGGACCACAGCGTCGAGAGGAGCGCGGTGGCGTGGTGGGCGTCGGCGACGCTGTGCTGGATCGCCAGGCAGACACCGGCCTCGTCGCCGTCCCGGACGACGTTGAGCGCGCTCAGCGAGCGGCTCTGGTCGAGGTTCAGCCCGGCCAGCGGCCGGTCGGTGGCACCGTCGGCGAACCGGATCTCCGGCGGCGCGTCGGACTCGGTGAGCACCGCGCGGCCGGCGTCGAACTCCACCCGCGCCGAAAGCTGCGGGTAGGCGCGGCAGACCGCTTCGAACGCCGTGGTCAGCGCGTCCGGGTCGAGCCGGCCCTCGGCCCGCACGGTGTACCCGATGTAGGCCTCTTTGGCGGCGTGGATGCTTTCGCTGGGCGCCAGCGCCCGCCGGACAGCGGCTCGCGTCACGGCTTGCCTCCCGTGGACAGCGCGACGCCGGCCAGCTTCTCCGTGATCGTCGCGATCATCGGGGCGGCCTGGTCGACCAGGAAGAAGTGGCCGCCCGGCAGCACCCGCAGTTCGGCGGGCCCGGTGGTGTGCTCCGCCCAGGCGCGGGCCTCCTCGACCGACACCCGCGGATCGCGGTCGCCGGTGAACACCGTGACCGGGCAGTCCAGCCGCCGTCCCGGTTCGTGCCGGTAGGTCTCGACCGCGCGGTAGTCGCTACGGATCGCGGGCAGCACCATGGCCAGCAGCTCCGGGTCGGCGAGCATGGCCGCGTCGGACCCGCCCAGCTTCCGCAGCTCGGCGACGAGCCGCTCGTCCGAGGCGCCGCGGAAGTCGTCGTCGCGGTAGCGCGACGGCGCCCGCCGCCCGGACGCGAACAGGTGCGCCGGCGCGGGCAGCCCGGCTTCGGCCATCCGCAACGCCAGCTCGTAGCCGATGATCGCGCCCATGCTGTGCCCGAACAGCGCCAGCGGCCGGTCGTCCGGCGGGCGCAGCACTTCGAGGAGCCGGTTCACCAGCCCGCCGATGCTGTCGACGGGTGGTTCGTGGCGCCGGTCCTGGCGGCCCGGGTACTGGACCGCGAGGACCTCCACCGCGGGAGCGAGAGCCTTGGCGAGCGGGAAGAAGAAGCTGGCCGAGCCGCCGGCGTGGGGCAGGCACACGAGCCGGGCTCGCGCGTCCGGTGTCCGCTCGAAACGGCGTAACCACTTCTCGGTGTCTGGTCGGTGCACGGGGGACTGCCTTTCGGGGCTAAGCGAGTTTCAGGGGGAGCGTCTTGGTCCGGGTGAACGCCGGCCGGAGGATCCACGGGATCTCCTCGCGGGGCACGGCGAGCGCCAGGTCCGGGAACCGGGTGAACAGCCCGTGCAGCGCCACCTCGGCCTCCTGGTAGGCGAGGTGCTGGCCCAGGCAGCGGTGGATGCCCTTGCCGAAGGACAGGTGCAGCTCGTTGGCGACGCTCAGCCGGTCGACGATCAGCTTGTCCGGCTCGTCGAACTTGCGCGGGTCGGTGTTGGCGGCCAGCAGCAGCGGCGCGACCGGCGTCCCCCGCGGGATCGTGACGCCGCCCAGTTCGACGTCCTCGGACGGGAAGCGCGCCTGCGTGAACTGGAGCGGGCCCAGCCGCTGCAGCTCCCGCACGGCCTGCGCCCACAGCGTCGGCTCGGCCTTGAGCCGGGCGAGCTGGCCGGGGTGCTCCAGCAGGAAGAGCACAGAGTTCCCGATCAGGTACGTCGTCGTCTGGTGCCCGGCGGTGACGAGGCTGAACAGGATCCCGACGATCTCGTCGTCGGACACCCGGCCGGGGTCCTCCGCCTGGGCCTGCACGAGCGCGGTGACCAGGTCGTCCTTCGGCTCGACGCGCCGGCGGGCCATCAGCTCGCGCGAGAGGGCGATGCACTTGCGCAGTGCGGGCGGGATGCTGGGGCCGTCCATCGTCGCCATCGCGTTGCCCCAGGCGTGCCAGGCCGCGCGGTCGGGCTCGTCGATGCCGACCAGCTCGCAGATGACCGTGACCGGCAGCGGGAAGCAGAACTCCTCGACGATGTCCACCGGCGAGCCGTCCTTGCCCAGCTCGGCCATGTGGTCGAGCAGGTCCGCGGTGATCTTCTCGACGCGCGGCCGCAGCGCGTTGACGCGGCGCGCGGTCAGCGCGTAGGAGACCAGCTTGCGCAGCCGCGTGTGGTCCTCGCCGTCGGCGGTGTTGAGCTTGTTGGCCATCCACGGGATGAGGTCTTCGGGGAAGTTCATCGCCTTGAAGACGCCGTCGCGGATGTCGGCCAGCGGCGAGTCGGCCGGCGGGTTGGTGAGGAAGCGGGGATCGGTCAGGACGGTGAGGACGTCCTCGTAACGGGTGGCCAGCCACATGTCCGGGCCACCCATCATGGTGCCGATGTTCAGCGTCCCGGTGTGCGGCAACGGCTCTTCGCGCAACCGCGCGTACCAGCCGAACGGGTCGGCGACCACTTCCGGGGAGAACAGGTCGACCGGCTCGGCCGAAGGCTTGGCGGTGGCGGTCATGGCCATCCCTTCCGTTCGCGTGGAGCGTGCCCGGGTCGGACGGTAGGGAAGCGGTGCCCAGCGGGGCATCCCCCAACCTGGCAGTGCTCGGCTGTGTGTCCTTTATGGATGGTCGGAGCACTATCAGGACGAGGGATGCCGTGGCCCGCCGTGTCTCCCATAGCCTGCGGACAACGATGCCGAGACGATGCTTAGGGGTACTGGTGACGAAGCCGACTCCGAACGAGATTGGTAAGGGCTACGACGCTTTCGCGGACCTGCTCGACCAGCTCTGGGGTGAGAACCTGCACCACGGGTACTGGGACGACGAATCCGCGACGCTCGAAGAGGCCACCACGCGGCTCACCGACCGGCTGGCCGCCATGCTCCCGCTGCGCGCGGGCGACCGGCTGCTCGACATCGGCTGCGGCAACGGTGAGCCCGCCATCCGGATGGCCGTGGCGAACGACGTCATGGTCACCGGCATCTCCATCAGCGAAAAGCAGGTGGAGCGGGCGAACGACCGCGCGTACAAGGCCGACGTCGACGACCGGGTCGTCTTCGAGTACGCCGACGCGATGGAGCTGCCGTACGAGGACGGGTCGTTCGACCTCGTCTGGGCGCTGGAGTCGCTGCACCACATGCCGGACCGCTGGCACGTGATCCGCCAGGCGGCCCGCGTGCTGCGCCCGGGCGGGCGGCTGGCCCTCGGCGACTTCCTGCTCGTGCCGGGCCCCGCCGGGCTGGAAGCCGACGCCGAACGCGTCCGCGAGGTCGGCAAGGGTGTGGTGTCGGTCGTCTCGCTCGACGAGTACCACGCCCACCTGCGTGAAGCCGGCCTCGAGCCCGAGCACAGCGAAGACGTCAGCGAGTACACCCGGCCGTCGTGGACCAAGGCGGCGGAGCGGTTCGAAGAGCTGCGGGAAGAGGCCCTGCAGCACATCGAGGCCGCGCAGTTCGAGGTCACGCTCGGCCGGTTCCGCGCGTTCAGCGAGGAACCGTCGCTGGGGTACGTCCTCCTGACCGCGCGCAAGCCCGACTGAGGGAAGCCCGAAACCATGCAGATGACGGAAGAGAACCTCCGCGGCCTGTTCGGCCGGATGACGGGGGACGAGAAGCACGGCTGGGCCGCGGCGTCGACGCTGCACGCGATCTGGGTGCTCTACGAACGCGTGCTCAACGTGTCGCCGTCGACCATCGACGACCCCGACCGCGACCGGTTCTACCTCTCCAAGGGCCACGGCCCGATGGCCTACTACGCGGTGCTCGCCGCGAAGGGCTTCATGCCGCCGGAGACGCTGGACACCTGGCGGCAGTGGGGTTCGCCGCTCGGCATGCACCCGGACCGCACCCTCGCGCCCGGCGTGGAGATCAGCGCCGGTTCGCTGGGCCACGGCCTGCCGCTCGGCGTCGGCACCGCGCTCGGGCTGCGCGCCCAGGGCCGCGACGCCCGCGTGTTCGTCCTGCTGGGCGACGGCGAGTTCGACGAGGGCAGCAACCACGAGACGATGGCGATCGCCGGACGGCTCGGGCTGGACCGGCTCACCGCGATCGTCATCGACAACAAGACGGCCAGCCTCGGCTGGCCGGGCGGCATCGCCGGGCGCTTCGAGCAGGAGGGCTGGGCCGCGGCCACGGTCGACGGCCGCGACCACGACGAGCTGGAGAAGGCGCTGACCGGGGAGACCGACGGGCGGCCGCGCGCGGTCGTCGCGGAGATCCTCCCGGTCGAGGAAGGGAGCACCGCGTGACCGCCCAGGTGACCAGGAAGCAGATGCGGACCGTCTTCGCCGAATCGGTGATCGAGTCGCTGGCCACGGACCCGCGGGTGGTCATGCTGACCGCCGACATCTCGTCGTGGTTCTTCTGGGACGTGAAGAAGGAGTTCCCGGACCGCGTCCACAACTTCGGCATCCGCGAGCAGGCGATGATCGACATCGCCGGCGGCTTCGCGCTGGCCGGCCAGCGGCCGGTGGTGCACACGTACGCGCCGTTCCTCGTCGAGCGGCCGTTCGAGCAGCTCAAGATCGGCCTCGGCCACCAGGACGTCGGCGCGGTGCTGGTCAGCGTGGGCGCCTCCTACGACGACCCGTCGTGGGGCCGCACCCACCAGGCCCCCGGCGACGTGGCCCTGCTGGACACGCTGCCGGGCTGGACGGTGCACGTCCCGGGCCACGAGGACGAGGTCGCGCCGCTGCTGAGCCAGGCCATCGCGGGCGACAACCGCGTCTACGTCCGGCTGTCCGAACGCGCGAACAGCGAAGCGGTGCCGGTGTCGGACAAGTTCGCGGTGCTGCGCCAGGGCCGCGCGGGCGTGGTGGTCGCGGTCGGCCCGGTGCTGGACCAGGTCCTGGCCGCGACGGCCACGGCGGACGTGACGGTGCTGTACGCGTCGACCATCCGCCCGTTCGACCACGCCGGCCTGCGCGCGGCGGTGACCGCGTCGGCGCCGAACGTCGTGCTGGTCGAGCCGTACCTGCGGGGCACCTCGGCGTTCGAGGTCACCGAGGCGCTGGCGGACGTCCCGCACCGCCTCCGCTCGTTCGGCACGTGGCGCGACCGCGAGGCCCGCGTGTACGGAACGGCCGAGGAACACGACCGCCTGTTCGGCGTGGACGCCGAGTCCCTGGCGGATTCGATCGCCCGCTTCGTCGGCTGACCCGCGAGCGGGACCCCACCGGCTCCACGCCGCACCGGCACCCCAGACGGTGCGGCGTGGAGCCGGCTTTCGCCGTGTCACCCCGCCAATCACGCGAGATGCCCCTCCAGTCACGCGCGATGCCCCTCCAGTCACGCGAGATACGCCCCCAATCACGCGAGATACGCCCCCGATCACGCCTGGTGCCCCTTCCGACACCCGGACATGGGAAGGCCCGGACCGCCGTCGTGCGGTCCGGGCCTTCTCGGCGGTGTCCTAAGGGGCGTCCCAGGCGATCGGCAGCGAGTGCACCCCGTACGTCAGCATGTCGTTGCGCAGCGGAACCTCCTCCGGCGGCACGGCCAGCCGCAGGTTCGGCAGCCGGCGCAGCAGCTCGGCGTAGCCCGCCTGCATCTCCATCCGGGCCAGCTGCTGGCC
This sequence comes from Amycolatopsis sp. NPDC005003, assembly GCF_053600695.1. Taxonomy (NCBI): domain Bacteria; kingdom Bacillati; phylum Actinomycetota; class Actinomycetes; order Pseudonocardiales; family Pseudonocardiaceae; genus Amycolatopsis; species Amycolatopsis sp. NPDC005003. The sequence continues at coordinate 36,274 of NZ_JBSGAI010000058.1, read as the reverse complement.
GAGGCACTGGTGCACGCCGTGGCCGAACGCCAGGTGGGGGCCGCGGGGGCGGGTCAGGTCGAGGTCCGGGTCCGGCCACTGGCGCTCGTCGCGGTTGGTGGCGACCACGGAGACCACCACCGTCGAGCCCGCCGGGATGTGCTCGCCGCCGAACTCGAGGTCCTCCTTGGCGAACCGGAAGATCCCCGGGTTCACCACGGACAGGTAGCGCAGCAGCTCCTCGACGGCGTCGGTGATGCGGTCCGGGTGGTCGCGCAGCGTGGCGAGCTGGTCCGGGCGCTGGAGCAGCACGAAGATGCCCAGCCCCAGCATGCTCGCCGTGGTGTCGTAGCCGGCGATGAGCAGCAGGTTGGCGATGTTGATCAGCTCGTCGTCGGTGAGCGCGGGGTCGGCGCCGGCGTGGTGGATCAGGCCGGAGAGGAGGTCGCCGGCGGGGTGGTCGCGCTTGTCCGCGACCAGTGCCTGCATGAACGCGCGCAGGGCGTCGGCGTTCTTCACCGCCTCCGCGACCGGCTGGTTCATCTGCAGCAGGGCGGACGCGCGCTGCTGGAACTCCGCCCGGTCCTCGTAGCGCACTCCGAGCAGTTCACAGATCATCAGCGACGGCGCGGGGAACGCGAATTCGGTCATCAGGTCGGCGGTGGTGCCGCCGGCCAGCATGGCGTCCACCCGTCCGGCGACGATTTCGTCGATCCGGGCGCCGAGCTCGCGGATCCGGCGGACGGTGAACTGCCCGGTGAGCAGTTTCCGGTACCGAGTGTGCTCCGGGGGGTCCATGTTGATGAACGACCCGGCGCGCGCTTTGTCGTCGCGCAGGCGCTCCCGGAATTCGGCCGACAGTTCTTTGAACCGCGGGTGGTACCGGAACCGGTCGGAGGAAAAGCGCGGGTCCGAAAGCACCGCGCGCGCTTCCTCGTACCCGGAGACGAGCCAGAAGGGATCGCCGGCGGCCAGTGTCGCCCTGGCGACGGGACCCCGTTCGGCCACGGCCACCAAAGCGGGCGGCACGTGGAACGGATCCTCGCGCCGGACGAACTCCGGGGGCAGCGGTGAGCGCAGCGATTCGTTGCTGGGCGCGTTTTCGGTCACGTTGATCGTCACTGCGGAGGAACTCCATTCCCGGATCGCCGGACAAGCCTCGGCCGCGAGCCTAAGTTCCCCGCGGCCGGGCGGGCATCCCTCGGTCTGATAGGTCTCCGGCCGCAACTATCAACGTGGGGGTTGGTGGCCCACGGCGGCATCGACAGCATGAGGTGGTCCGGCCCCCTGCTGAGCGAGGTGTGTCCCGTTGCCCGACGTCCTTCTGCTGAACGGTCCCAACCTGGGTGTGCTGGGCCGGCGCGAGCCGGAGATCTACGGCACCGACACGCTGGCCGACATCGAAAAGATGGTCGCCGAAGAGGTGCGTCCCCACGGGTGGGACGTCGTGCCGATCCAGCGTGACGGCGAAGGTGAGCTGGTCGGCGCGATCCACCGGCACCGCGACACGACGGTCGGGGCGATCGTCAACCCCGGCGCGTTGATGATCGCGGGCTGGAGCCTGCGCGACGCGCTGGCCAGCTACGAACCGCCGTGGGTGGAGGTCCACCTGAGCAACGTGTGGGCGCGCGAGCGGTTCCGGCACGAGTCGGTCATCGCGCCGCTGGCGAGCGGGGTGGTGGTGGGTCTCGGCGCCTTCGGCTACCGCCTGGCCGCGCGGGCGTTGCTGCACCTGTCCGCCGAATCGGGGAATGTACTGCGCTGATTGCGCCAGCCGCCCTCGGTGCCCCGGAAGCAGCCCGCGAACGGCGCTTTCCGGGTATTCACCTTGACCTGGTGTTCCCCCATGGTCCAGTCCACCGTTATCGTGAACATCATCTTCGGGCCTGGTTGGTTGACTACTAACCGTTTGCCCGCTAGTCCATCGGGCTGATTCGGGCCGGTCGCTATCCGCGAATTTCCTTGTGCGACAAGCAATACGCCGCTTATTCACCATTTCGAAAGGTGTGATCAGGGTCACATGGTCGGTGACGACCGGCTGAGCCGAAGCTAGTGTGGGTCGCACAAGATGTTAATTTCTGACGAATCAAACCTGGGGAGGTTGTGGTGGTGCGCCCCGGTGCGTCTTCCGGGTGTCACCACACGCTGATTTCACCTTCCGCGCTCCGCGCGAACACTGTTTGACGCGGCGCGCACACATTGGGGGGAACGGCCCCTACGGGGCGTGCCGTTCATGCTCGGTGTCGGGAGAAATCCCCTGCAGCTGCGGCGCGCCGTGAAATCGATTCCGCTCCGTCTATGCCTGGGGGATAGCCGATCGATGTTGGACGTACCGAACTTGCAAATGCCACAGAATCCGTTCGCCGGATTCGGTGACGATTTGATGCAGCGGTCCTGTGACACCGCTGGGTTCCTCCGCCGCTCCGCCTCGTCGTGGTTCAACGGGCGGCTCGACGCGGGCCTGCACTGCGCCAGGGCCGCGGCGGAGGGCACCCGCCCGGAATCCGACGAACTCGGCCAGCTGGCTCGGTTCTGGTACGTCGGATTGCTGATCAAGGCCCGGGACCTCGACGCCGGCCGCCGGGTGCTCGAGTCGGCGGAAGCGGGCCGGGGCGGGGCGGCCTCCGACCGCATGACCGCCGTCGCGCACAACGCGCGGGGCAGCCTGCTGTTCGCCATGGGCAGCGTCGACGACGCGATGGACGAGATCAGCACCGGGCTGCGGATCGCCGAGAGCTGCGGCGACCGGTCGCTGCGGCCGCCCAGTTACGTCGTGCTCGCCCTCGGGGCGCTGCGCCGCGCGGACATGCGGGCGTGCCGCCACTTCGTCGACAAGCTGTCGGACGAAGCGCTGCTCGGTTACTTCGGGCAGGCGCCCGGAGCGTGGGTGGCCGCGCAGGCGGTCGAGGCCCGCAGCGGGGTGGAGAGCGCGGCGAGCCTCATCGCCGGGATCGTCACGAACCCGGTGGTGCTCCGGCAGCTGCTGGTGTCGGAACCGGCGGCGGCGTCCTGGCTGGTGCGCGCGTGCGTCAAGCTGGACGCGCTCGACCTGGCGAAGGCTTCGGCGGAAGAGTCCGCCGCACTGGCCGCCGAGCAGCCGGAGTTCAGCGTGATCCGCGGCTCGGCCCTGCACGCGGCGGGGCTGCTGGAGCAGGACGCGGCCAAGCTCCACGAGGCGGCCGACATCCACCCCGACCGCTGGTGCGCGGCCTCGGCGCGCGAGGACCAGGCGAGCCTGCTGGCCGTCCGGTGCTCCGAACGCGACCGGACGATCCGGATCCTCGAGTCGGTCCTGGACGCCTACACGGCGGTGAGCGCGACGAGGGACTCCGCCCGGGTGGTGAACAAGCTCCGCGAGTACGGCGTCCGCCGCGGCACCACCCGCACGGTGGAGTGCGAGGGCACCGTCCCGCACGGGCTGACGAACACGGAGTTCGCCGTCGCGGAGCTGGTGAGCCAGGGCCACACCAACAACGAGGTGGGCAGGCAGCTGTTCATCTCCCGGCACACCGTGGCGTTCCACCTGAAGAAGGTGTTCCAGAAGATGAACCTCACGTCGAGGGTGGAGCTGGCGGCGGCGTGGAAGGTGTTCTCGTGAGGCGGTGAACGCGGTGGGCCGGTCGGTCCCCCGGGCGGTCGGGTGCCGTGCCGGGCGGGATGACCGGGTAGCCGAGCGGGCACGAAGCGTGGTCACGCCGCAGTGGAGGGCGGCGCGGTCCCGAGGAGTCCGCAGACCAGTGGTCCTGAGGTGCCGGGGGCCGGCGGTGGCCGGGCCGCCGGGTGGAGAGGTGCCCTCCGTCCCGGCGGCGCTGTGGTGCCCGGGCGCCCGGGACGGGCGGGCAACTCGCTCCGACGGTCCCGTAAGCGCTCTCCCGCGCCCCCGTGCCACCCCCCGATCCGCGAATCCGACACGCCGGCACGCCCGGTCGCGGTCCGGTTCGGTGGCGTTCGCCTCACCGGCCCGGCCGCCGGAAAACCCCAGGTAGGGCCGCCAAGGTGGCGTTACCGGCCGGTAGCTGGAATGATATTCGGCCGCTCACGCTCCGCTGAACCTCTTCCACGCTGCGCCAACCGGCGGGACCCCCGTGTGGCATCTTGACTGGAAGCGCCGGTGGGGTCACGCTTACTCCCGACGGCGAAACCGGGGCCCTTGCGGGAGGGACCACCGGGTCGCCCGGAGGCATACCTGAAGACGTTGCGAAGCAGGCTGGGCCCCATCGGGAGCGCCCCCTGGACAAGCCGCGACGTTCGGGCTAGACTGCCTCTTTGCGCTGCCCTCTTTCAGGCTGCCCGGAGCCGGTAGTTAGGATAGTGGGCACACGGCACCCTTGACAGTCGCTGATAGCTGTTGCTATGGCGGCCGTCACCGCTCATTGTCCCCGGAAGGACGCATCTTGGCAGTCTCTCCCGCGAACCAGGCCACTGCTGCGACCAACTCGGCTGAATCTCGCTCGGAGGCCACGGGAATCCCCGGCGCGCCCAAGCGGGTTTCCTTCGCAAAGATTCGCGAACCCCTGAACACCCCCAACCTGCTCGACGTCCAGATCCAGTCGTTCCAGTGGTTCACCGGGGACGAAGCGTGGTTCCAGCGCCGTGTCGAGGAGGGTGAGGAGAACCCGGTCGGCGGCCTCGAAGAGGTCCTCAACGAGATCTCCCCGATCGAAGACTTCTCCGGCTCGATGTCCCTGTCCTTCTCCGCCCCGCGCTTCGACGAGGTCAAGGCCTCGATCGAGGAGTGCAAGGACAAGGACATGACGTACGCGGCCCCGCTGTTCGTCACGGCGGAGTTCGTCAACAACAACACGGGCGAGATCAAGAGCCAGACGGTCTTCCTGGGCGACTTCCCGGTGATGACCGACAAGGGCACCTTCGTCATCAACGGCACCGAGCGTGTCGTGGTGTCCCAGCTGGTCCGCTCCCCGGGCGTCTACTACTCCAAGGACATCGACAAGACCTCCGACAAGGACGTCTTCAGCGTCCGGGTCATCCCGAGCCGGGGTGCCTGGCTGGAGTTCGACGTCGACAAGCGCGACACCGTCGGCGTCCGCATCGACCGCAAGCGCCGCCAGCCGGTCACCGTGCTGCTGAAGGCGCTCGGCTGGACCACCGAGGCGATCCGCGAGCGCTTCTCCTTCTCGGAGACGCTGCTGGCCACCCTCGAGAAGGACCACACCGCCGGCACCGACGAGGCGCTGCTCGACATCTACCGCAAGCTCCGCCCGGGCGAGCCGCCCACGAAGGAGAGCGCGCAGACCCTGCTGGAGAACCTGTTCTTCAAGGCGAAGCGCTACGACCTGGCCAAGGTCGGCCGGTACAAGGTCAACAAGAAGCTGGGCCTGTCGACGCCGATCGACAACGGGACGCTGACCGAAGAGGACATCGTCACGATCATCGAGTACCTGGTCCGGCTGCACGCCGGCGAGGACAAGATGACCGCCGCGAACGGCACCGAGATCCCGGTCGAGACCGACGACATCGACCACTTCGGCAACCGCCGCATCCGCACCGTCGGCGAGCTGATCCAGAACCAGATCCGGGTCGGCCTGTCGCGCACCGAGCGCGTCGTCCGCGAGCGCATGACCACGCAGGACGTCGAGGCGATCACCCCGCAGACCCTGATCAACATCCGCCCGATCGGCGCGGCGATCAAGGAGTTCTTCGGCACCTCGCAGCTGTCGCAGTTCATGCAGCAGACGAACCCGATCGACGGCCTGACCCACAAGCGCCGCCTCAACGCGCTGGGCCCGGGTGGTCTGTCGCGTGAGCGCGCCGGCATGGAGGTCCGCGACGTCCACCCGTCGCACTACGGCCGGATGTGCCCGATCGAGACGCCGGAAGGCCCGAACATCGGCCTGATCGGCTCGCTCTGCTCGTACGCGCGGGTCAACCCGTTCGGCTTCATCGAGACGCCGTACCGCAAGGTCGTCGAGGGCCGGGTCACCGACCAGATCGACTACCTGACGGCGGACGAGGAAGACCGGTACGTCAAGGCCCAGGCGAACGCGCCGATCGACGACGAGGGCAACTTCGTCGAAGACCGGGTCATGGCCCGCCGCAAGGGCGGCGAGGTCGAGCTGATCGACCCGCTCGACATCGACTACATGGACGTGTCGCCGCGGCAGATGGTCTCGATCGCGACGGCGATGATCCCGTTCCTCGAGCACGACGACGCGAACCGCGCGCTGATGGGCGCGAACATGCAGCGTCAGGCCGTGCCGCTGCTCCGCAGCCAGGCGCCGTACGTCGGCACCGGCGTGGAGCTGCGCGCCGCGATCGACTCCGGCGACATGCTGGTCGCCGAGCAGTCGGGCGTGGTGGAGGAGCTGTCGGCCGACCTGATCACGGTCATGCACGACGACGGCACCCGCAAGAGCTACAGCCTCTACAAGTTCCGCCGCTCGAACCACGGCACCTGCTTCAACCACCGCCCGATCGTCAACGAGGGCGACCGGGTGGAAGCCGGCCAGGTCATCGCCGACGGCCCGTCCACCGAAAACGGTGAGGTGGCGCTCGGCAAGAACCTGCTGGTCGCGGTCATGCCGTGGGAGGGCCACAACTACGAGGACGCGATCATCCTCTCCGAGCGCCTGGTGCAGGACGACGTGCTGACGTCGATCCACATCGAGGAGCACGAGATCGACGCCCGCGACACGAAGCTGGGCGCCGAGGAGATCACCCGGGACATCCCGAACGTCTCCGAGGAGGTGCTGGCCGACCTCGACGAGCGCGGCATCATCCGGATCGGTGCCGAGGTCCGCGACGGCGACATCCTGGTCGGCAAGGTCACGCCGAAGGGCGAGACCGAGCTGACCCCGGAGGAGCGCCTGCTCCGCGCGATCTTCGGCGAGAAGGCCCGCGAAGTCCGCGACACCTCGCTGAAGGTGCCGCACGGCGAGACCGGCAAGGTCATCGGCATCCGCGTGTTCTCGCGCGAGGACGACGACGAGCTGCCCCCGGGTGTCAACGAGCTGGTCCGCGTCTACGTGGCCCAGAAGCGCAAGATCCAGCCGGGCGACAAGCTCGCCGGCCGGCACGGCAACAAGGGTGTCATCGGCAAGATCCTGCCGGTCGAGGACATGCCGTTCATGGAGGACGGCACGCCCGTCGACATCATCCTGAACACCCACGGTGTGCCGCGACGGATGAACATCGGCCAGATCCTCGAGCTGCACCTGGGCTGGCTGGCTTCGCAGGGCTGGACGATCGAGGGCGACCCGGACTGGGCGAAGAACCTTTCGCCCGAGCTGCGCGACGTCGCGCCCGGCACGAACACCGCCACCCCGGTGTTCGACGGCGCGAAGGAGGAGGAGCTCACCGGGCTGCTCAGCAGCACGAAGCCGAACCGCGACGGCGAGCGGATGGTCAAGGAGAACGGGAAGGCCAACCTGTTCGACGGCCGCTCCGGCGAGCCGTACCCGTACCCGGTGTCCGTCGGCTACATGTACATCCTGAAGCTGCACCACCTGGTCGACGACAAGATCCACGCCCGCTCCACCGGTCCGTACTCGATGATCACGCAGCAGCCGCTGGGTGGTAAGGCGCAGTTCGGTGGCCAGCGCTTCGGTGAGATGGAGTGCTGGGCGATGCAGGCGTACGGCGCCGCCTACACGCTGCAGGAGCTGCTGACGATCAAGTCGGATGACGTGGTCGGCCGCGTCAAGGTGTACGAGGCCATCGTCAAGGGCGAGAACATCCCCGAGCCGGGCATCCCGGAGTCGTTCAAGGTGCTCCTCAAGGAGCTCCAGTCGCTGTGCCTCAACGTCGAGGTGCTCTCCAGCGACGGTGCGGCGATCGAGATGCGCGACTCCGACGACGAGGACCTCGAGCGCGCCGCGGCGAACCTCGGCATCAACCTGTCCCGCAACGAGTCGCCCTCGGTGGACGACGTCGTGCACTGATCCGGTGTCGAGCGGGGACCTGCCTCCCGAGTGAGACACAGGTCCCCGCTCCACCGCCGACCCCTCTCTAGCCGATACAACCCCAAGGGGATTAAGACGTGCTGGACGTCAACTTCTTCGATGAGCTCCGCATTGGTCTCGCCACGGCCGACGACATCCGTCAGTGGTCGTACGGCGAGGTCAAGAAGCCGGAGACCATCAACTACCGGACGCTCAAGCCCGAGAAGGACGGCCTCTTCTGCGAGAAGATCTTCGGCCCGACCCGGGACTGGGAGTGCTACTGCGGCAAGTACAAGCGCGTCCGCTTCAAGGGCATCATCTGTGAGCGCTGCGGCGTCGAGGTGACCCGCGCCAAGGTGCGCCGCGAGCGGATGGGCCACATCGAGCTGGCCGCCCCGGTCACCCACATCTGGTACTTCAAGGGTGTTCCCTCGCGCCTCGGCTACCTGCTGGACCTGGCGCCGAAGGACCTCGAGAAGATCATCTACTTCGCTGCTTACGTCATCACCGGCGTGAACACGGAGCTGCGCCACAACGACCTGCCGACCCTCGAGAACGAGATCGGCGTCGAGCGCAAGAACCTCGAGACCAAGCGTGACGCGGACATCGAAGCCCGCGCGCAGAAGCTCGAAGCCGACCTGGCCGCGCTGGAGGCGGAGGGCGCCAAGTCCGACGTCCGCCGCAAGGTCAAGGAGGGCGGCGAGCGCGAGATGCGCCAGCTGCGCGACCGCGCCGGCCGCGAGCTGGACCGCCTCGAGGAGGTCTGGACGACCTTCACGAAGCTCGACACCCGCCAGCTGATCGCCGACGAGCTGCTCTACCGCGAGCTCGTCGACCGCTACGGCGAGTACTTCACCGGCGGCATGGGCGCGGAGGCCATCCAGAAGCTGGCCACCGAGTTCGACGTCAACGCCGAGGCCGAGAGCCTGCGCGACACCATCCGCAACGGCAAGGGGCAGAAGAAGCTCCGCGCGCTGAAGCGGCTCAAGGTCGTCGCGGCCTTCCAGGCCACCGGCAACGACCCGCGCGGCATGGTGCTCGACGCCGTCCCGGTGATCCCGCCGGACCTGCGCCCGATGGTGCAGCTGGACGGTGGCCGCTTCGCGACCTCCGACCTGAACGACCTGTACCGCCGGGTCATCAACCGGAACAACCGCCTCAAGCGGCTGATCGACCTCGGCGCGCCCGAGATCATCGTCAACAACGAGAAGCGGATGCTGCAGGAGGCCGTCGACGCGCTGTTCGACAACGGCCGCCGCGGGCGTCCGGTCACCGGCCCGGGCAACCGGCCGCTGAAGTCGCTGTCCGACCTCCTCAAGGGCAAGCAGGGCCGGTTCCGCCAGAACCTGCTCGGCAAGCGCGTCGACTACTCGGGCCGTTCGGTCATCATCGTCGGCCCGCAGCTGAAGCTGCACCAGTGCGGCCTGCCGAAGGACATGGCGCTCGAGCTGTTCAAGCCGTTCGTCATGAAGCGGCTGGTCGACCTGAACCACGCGCAGAACATCAAGTCCGCCAAGCGGATGGTGGAGCGCTCGCGGCCGCAGGTGTGGGACGTGCTGGAAGAGGTCATCACCGGCCACCCGGTGATGCTGAACCGCGCGCCGACCCTGCACCGCCTCGGCATCCAGGCCTTCGAGCCGCAGCTGGTCGAAGGCAAGGCCATCCAGCTGCACCCGCTGGTCTGCGAGGCGTTCAACGCGGACTTCGACGGTGACCAGATGGCGGTGCACCTGCCGCTGTCGGCCGAGGCGCAGGCCGAGGCCCGGATCCTGATGCTGTCGGCGAACAACATCCTGTCGCCGGCGTCGGGCCGTCCGCTCGCCATGCCGCGGCTGGACATGGTCACGGGTCTGTTCCACCTGACCCGCCTCAACGAGAACGCCGAGGGCGCGGGCAACGCGTACTCGTCGCCGGCCGAGGCCATCATGGCCTTCGACCGCAAGGCGCTGAGCCTGCACGCCCCGGTCAAGATCCGCATCACCGACCGGCAGCCGGCCAAAGCCGACGAGCCGGCGCTGGCGGAGAAGGGCTGGGAGCCGGGCAAGGCGTGGCTGGCCGAGACGACCCTGGGCCGCGTGCTGTTCAACGAGCTGCTGCCGGCGGACTACCCGTTCATCAACGAGCCGATGCCGAAGAAGCGGCAGGCCGCGATCGTGAACGACCTCGCCGAGCGGTACTCGATGACCCAGGTCGCGCAGACCCTGGACAAGCTGAAGGACGCCGGCTTCTACTGGGCGACCCGGTCGGGTGTCACCGTCGCCATCTCGGACGTGCTCACCCCGGTGGGCAAGAAGGCCATCCTCGACGAGTACGAGGGCAAGGCCTCCCAGGTGGAGAAGCGCTACCAGCGCGGTCAGCTGTCGCACGCCGAGCGCAACAACGAGCTCGTCAAGGTGTGGACGCAGGCCACCGAAGAGGTCCACAAGATCATGGAGACGGCGCTGCCGGACGACAACCCGATCGCCATGATCGTGAAGTCGGGCGCCGCCGGTAACATGACGCAGGTCCGGTCGCTGGCCGGGATGCGTGGCCTGGTGTCGAACCCGAAGGGTGAGTACATCCCGCGTCCGATCAAGGCCAACTTCCGTGAAGGCCTGTCGGTGGCGGAGTACTTCATCGCGACGCACGGTGCCCGGAAGGGCCTGGCGGACACGGCGCTGCGGACCGCCGACTCGGGTTACCTGACCCGGCGTCTGGTGGACGTCTCGCAGGACGTCATCGTCCGCGAGATCGACTGCGGCACCACCCGCGGCATCATGATGCCGATCGGCGAGGACATCGGCGACGGCAAGGTCCTGCGCGACCAGCACGTCGAGACGTCGGTGTACGCGCGGAACCTCGCGACGGACGCGGTGGACGCCAAGGGCAACGTCGTGCTGAACGCCGGCGACGACCTGGGCGACCCGGCCATCGAGAAGCTGCTCGGCAGCGGCATCTCGAAGGTCAAGGTCCGCTCGGTGCTGACCTGCGAGTCGGCCGTCGGTATCTGCGCGACCTGCTACGGCCGCTCGATGGCGACCGGTCAGCTCGTCGACGTCGGCGAGGCGGTGGGTATCGTCGCCGCCCAGTCGATCGGTGAGCCGGGTACGCAGCTGACGATGCGTACGTTCCACCAGGGTGGTGTGGCCGGTGACGACATCACGACCGGTCTGCCGCGTGTCCAGGAGCTGTTCGAGGCCCGCGTCCCGAAGGGCAAGGCGCCCATCGCCGACGTCGACGGCCGCGTGCGGATCGAGGAGAGCGAGCGGTTCTGGAAGATCACCCTCATCCCGGACGACGGGGGCGAGGAAATCGTCTTCGACAAGCTGTCCAAGCGGCAGCGGCTCGCGAACACCCCGAACGGCCCGCTGGGCGACGGCGACCACGTGCACGTCGGACAGCAGCTGCTCGAGGGCACGCCGGACCCGCACGAGGTGCTGCGGGTCATGGGGCCGCGCGAGGCGCAGATCCACCTGGTGGACGAGGTCCAGAAGGTGTACCGCGCCCAGGGTGTGTCCATCCACGACAAGCACATCGAGGTCATCGTCCGGCAGATGCTGCGCCGGGTGACGATCATCGACTCCGGTGCCACGGACTTCCTGCCGGGCGAGCTGCCCGAGCGGACCAAGTTCGAGGCGACGAACCGGGCCGCGGTCGCCGAGGGCGGCGAGCCGGCTTCGGGCCGTCCGGTGCTGATGGGTATCACGAAGGCGTCGCTGACCACGGACTCGTGGCTGTCGGCGGCCTCGTTCCAGGAGACCACGCGAGTCCTGACCGACGCGGCGATCAACGGCCGCTCGGACAAGCTCGTGGGCCTCAAGGAGAACGTGATCATCGGTAAGCTGATCCCGGCCGGTACGGGCATCAACAAGTACCGCAACATCCAGGTGCAGCCGACCGAGGAGGCCAGGGTCGCGGCGTACGCGATCCCGTCCTACGACGACGGTTACTACACCCCGGACGTGTTCGGTACGGGTACCGGTGCCGCGGTGCCGCTGGACGACTACGACTTCGGCCGCGACTTCCGCTGAAGCTGAGTCACGAGAAAGGCCCTCGCCGGGTGTCCGGCGGGGGCCTTTCCTCTTTTCGTCACCCAACCGGGTATTCACCCACCTCGATTGCGGCTAGAGTGAGCCGGTTCACGCGGTTCGGGGGCTTTGCGCGTTTCCAGCGGGTAATCAGGGGTGACTGTTCGTGAACAAATCCAGGGGTGTCAGATCTCTCGCGCGCGGTTTCGCCGCGTTGACGGCCGCGGCCGTGCTGACCAGCGTGTTCGCCGGCCCGGCGGCGGCGGACGAGCCGACGCCGACGTCCACTGTGCCGGTGACGTCCGAAGCGCCGTCCACTTCGGAAGCGCCGGCCACCTCGGAGGCACCGGCGCCGAGTTCCACCCAGCCGGAGAACAAGCCGGCGGCGGCGCAGCCGCAGGACGAGCCCGCGCCACGCGCGCGCATCGAGGTCTCGGTCATCGGCTTCGGGGGCGAGCACGCGTCCGACGAGGACATCCACTTCACGTTCAGGCTGACGAACACCGGTGACGCCACCGCGACCGGTGTCTGGGTCATCCAGCACCTCGACCAGCCGACCGATCTGCAGGTCGGCCCGGTGCCGGGCTGGTACGACCTGACGTCCTACGGGCGGGGGGTCAAGCTCGAGCCGGGGCAGACGTACGAGCTGGCGATGACCGGGCACATCCGGGACATCGGCAAGGACACCGTGCGCTTCCGGGGCGTCGTGTTCGACGGTTCCGGCTCCCCTTCCAACCTGACCTTCGACGAGTCGGCGAAGGTCGTCCGGACCCCCGGTGAGGCGTCGGGTGTCGTGTACGGCGACAAGAACGGCAGTGGCACCCGCGACAGCGGTGAAGAGCTGGCCGGGGTCAAGCTCACCCTGCGGTACGTACACGGCGACGTCACGTACACCGCGACGAGCGATGAGAAGGGCAACCTGACGTTCAAGGTCCCGGCCGCGGACTACTACCTCGGTGGCGACGTGGTCGACGGCTGGCTGTTCCCGTGGCGCATCGTCCACATCGGTGAGGGCACGAAGCTGGACCTGCGCGGCGCACCGCCGTTGAACGGCGCGCTCACGGCGTCGATGAAGTTCACCCAGGACAGTTACAAGGTCGGCGACACCGCGCACCTGACCGTCACGCTGGCCAACTCGGGCAAGATCCCGCTCGTCGGGATCGTGGCCGGCTGCAACCGGGTGGGCAACCCGTACATCCTGCAGGGCGACGGCCCCGGCTGGGGGGATCTGGTCTGGACGCGCGGGGTGACGATCGGCGCCGGGGAAACGCGCGTCTTCGACGTCACCGACACGGTGCCGGAGGCCGCGTTCAACCGCGGCTTCGTCGCGGCCGCCTGCGACTTCGGGTACTCCGAAGTCGACTCCGAGAACCACGTGGAGGCGAACACGCGGGCCGCGGTGCCCGGCGGTGTCGGTGCCCTGATCGGCGACGTGGAAGTCATCTCCGATCAGGGGCAGGTCGTCCGCGGCGTTCCCGGGGTCAAGGTCGTGCTGACCGCCGCGCAGGCTTGCCCGGTCATCGGCGAGCAGACGACGGACGAGAAGGGGCACTTCGAATTCCACAAGCTGGTTCCGGGGCTTGACTACAGTCTCTACCTCCTGCCGCCCAAGGGCTGGAAGATCAAGTACGACAACCCGACCTGGGCCGACGTCTTCGCCCCGGAGAACCGCCCCGGCCGGCTGACGATCCGGGCCGAGGAAGGTGACGCGCCGCTCCCCGTGGTCCCCACCAACCCGGCGGACTGCACTGCCGTGCCCCCGACGTCCACGACCGGCGCTCCCGGCGCACCGGGCGGCACTGGCGGTGGCCAGAGCGGCGGCTCCGGGCTGGCCAGCACCGGCGTCGACGCGATCGGCCTCGGCGCGCTCGCGCTGATCGCCCTCGGGCTCGGTGGCGGCTTGGTGTTCGGCACCCGCCGGCGTCGCCGCGCAGCCTGACGTCGGGCGCGGCCCACCTTCCCAGCCGTCATGAGTGAAACAGTGTTCCACCACAGGGGTGATTGCTCGTGAACAAATCCGGAAGCGCGAGATCTCTCGCGCGCGGTTTCGCGGCGTTGACGGCCGCGGCCGTGCTGACCAGCGTGTTCGCCGGCCCGGCGGCCGCGGAAGACCCGACGCCGGCGTCCACCGCGCCGGCGACGTCCGAAGCGCCGTCCACATCGGAAGCGCCGTCCGCATCGGAGGCGCCGGCGACTTCGGAGGCGCCGGCGCCGAGTTCCACCCAGCCGGAGAACAAGCCCGCGGCGGCGCAGCCGCAGGACGAGCCGGCGCCACGCCCGCGGGTCGCCGTCTCGATCGGCCTCGACAAGGACGTCTACACGTCCGCCGACGATGTCCGCTTCACGGTCAAGCTGACGAACGTCGGCGATGTCGCCGCGGAAGGCGTCAACGTCTACCAGTTCACCGACAAGCCGACCGATCTCGAGGTGACCTACGGATCCTGGGGCGACTTGAGTTCGGGGCAGGGGATCAGGCTGGAGCCCGGGCAGTCCTTCGAGCAGACGGGCGTCGGGCACGTCCGGGACGTCCGGCAGGACACCGTGACCGTCCGGGGCATCTTCTTCGACAAAACCGGCTTCACCGTCAGTTCCGAGTTCGGAACCTCGGCGAAGGTCACCACGGCGCCCGGCGAGGCGTCGGGTGTCGTGTACGGGGACAAGAACGGCAGCGGCACGCGCGACAGCGGCGAAGAGCTGGGCGGGATCAAGCTCACCCTGCGGTACGTGCACGGCAATGTCAGCTTCACCGCGACGAGTGACGCGAAGGGCAATCTCACGTTCAAGGTCCCGGCCGCGGACTACTACCTCGGTGGTGAGGTGGTCGACGGCTGGCTGTTCCCCTGGCGCACCGTCCACGTCGGCGAGGGCACGAAGCTGGACCTGCGCGGCGCACCGCCGCTGAACGGCGCGCTCAAGGCCTCGATGAAGTTCACGAAGGACAGCTACCAGGTCGGCGAGCTCGCGCACGTCTCGGTGACCCTGGCCAACTCCGGGCCGATCCCGCTCGTCGGCATCGTGGCCGCGTGCAACCGCATCGGCGACCCCTACATGCTCAGCGGCCGTACTCCCGGCTGGGGCGACCTCGCCCGGGACGGGGTGACGATCGCCGCCGGGGAGACCCGCGTGATCGACGTGTCCGAGGCCGTCCCGCAGGCGGCGTTGAACCGTGGATTCGTCATGGCCGCCTGCGACTTCGGCTACGAGGAGGTCGACACCGAAAACCACGCGGACACCTTCACGCAGGCGGCGGTCCCGGGCGGCAAGGCCGTCGTCGAGGGCAACATCGGCGTTTTCGACGACCAGGGCCAGGTGAAGCAGGGTCTGGCCGGGGTCAAGGTCGTGCTGGTGTCCGACCAGCACTGCCCGGTGGCCGGCGAGCGGACCACCGACGCGAAGGGCCACTTCGAGTTCCTCGACGTCGCGCCCGGGCCGGAGTTCCAGCTGTACCTGCTGCCTCCGGCGGGCTGGAAGATCAAGTACGAGAACCCGATGTGGGTCGGTGTCTGGGGCCCGCCGGAGAACCACAGCCTGTTGCGGATCGACGCGGAGGAAGGCGACGCGCCCCTGCCGACGGTGCCGGTCAACCCCGCTGACTGCACCGCGGTCACGCCGACGTCCACGACCGGCGCACCGGGCGGGACGGGCGGTGGCCAGAGCGGCGGTTCCGGCCTGGCCAGCACCGGTGTCGACGCGCTCGGCCTCGGCGCGCTCGCGCTGATCGCCCTCGGGCTCGGTGGCGGCCTGGTGTTCGGCGCCCGCCGCCGTCGCCGCGCGGCCTGACGCACGCGAAAGCGCCCCGGTCCACTGTGGACCGGGGCGCTTTCGTCGGTCAGTGCAGGGCGGCCCGGGACACCGGGAAGTCGAAGTAGGTGTCCGGGAACGGCTCACCGTTCAGCGTGAAGTGCCACCACTCCTCGGGCAGGTTGCGGAAGCCCGCCGCGGCCATCGTCGAGCGCAGCAGGTCGCGGTGCTGCCGGGCGACGCCGGTGATCGCCGGGTTGTCGGTGTGGGCGAGCGGGTCGAAGCAGTCGTAGCCGGTACCCATGTCGACGGTGTTGTCGGGGAAGCGCTGGTCCCGCGGCGCGAAGCACGCCTCGAGCGGCTCGCCCGGGCGGTACGGCCGCTGGAACGGCGGCGGGATCCGGACGAGCGTGAGGTCCATCGTGCTGCCGCGGCTGTGCCCGGACTTCTCGGCGATGTAGCCGTCGGCGAAGAGCCGGTCCTTGGCGACGTTCGGGTAGAACTCCGCCTTCATCTTCTCGTCGGCGAGGTCCTCGGCCCACCGCACGAAGTGGTCGACGGCGCGCTGCGGCCGGTAGCAGTCGTACACCTTGAGCGTGTAACCCTGCCGGACCAGCTGCGCCTGCGCCTTCCGCAGCCCTTCGGCGGCCTGCCGGGTCAGGATGCACAGCGGCTGGCGGTACCCGTCGATCCGCCGGCCGACGAAGTTGTGCCGCGTGTCGTAGCGGATGTCCTGCAGGATCGACGGCGCGACGTCGGAGAGCGCGACGAACGCGCCGGGCGTGGTGGCCTGCGCGGGCGCAGGAACGGCGAGGGCGGCCGAGGCGGCGAGGGTGACGGCGAGCGCGCGCATCCGGCGAGTCAAGATCGGCATCCCTCTCGTCTACCAGTTCGGCACCGGACGATCAGCCGCCTTCCGGGCAGCTCTTCGGTCAGGACCTGCCGCCGGCGTTTCCGGTGGCCCGTGACGGCCGGTAGCCGGGCCGTTGTCGGCAAATGTCTCGTCCCGGCGGCCGCGGCGGCGCGGCCAAGATGGGCCGTGGCTGACTCTGTGCCTTTCACGGACAACTTCTCGGACCTCTCGAACACGCAGGGGTACCAGTTCGAGTTCCGCTGTGAACGCTGCGGCAACGGCTTCCGCTCCGCCTTCCAGCGCGACAACATCGAGACCGGCCGGAGCGTGCTCCGCGCGGTGGGCTCGTTCTTCGGCGGGACGCTGCGCGACCTCAGCAATTCGGCCGACCAGTGGCGCTACGACCGCGCGACGAACTCGCCGGCCAAGGACAAGGCACTGGCGGCGGCGGTCGAGGAGATCACGCCGAGCTTCCGCCAGTGCCGCGGCTGCGGCGACTGGATGTGCCACGACCAGTGCTGGAACGAGGAGATCGGCCAGTGCCTGCGCTGCTCGCCCAGCGTCGCCGAGGAGATCTCGCGTGCCCAGGCGTCGGCCCAGCGCGACCAGATCTGGGAGAAGGCCCGCGAGAAGGACTGGACGTCGGACCTGGACATCGACACCCGCGCGAAGGTCACCTGCCCGGGCTGTGGCCTCAAGGCCGACGGCGGCAAGTTCTGCTCGTCGTGCGGCACGTCGCTGGCCCTCAAGGTCACCTGCGGCGGCTGCGGCAGCGAGAGCAACAAGCCGGGAGCGCTGTTCTGTTCCGATTGCGGCGCCAAACTCTGAGCCGGGCCGCTCCGGAAACCGGGGTTTCCCCGGCCCTTCCCACGAATTCCGCCGTATTACCCCGGCGCGGTCCGCGATGCGGGCCGCGCCTTTTTCGCGGCATCGACAAACCGCCTCCGTCGCGGGTATTTGTCTAGGGTGCGCGAGGGGGGCTCGCGGGCACGGAAACCGGATCGGTGGTCGTTCCGGGACGCGTGGAGGAGGGGTGCGGCGTGGCGGCCGACGGCGTGGGCGGAAACAACGCGGAATGGCCCGGCGGCACGGTCATGTCCCGGTTGCCGGGTGCGCTGGCCGGTGAACTGCTGGCGCTGGGGAGCGCGAAACCGTGCCCCGCCGGGACCGTCCTGCTGCACCAGGGCGAGCCGAGCACCCACGTTTTCCTGCTCGGGCACGGGAAACAGCCCCGGCTGGCCTGCGTCAAGGTCAGCGCCGCGGACCGCAACGGCACCGAAAGCCTGCTGGGCATCCGGGTGAGCGGTGATCTCGTCGGCGAGATGGGCGTGCTGCGGGAAGGCCCCCGCTCGGCCACGGTGACGGCGTGCCGGGCGATGACGGTGCACCGGATCCCGCTGGAGCACTTCCGGCTCTTCCTGCGGCGCCGGGAAGAAGCCTGGCGGGTGGTCTGCCACATGCTCGCCGACCGGCTCGACTGGGCGAACCGCCGTCGCCTCGACTTCGCCGGGTACGACACGGCGGTGCGGCTCGCCCGGGTGCTGCTCGAACTCGCCGTGCACCACGGCGCGCCCGGCGAGGCCGGGATCCGGCTGGGAATCCAGCTTTCGCAACCCGAATTCGGCAAGCTGATCGGGGCCGGCCGGGACGCGATCCAATTGGCTGTCCGTCAATTGAAGGAGAAGAACTACATCGCGTACCGATACCGGACAGTAACCATTCTTGACCTGAACGGGCTAAGGACGTTCGCTGATCCTGGCTAACGAACCGGTGCAGATCGCGGAATTTTCCGGAGTCTCGGTCACGGAGAGCAGGCAGACTCTGCGCTCACCTCCTACCGCCTCCGAAAAGGACAAGTACCTTGGCTCGCGGCCGCGATTTTTCCCGCCACCTGCTCGTTTCCATGGACGTACAAGGCTACGGCGGCCAGGACGACCGCCGGCACGCTTCGATCCAGTCCGGCCTGCTGGCCGTCGCGGACACCGCCGCCGCCCGGTGCGGCCTGGACCGGACGGCCTGGCACCGGCAGGGCGCCGGCGACGGCGAACTGGCGATCCTCCCGGCGGGCACGCCCGAACCGGCCG
Source organism: Amycolatopsis sp. NPDC005003 (assembly GCF_053600695.1). NCBI lineage: Bacteria > Bacillati > Actinomycetota > Actinomycetes > Pseudonocardiales > Pseudonocardiaceae > Amycolatopsis > Amycolatopsis sp. NPDC005003. Next base: position 17,712 of record NZ_JBSGAI010000058.1, on the reverse strand, counting down.
TCACCGACGACTACGTCCGCGAGCTGGCCGCGGCGCTCGCCGACCACAACCACGACCTCGTGGCCGGCGCCCGGATGCGCCTCCGGATCGCGATCCACCACGGCGTCGCGATGCCCGGCGCGAACGGCTGGACCGGGCAGGGCGTCGTGGGCGTGAGCCGCCTCGTCGACAGCGCACCGCTGCGCGCGGCCCTGCGGGCGTTCCCGGACGCCGGCCTGGCCGTGCTCGTGTCGCGGCAGATCTACACCGACGTCGTGGCCCAGCGCCACACCTCCCTGAAGCCGGGCGAGTTCCGGGAAGTCGTGGTGCGGCACAAGGAGTTCACCGACGTGGCCTGGCTCCGGGTCCCGGGCCACGACGTGCACGGCGCCTCCCTCTCGGCCGATCCGCCCGGGCAGCCGGTGGATCCGCCGGGCACCCGGGTGACCGCCGAGACAGGCCGGCACTACCGCGCCGAGGCGATCACCGTGGTCAACGGCAACGTCGACGCCCCGAACGCGGTCTTCGGGATCAAGCACGGCTCATGAGCGACGAGGAAGAACCGGCGGAGAAGCCGGCCGAGGTGCCGGAGCCGGCGCCCGGCGACGACGACACCGAACGGCTCGCCTGCGTGGTGAACCAGTTCAACGCCCCGATCTACGCCGACGGCGCCCGGTTCGGCACCGGCCCGCAGCGGCCGGCGCGGATCAAGGCGGCCACCGGCAAGCTCGACGACGCCGACGTCCGCGCGGAGCTGAGCCACTACGTTTCGCCCGCCTGCTACGACAAGGCCCTCGCCGCGCTGCGCAAGGACCACGTCGTCGGCCTGCACGCCGGCCAGGGCACCGGCAAGCGGGCCGGGGCGACGGCGCTGCTGCGCGAGGTCACGCACGGGCCGCTGTACCTGCTGTCCCCGATGATCGCGCTGAAGACACTGGCCGAGCGCGAGTACACGGCCGGGAGCGGCTACATCGTCGCCGACCGCATCGCGGAGCGGAAGGCCGCCGACGTCGACTTCACGTGGCGGACGATCCGCGACCGCGTCCGCGACCAGGATGCCTACCTCGTCGTCACCACCACCACGCCGGCCGAGCCCGGTGAAGTCGACGCCGTGACCCAGGTGCGCTGGGAACCGCCCGACCTCGGGAAAGTGCTGCGCGCCATGCTCGCCGGCCTCGACGACGCGGTGGAGCTCACCGCCCAGGTCCTGCGGGCGTGGCCCGACGGCGGGCGGCTGAGCGACCTGGTGGCCGTCGCGGCCGACCTCACCGAGGGGACGACGGTCGGCGACGCGCTGCCCAAGCTGGACGCGTCCCTCCACGACCGGGTCCGGGCCTGGTTCGACGAAGAGCGGGACGAGCGGGACTACCTGGCGGTCACCGCGCTGGCCTTCCTCGACGGGACGCGGCAGCGCACCTTCGAGGCCGCCCTCGGAAAACTCGAGCTGAAGCTCGCCGAGACGGTCCTGGCCGGGGAGCCGGACCCGCTCGAACGCCCGAAACCGGACCTGGTCCGGCAGCACCGGGTGAAGCTGTACGCCGAGGACAGCCTCATCAAGGTCGAGCGGGCCGGCTCGGACGGGGTCGCCCGGCACTGCCCCCGGTTCCGGGAGCCGCGGTACCGCCGGTTCGTGCTGGCCGAGCTGTGGGCCCGCGAAGAAGCCCCGTTCTGGGACGGTGTCGCCGCGTGGCTCGACGAAGTGATGCCCCAGGAAAGCCTGCGGGTCGCGGCCGGTCTCGCCGAACTCGCGAACTACGCCTTCGACGAGGTCGACGACATCCTGGCGCCGTGGGCCGACGGGCAGAAGGGCTGGGCGGGCCAGACCACCGCGACGCACGTCCTGTGGTTGCTGAGCTACGACGAGGCCCTGGCTCCGGAGGCGCTTCAGCTCGCCGCCCGGTGGGCCGGCCGCGGCACGCCCGCCGAACGGTGGACCGGGGCCATGGCGCTGAGCGGCGAGCTCGGCGCCCGCTACCCGCACGAGGCGGCGAACCGCCTGTGGCAGCTCATCCTGCAGAGCCACACGGTCACCGGCGACGCCCACGTGGCCCTCGCCGGCCTGTTCGTCACCCTCACCCGGCGCAGCGAAGACGCCGCCGTCGTACTGACGTTGCTCGACGGCCGGCTGAAGAAGCTGGCGAAGCCGGGTGCCACCCCGGCGTACGCCCGCGCCGCGATCCGGGCGATCCTCGCCGTTCTCTCGGCGCACGACCGGATCTCCGGCCGCCACGCCGCCACCGCGTACCTCTGCGGCGCGGGGGAGCGGACCGCGGCCGTCCAGGGCCGGCTGTGGGCCGCGGTGCTGCGCAACCGGCCGACCCGCAAGCGGGCGCTGACCGTGCTGCGGTCGGCCCTCGACGATCTCAAGCACCTCTGCGACGACCCCGTCGCAGTCGCGACTTCGCTGGGGCTGGCCATCTCTGCGGCCTTGCCGCCCGGCGAAGCCGACCTCCTCCGCGCGGACTTCGCCGCGTTCGAAGCCCGCACCCGCAAGGACAGTTCCCCGCTGGTCGAGCACCTGCTCGCCGCGATCGCCCACCTGCACCGAGAGGCTGCCGCTCTGCCATGACCGAGTCCTACCCGATCGTCGAGCAACGCTCCCTGGATCCCGCGCAGGTGAAGGGGAAGTTCTTCTGGCGCAAGGAATACCGCGAGCACGGCGAGCTGCCGCGGCCGAACGCGCACCAGGTGTTCGTCTACCGCGCCGACGGCGAGTACGTCCTCGACAGCGCCCAGCGCCGCCTCGACGAGGAACAGGTCGTCAACGCCACGCACGTCAGCCTGGTGGACCTGACCCGCGACGCCGAGGTGATCGTCGAGCTGGCCATCCCGTGCGCCGAAGCCGAAGACTTCACCATGCGCGTCACGTTCGTGTGCACGGTGACCAACCCGGTCAGCGTCGTGCGCGAAGGCCGCGGCGACGCCCAGACCCTGCTGCGGGCCTACCTCAAGAGCCACCACCGGATCTTCGAGCTCGGCCTGAAGTACCGCCTCGACGAGGTCAACGAAGTCCGCCGGGACGTCAACGCCCAGGTCAAGGCCTTCACCACGCTGAAGCCGCCGGTGATCTCCGGCATCGCCGTGGAGCTGCGCAGCGTCGAAGTGCTGACGCCGGACGAAGTGCGCCAGCTCATGGGCAACCGCCGCAGCCTCGAGTACCAGCACGAGCTGGACACGACGCAGCAGCGCCTGGACCACTCGCTGACCAAGGAGCGCCAGCACCACGACCAGTACCTGGAGCGGGACCGCAGCGGGCACGACCACCTGCTGAGCAGTGAACGGCAGGCGCACGAGCAGCAGCTGGAATGGGACCGCCTCCACCACTCCGGGGTCGTCGGGATCGAGCAGCAGCGGTACGAGCTCGACCGGCTGGCCGACCGGAAGGCGTTCGACCGCGAGCAGCGCGGGCACGACCGCGCGGAGGTCACGGCGCTGGCCGAGATCATCCGCGAGAACCCGGACAGCGCGCTGGCCAACGCCTACGTGGCCGGCTCGCTGGACGCGACGGATCTGGCCGAGCGGTTGCTCACCGAGAACCGCCACCGCGCCGAGCTCGAGCGCACCGACCGGCAGGCCCGGTTCGACCGCGAACACGAGGAACGGCTCTACGAGATCGAACGCCGCAACGAGCAGCGCCGCTGGGAACGGGAGCAGTCCCGCGAGGAGCGCAAGTGGAGACGGGAGGACCACGGCCTGGCACGCGCGGAGACCCGGCGCAAGGAGGAGATCACCCTGGAGGTGATCCGGGAGCTCGGCAAGCACGGCTACCTCGACATGACGAACCTCGACCCGAACATGCTGATCACCAAGCTGACCGGGGCCCCCTCGCGCGAGCGGCTGGAGCGGGGCTCCTCGGCGCCGCCCGCGCAGCAGGGCGCTCTAGACGACGGCGAAGACGACGACACCGGGGTGAGGGAAGAGGATGTCAGTTGACACCGAGGCGCCCACCCGGGGCGCCCTGCCCCCGGACGTCCCGCTGGGGACCTACCGGCCGGTGGACCCGCACCGCGGGCTCGGCAGGCGGCTGCGGGCGCTGGCCGGGATCCGCGAGGAGATCCTCGACTGGGTGCCGGAAGAGCGGCCGCGCTACACCCGGCTCGGCGCCATCATCTTCAACACCGGCCTGCTCGCCGGGGTGTCGCTGCTGGTGGCGCTCAGCGATCTGTCGACCGTGCCGTGGATCTTCCTGCTGCCGGCCGGCGCGCTGTGGGCCTACGTCATCATCAGCTTCGACGGCTGGCTGATCTCCAGCACGCACGGCATGCTCGGGGCGGGCAAGACCCGGGTGTTCGTGCCCCGGCTGGTGATCTCGCTGCTGATGGGGGCCGTGATCGCGGAACCGCTGCTGCTGTGGATCTTCCAGCCCGCCATCCACAAGGAGGTCCTCGACGGCAGGCAGCACGAGCTGTCCGCCTACGAGAGCCAGTACCGCACCTGCAACCCCGACGGCGCGCCGGCGCTCACCACCCCCGAGTGCGCGAACTACCAGCTGACCATCAAGAACTCGCCGGACGCGGCGCAGCGGGAGCTGGACAAGGCGGGCAAGAACCGGGACGCGGCGAAGTCGGAGTACGACGCCCTCTACGCGCAGTGGGACCAGCTGGAGAAGCTGGCGCGCGCGGAGTGCAGCGGCGCGCGGGGCGAGGGGCTCACCGGGGTCGCGGGCGACGGCCCCGAATGCGACCGGAACCGGCAGGTGGCGGACCGCTTCCGCACCGACAACCAGCTCGAGAAGCGGCAGGCCGACCTGACCGCGGCCAACGCGAACATCGACGCGTTGACCGCGAAGGTGGGCAGCGCCCGGCAGACCGCCGGCCAGCAGGTCAGCGAAGCCATCACCGCGAAGGTGACGTCGATGCGCGAGCACCAGGGCACGATCGGCATCCTCGACGAGGACGAAGCGCTCGGCCGGCTGTCGGACCGCAGCGCGCTGGTGTTCGCGGCCCAGTGGCTCGTGCGGCTGCTCCTGATCGCGATCGACTGCATGCCGGTGCTGACGAAGCTGATGAGCGGCTCGACCGCGTACGACGTGCTCGTTTCCCGGCAGGTCGAGGTCGCCCGCCGGCTGCACGACAAGCACGTCACGCTGCGGGAGCGGCAGGACACCGCCGACAACGACGTCTGGCTGCAGCGGACCGAGTACAACCTCCGGACGCGGGTCGACAGCATCGAGGAGGCCGACCGCACGGCGCGGGCGCGCCGGGAGTCGGACCTGGACGCCGAGATCGACCGGCTGGCGGCGAAGCTGCGCAACCAGCAGTGACCGGAGTTTCCGGCAATTATAACGAATGAATAACGAGCAGCCCCGGCGTTCAGGCGCCGGGGCTGCGCCATTGTGACCAACCGTGACGCCGCCGGTTGGGCTAGCTGGCCCCGCTCACCTGTTCGGCTCAGTGGTGCCCGTCAAATCGGCTCACTTCGTGGGAGATTGACCCGTTCGTGCCGGTTCTCATTCTTTGATCACGGCTGGACCGTTCGCTCGCTTGGGGCGAATATCCCGTCCAGGTCGGCTGACGTCAGCTTTCCGTTGTGCCCCAACGGTTTCCATCCGTGAGAACTGGGAGAACCATGCGAACGACCCCGTTGCGCCCTGGCCGGTGGCGGAAGGTGGTGACCGGCGCCGCGGCTCTGGCCCTCGCGGCCGGCGCGGTCACGTACACCGGTTCGGCCACCGGCGCCTACGCCGACGTCCGGACCGTCACCGATGCGAAGACCGCGTCCGACGGCAAGCAGTACTGGGTGCAGAACCACCTGGTGACCAAGGACCTCGCCCGTGCGGAGAGCGGCCCGCCCAAGAAGTGGCTGCTCGTCTGGGCCGGCGACGAGAACATCGCCGACACACTGGTCAAGGACGTCAAGAACCTGCCCGGCACCCTCGGCGGCGGGCTGAACAAGCTGAAGAACGCCCTGCCCGGCCCGGACTTCCTCGCGGTCATCGACGCGACGCCGGGTTCGCCGGCGTACGGCAAGGTGGTCAACACCGCCACCGTCGGCCCGCTGGTCGAGAACGAGCCGCATCACATGCAGTACGTGTGGCACAAGGGCGACACGATCTACGCCGGGGCGCTGTTCGCCGCCGCGACGTACGCCTTCGACGTCAGCGCGCTGCCGCAGCTGAAGCTCAAGGGCGTCAGCCTGCCGACGAACACCCTCGGCGGGAGCGTTCCGGACGCCTACTGGGTCCTCAAGGACGGCACCGCGTACGGCACGTACATGGGCGGCCCGGTCGCCCCCGGGCCGCACGCCTACGCCGACGGCTCCACCCAGGTCGGCAACGGCTTCGCGGGCAGCCCCGGCGAGGTCGTCCACTTCGGACAGAACGCGCAGGTGCTCTCGGAGTCCCCGGCCGCGACCCCGCAGGGCGACAACGCCAAGCTGTGCGACAACCTGCCGCAGCTGGGCAAGCCGACCTGCGCCAACCCGCACGGCATCCAGGCCCGCGAGGACCTGAACACGCTCGTCACGAGCGACTACGCCGAGCCGCGCAACATCATCCTCGACCCGGTGAAGCAGCCGTCGCCGTACCTGCGCCGGCCGACCGTGCGGACCTGGGACATCTCCGACCGCAACCACCCGAAGCTGAAGGCGGTGTCCTACCTGCCGGACGGCCCGCGTGCCGACCCGGCCGACCCGCTGCACGCCGAGAGCCGCGCGGTCATGGAGACCACGGTGACCAACCTGCCGGGCCACAAGGGCGCGTTCGCCCAGACCATGCAGGGCGGCGCGGTGTTCTACACGCCGGACATCACCGCGGCCGAGCCGCACTGGATCGAGGTGTTCGACGACGGCGCCGCCAACAAGGCGATCTACGCGAACAACGACTCCAACGGCGGCAGCTCGAACGGCGGCTGGATCCAGACTAGCCCGGACGACAAGTACCTGTACCGCGCGATCGTCGGGCGGCAGAAGGGCACCCTCTCGGCCGACGACCCCGGCACCACCGGCGGTGTCTACGTGCTCGACATCCAGAAGCTGGTCGACGCCGGCGACCGGGTCGAGGACATCGAAGGCCGGGTCGACACCAAGGCGAAGGCGCAGCAGGGCGGGGGCGGCGACCTGCCGGCCGTCGTCGGCGCGGCCCCGATCAACCCCGGCACGCCGGGCGCGGGCCCGCACTGGGGCGCCTACGACAACTTCGTGCTCGGCAGCGACGGTTTCTACCACGAAACGACGTCGCCGCAGCACCTCGCGGTGTCGAACTACTTCGTCGCGCGGTCCGGGCTCGACGGTGACCACAAGGTCAACCTGCTGAGCCTCGGGCCGGACGGGAAGGTCTCGGTCGACCAGAACTTCCGGGACGAGTTCACCGGGCAGGTCGGCATCAACTTCAACCGCAAGTCGTGGCCGCACGGAGCGTTCGGCAACGCGAAGCCGCACTCCGAGCTGTTCGTGGTCGCGGACGCGGACGTCAGGTAGACCCATGGACCACCACCACCCGGGGACCGGTTCGTCCACAGTGGACGCGCTCGCGCTCGTCCTGCGGCTGGCGCTGCTCCTCTCGACGGCGGTCCTCGCCGGCGGCGGCCTCTTGCGGCCGACGGCGGGGGAGCCGACGCGGGCGCAGCGGTGGACGCTGTCCGGCCTCGGCGGGCTGTCGGCGCTGCTGGCCGTCGTTTCGGGGCTCGCGGTCGGCGTCAACGCCGTCGCGCTGGTCGTGCACGTCGCGCTGGCGGCGGCCGTGCCCGTGCTCGGGCGGTGGCCGCGAGCCGGGCGCTGGGCGTCGGTCGCACTGCTGGCGCTGGTCGTGCTCGAGACGTCGCTCGGCGGCACCGGTGTCGGGTTCGCGCTCGACTCCGTGTTCGTCGCCGGTGCGGCCGTGTGGTTCGGCTTCGCGCTGGCCGGCCCGGTGGCGACGCCGTCCGTCCGGCCCGGGCCGCTGGCGATCACCCTCGGCGGGTTGTTCGTCGTCGCCGGGGCCGTGCGGTTCGGGTTGTCCGGGCTCGGGTTCGACCGGCGGCTGGTCACGACGGTCTCCGGGCTCGTGGTGGTGGCCGTGGTGGTGCTGCCCGTGGTGGTGAGCGGGCTCGCGGCGGTGCTGCGGGCCCGCGCCTACCGCGTCGGCGCGGCCGGGGTCGCTCTCGCGTTCCTCGCCTGGAGTGCGCTCGGCGCGATCCCGGCACCCCCGCCGCTGCCCGTGCCGGGTGTGCCGCTGCTCGCCGACGCGGGCGTTCCGGTGCTGGTCAGCCCGCAGCGGCCGGGGCACAACGTCGTCCACTTCCCGGCGAGCGCGGGCGACGACCTCGCCGCCGGCGTCCGCGGCGGCCTGATCGGCAAGGCGGTGGCCCGGCCCGGCGCGGAGGGCACCTGGGCCGACGTCGACCTGCCGCCCGGGCGCAGCGACCTGGAGATCCACCGCGGCGGCACGACCACGGTCGTCGAGGTCGACGCGGGCACCGCGCCCGGCCCTTCGATCGCGGACGCGGACGCGCCCGAATGCGCGTCGGCGGCGCTCGGCGGCCTGGTCGCCGGCCGCGCCGACGTGCTGGCCGCGTGCCCCTCCGACGCGCTGGCCCCGGAGGACGGGGGAGCGCTGGTCAAGCTGGTCGAGTTCCTCGCCGGCCGCAAACCCTCGGCCGTCACGCTGGTCGCCGACGACTCACCCCGGGGTGCCGCGGCCGCGAAGCTGGTGCGGGAAACCGCGGCGCGCACCGGGTTGGCGGTGCGGCCGGACGCCGGGCCGGACACCGCGCTCGTCGTCGTCTCCGGCTGGGCACCGGGGTACACGGCGATGACGCGCGCGGCCGAGCGGCAACGCCTCGAGCCCACCCACCAGTACGGGCTCTACCTGGCGCCGTGGCTGCTGAACGGGCCGATCGTCAACGCCGTGGCGAGTGCCTCGCTGCCGCTGCGGTTCGACCCGCGGGAAGCGACCGCGGTCGGGTACGCCGTCGCGGCCGGCAACCGCTTCGGCGGCGAAAGCCCGACCTTCGGCGGCTTCCGGAACTGGCTGGGGGCCGGCGGGACGGCGGGTGACGTCCAGCTCTTCGCCGCCGCCCAGGTCAACGCCATGCCGATGAACCCGGGTGAACCCCACGCGACCGGGATGATCATGGACCGCGACTACGCGGGCCAGTGGATCCCGGACGGGACCATCGTGCCGATCAAGACGGTCCTGCGCTGAATACCCTTGTTAGGAAAGGAAAAAGCATGAAACGTCTCGCTGCCCGCGTGCTGCTGCCGCTCGCCGCGGCCACGGCGTTGACCGGCCTGGCCGGCGGCGTCGCCAGTGCCGACCCGACGGACGGTTCCGGCTGGCTGGTCCCCGGCGTCGACCTCGGCAGTGTCCTCGGTCCGCTCGGCCAGCCGGTCGGCCTGCTCGCCCCCGTTTTCGGCCTCGTCACCGCCGTCTCCTGAAAGGGTGCCCGCCATGAAGAAGAGCCTCGCCCGCGCGGCCGGAGCCGCGATCCTCACCGGAGCGGCCCTGTTCGGCGCGGCCGCCCCCGCACTGGCCGACACCCCGGGTGTCGTCGTGGTCGACGAGCCGGACACCAGCGGCCTGAACAACATCTGGACGTTCGCGCCGCTGGGCGTGCCGGTGCTCGGCCTGATCCAGTCGGTCAACGGCGTCCCGGGCAAGCTCCTGCCCTCCTTCTGACCCCACGCCCGGGGCGGCGTTGATCCGGCGGATCCGCGCCGCCCCGGGCACCATGAAGACATGACGTCCGTCACGAAGCGCCTCACGGTGATCGCCGTCGTGCTGATCACCGCGGGCGCCATCCTGCTGTCGGTCGGCGCCATCGGCTTCCGGGCGACGTCGGATCAGCCCGACGCCAACATCGGCGCGGGGTTCGCCCTGCTGGCCGGGCCCTACGTCGTCGGTCTCGGGCTGGTGTTCGCCCTGTCGGCGGGCTTGACCCACCTCACGACACGCCGCCGCTGAGGTTCCACAGCGCCGCGGGCAGGTGATCGGCCAGCTCGGCGAGGTAGGCCGCTTCGGCGGTGACGTTCTGCCGCGTCGCGCAGCCCGGCCCCCAGGTCCGCGCCGCCCCGTTCTCGACGACGACCTCCCGCTGCGCGAACCGCGGGTTCGCCGCCAGCCAGCGGGCCAGCTCGGCGTCGAGCGCCGAGTCCGGCGGTAGCGTCGGCATCGAGACCGGCCGGCCCGGGACGATCCGCAGCTCCGGGCCCGGCGGCACGCGCACCTGCGTCACGTGGAGGTCGCGGAAGTGGATGTGGTCGTCGAAGTTCCGGTACGACTCCCGCGTGTCGATCGCGAGCACCGGCCGGCTCCCGAGGCGGAACTCGACCCACGGGTCTTCCGGCGCGCCCGTCAGCGGTCGCCCGGTCGGGTGAAAGACGCCGAAGGTGGGGGAGCCGTCGCTGAACGTGCCACCCCGTTCCGCCGCGAACGCCCTGAACCAGTGGTCCGCGCGGCTCGCGGCGGCCTTCCGCTGCGAACGCCACCAGATCGCGGCGGCCACCCCGGCCACGACCACCAGGACGCCGATCGTGAAGAGCGTCTGCATCGTCAGAAGTCCAGGTCTTCGCGGGTCTCCTCGACGGACTGGTCCCGGCCCGTCCCGTCGTAGCCGCTCGTCTTCTTCGCGTTCTTGACGTGGCTGTTGAGCTTGCCGAGGTGGTCGTTGACGGTCTTGGCGGGGTTGTCACCGGGGTTGGCCGGGTTGAAGCCGAGCACGCCCTTGACCGCCGCCTCGCCACCCTTCTTGAGCGCTTCGGTGGCGCCGGCCTTCAGCATCGTCTTCTTGTAGTCGACCTTGCCCGCGGCGTCGAGCACCGGGTTCTCGAAGGCCTTCGCCCAGCGCTTGCCGATCAGGCCCTTGTCGCCGACGGCCTTCTGCAGCAGGTCCTTGCCCTCGTTCTCCTGCGCGATCTTCGTCAGCGACTTGCCCAGCGTGGTCGAGGCGAACTTCTGCCGCAGCTTCCGGAGCCAGTCGAGCACCTTCTGCAGGAGCTCGCGCAGCTTGTTCACCTTCTGGGTGGTCTTCGCGGTGGTCTGGGCGGCCTTGACCTCGGTCACCGGGGCGGCGGCGGACAGCGAGGCCCCACAGGTCGGCACCGCGGCGGCCAGCGCCGGCACCCAGAGCAGGATCAGCCAGGTCACGAATTCGGTGAGGATGGCCTTGATCAGGTCCTCGACGAAGCTCATCAGCATGCTGTTGAGCTGCAGCATCCTGGCCAGGTCGCCGGACTTCCCGGCGACGCCCTCGATGCCGTGCGCGAACTCGCCCAGCGCCGTCTTCGCCGCGTTGCTCGCGTTGCCCTCCCAGTCCTTCAGCGACTCGTCGGCGACCTCGGCGAAGTTCTTGGCCAACTTGTCCAGCCCGGTGGCGATCGCGCCGAAGTTCTCCGCCGCGATCCCCAGCGCCGGCCCGTCACCGCTGACGAAGTGGATCGCGTCCTGGATCGGCTGGACGGCGTTGACCAGGAAGTTCAGCCCCTGCCCGACCAGCCAGCCGAGCGGGTCGGTGGCGATGTCGGTGATGGTGCTCGAACTCGACTGGATGAAGCTCGCGGTGTCGGTCGCGATCGTGCCGAGCGCGAGGGTGATGTCCGCGCCGTCGGGCTGCGGCGCGAACACGGCCTTCGTCACCGAGACGGCGTCCTTCCCGACGGTGACCGCGCTGCCGACGAACGGGGTCGCCTTGACCGCGTTGTCGACGTTCACCCCGAGCACGGTCTTCGGGTCGGCGGGTTTGACGGTGATCCCGCTCGCGACGTCTTCGACCTCGGCCATGCGTCCCCCTCAGTGCTTTCCCGGACCGTCGAGCAGGGTCTCGACCTGGCCGAAGAAGATCTTGTGGTCGTCCTCGACGCCCTGGTAGACGTTCGCCGCGTCGGTCAGCTTCGCCTGCGCCGAGGCCAGGCCGTCCGCGATCGAGGTCAGCAGCGAGTGCAGCTCGCGGAGGGTGTCGTCGTAGCCGCTCTTGGTGAAGAGGCCGACCACACCCCACGACTTGTCGCCGACGTCGGCCTGCGCGACCTTTTCGGTGATCTTCGCGCCCTGGTCGCGGTACTTGTCCAGGTCGCCGACGTACTTGTGCAGCGCGTCCACCCGGACGCGGTAGCCGTCGGGCATCAGTCCTCCTCGTCGAACAGGTTGCGCAGGAAGCGGTCGCCGGCACTCGGGCCGGCCGCCGGCGGCGCCGCCGGCGGATCGGCCGGGCGGAGCACGCGCTCCTCCGAGAAGTCCCGCGGTGCCTCCGGTGCCGCCTCTTCGGGGAGCTTCGACCGCAGTTCTTCGACGGTGGTTCCGAACGCCAGCGCCTGCGTCTCCAGGACCTGGTCGACCAGGCCGAGGTCGTCGCCCATGTTCTCCTCGACGATCACGGCCTGCCGCCGCGCCGCTTCGCCGACGGCCTCCCGCAGCGTGGCGAGGAGCGCGGCCGAAAGGGCCTGCGGGCCCTTGGCCAGCGCGGCCTCGGTGAACCTGACGTCCAGGACGGCCCCGCCGGGCCCGGTGACGACGGTGACGCCCCCGTCCGGCGACGCCGCGCTCGCCCGGAGCTCGGCCAGCTGCTGCTGCATGGCGCCCAGCCCGGCGAACCGGTCGTCGGCGGTGCGGATGCCCGCCTGGAACCGCTCGAACTCGGCCACCAGGTGCTCGAACTCGCCCGACATGCGCCCGCCTCTCCGTTTCGTGGTGCACCCATCGTGACCCTTCGGCCGCACTGTGACGCACGGAACGGCCGATCCGATCCCACTGCATCACCCGACCGGGTAATGGGTAGGTTTCGGCCGGAGAGGGAAGCAGGGGACAACGCGCGAGGAGTGTGTGATGACCAGCACCGAAGGGGCTTCGGGCCCCGCCGAAGAACCCAAGTCGACGGGCAGCCACGCGGCCCCGGAGGGAGCGGGCGTGCACCCGCTGATCGACCTGTCCCGCGACCCGAACCCGGGCAAGCCGGACCACGCCAAGCCGGACGAGGACTGAGGAAGCGGGGGCGGCTCGGCACCCGGCGCACCTCGTCGGAGGCGGTGCGCCGGGAAGCCGGGCTGCCCGGTGCCGGTCGGGGGCGCCGCGCGCCGGCCCGCGGCGCGGCCGAGGCCGCTCCGGCGGCGCACAGGGCGGGATGACCGTGTCGGGGAATGTCCCGTGGCCACCGGGCGTTGACCCACCTGTGCCGCCCGGCTCGTAGCCCGGCCGGGCCCATGCGCCGCGGCGTACGCGCCCGCGCGACCCGAGGCGTGGAATGTCCCGCAGCCCCGGGGCGTTGAGAGGTACGCTGGAGGTTCGTCGACCTACAGACCCCCCGCCGCCGTCCTCCCGGACCCGGGCGGGTATCTTTGGAGACCGTGCCCGGCATGCGTCGGGCCGCTCCGCGTGCCGTGCGCATGGGCGGGGTGCTCAGGCACCCGGTCACCGGCTTCGGCAGGTCGGGGTTCCGACGGAAATCCCTCCGGGAAGTTACCGGTCGAGAGACCGTGACGCGGGCCGACACGCCCGACCGCGGGGGCCGGTGAAGACACGAAGAAGCAGATCACGACAGGAAGCTGGTCCATTGCCCACGATCCAGCAGCTGGTCCGCAAGGGCCGCCAGGACAAGGCTGCCAAGCAGAAGACCGCGGCCCTCAAGGGGAGCCCGCAGCGGCGCGGCGTGTGCACCCGCGTGTACACCACCACCCCGAAGAAGCCGAACTCGGCGCTGCGCAAGGTCGCGCGTGTGAAGCTGACCAGCGGCATCGAGGTCACCGCCTACATCCCCGGTGAGGGCCACAACCTGCAGGAGCACTCGATGGTGCTCGTGCGTGGTGGTCGTGTGAAGGACCTTCCGGGTGTCCGTTACAAGATCATCCGCGGTTCGCTCGACACGCAGGGTGTCAAGAACCGCAAGCAGGCGCGCAGCCGGTACGGCGCGAAGAAGGAGAAGAGCTAATGCCCCGCAAGGGTCCGGCCCCCAAGCGGCCGCTGATCTCCGACCCCGTCTACGCCTCCCCGCTGGTCACCCAGCTGGTGAACAAGGTGCTGAAGGACGGGAAGCGGTCCCTGGCCGAGCGCATCGTGTACGGCGCGCTCGAAGGCGCTCGCGAGAAGACCGGCACCGACCCGGTCGTCACGCTGAAGCGCGCCCTCGACAACGTGAAGCCCACCATCGAGGTGAAGAGCCGCCGCGTCGGTGGTGCCACCTACCAGGTGCCGATCGAGGTCAAGCCGGGCCGCTCCACCACGCTGGCGCTGCGCTGGCTGGTCTCCTTCTCGCAGGCCCGCCGCGAGAAGACGATGATCGAGCGCCTGCAGAACGAACTGCTGGACGCTTCCAACGGCCTCGGTGCCTCGGTGAAGCGTCGCGAAGACACGCACAAGATGGCCGAATCCAACCGGGCCTTCGCGCACTACCGCTGGTAAGTAGTTCGGCATCGCCGCCCGTCCTTATGGGTATGCCATGCCGGGCCCCAAGCTTGAGAACAGGGGAACACTCTCGTGGCACGTGAAGTGCTGACCGACCTGAACAAGGTCCGCAACATCGGCATCATGGCCCACATCGACGCCGGCAAGACGACGACCACCGAGCGGATCCTGTTCTACACCGGGGTCAACTACAAGATCGGTGAAGTCCACGACGGCGCCGCCACCATGGACTGGATGGAGGAGGAGCAGAAGCGGGGTATCACCATCACCTCGGCTGCCACCACCACCTTCTGGGACGACCACCAGATCAACCTGATCGACACCCCCGGGCACGTCGACTTCACCGTCGAGGTGGAGCGCAACCTGCGGGTGCTCGACGGCGCGGTCGCCGTCTTCGACGGCAAGGAAGGTGTCGAGCCGCAGTCCGAGCAGGTCTGGCGGCAGGCGGACAAGTACGACGTCCCGCGCATCTGCTTCGTCAACAAGATGGACAAGCTGGGTGCGGACTACTACTACACCCTGCGCACCATCGAGGAGCGCCTCGGCGTCAAGCCGCTGGCCATCCAGCTGCCCATCGGCGCGGAGAACGACTTCGAAGGCGTCGTCGACCTGGTCCGCATGAAGGCCCTGGTCTGGCGCGGCGAGGTGCAGAAGGGCGAGGACTACACCGTCGAGGAGATCCCGGCCGACCTGGCCGACCGGGCCGCGGAGTACCGCGAGAAGCTGGTCGAGACCGTCGCCGAGACCGACGACGCCCTGATGGAGAAGTTCCTCGAGGGTGAGGAGCTGACCGAGGCGGAGATCAAGGCGGGCATCCGCAAGATCGTGATCACCCGCTCGGCGTTCCCGGTCCTGGCCGGTTCCGCGTTCAAGAACAAGGGCGTGCAGCCCATGCTCGACGCGGTCATCGACTACCTGCCGTCGCCGCTGGACGTCCCGGCCGTCGAGGGCCTGCTGCCCGACGGCGAGACCGTGGCGACCCGCAAGGCGTCGGTCGACGAGCCGTTCGCCGCGCTCGCGTTCAAGATCGCCGCGCACCCGTTCTTCGGCAAGCTGACCTACATCCGGGTCTACTCGGGCAAGGTCGCTTCCGGCGCGCAGGTCATCAACGCGACCAAGGAGCGCAAGGAGCGCATCGGGAAGATCTTCCAGATGCACTCCAACAAGGAGAACCCGGTCGACGACGCCCAGGTCGGCCACATCTACGCGGTCATCGGGCTGAAGGACACCACCACGGGTGACACCCTGGCGGACCCGCAGAACCCGATCGTGCTGGAGTCGATGACGTTCCCCGAGCCGGTCATCCGGGTCGCGATCGAACCGAAGACGAAGGCCGACCAGGAGAAGCTGTCCCTGGCGATCCAGAAGCTGGCCGAAGAGGACCCGACGTTCCAGGTCAAGCTGGACGAGGACACCGGCCAGACGATCATCGCGGGCATGGGCGAGCTGCACCTCGAGGTGCTGGTGAACCGGATGAAGTCCGACTACAAGGTCGAGGCGAACATCGGCAAGCCGCAGGTCGCCTACCGTGAGACGATCAAGAAGACGGTCGAGAAGCTCGACTACGTCCACAAGAAGCAGACCGGTGGTTCCGGCCAGTTCGCGAAGGTCATCGTGAAGCTGGAGCCGCTCGAGCGCACCGACGGCGCGCTCTACGAGTTCGACAACAAGGTGACCGGTGGTCGCGTGCCGCGGGAGTACATCCCGTCGGTGGACGCGGGCGCGCAGGACGCGATGCAGTACGGCGTCCTGGCCGGCTACCCGCTCGTCGGGTTGAAGTTCACCCTGTTGGACGGTGCGTACCACGAGGTCGACTCTTCGGAGATGGCGTTCAAGATCGCCGGTTCCATGGCGATGAAGGAAGCCGCGAAGAAGGCCGGCCCGGTGATCCTGGAGCCGATGATGGCGGTCGAGGTGACCACGCCCGAGGACTACATGGGCGACGTCATCGGTGACCTCAACTCCCGCCGTGGTCAGATCCAGGCCATGGAGGAGCGGTCCGGTACCCGCGTCGTGAAGGCGCTGGTTCCGCTGTCGGAGATGTTCGGCTACGTCGGCGACCTGCGGTCCCGCACCCAGGGCCGGGCGAACTACTCCATGGTGTTCGACTCCTACGCCGAGGTTCCCGCGAACGTCGCGAAGGAAATCATCGCGAAGGCGACGGGGGAGTAACTCCCCCAGCGCTCGCGGGCATTAAGGGACTCTCCTGAACGTCCGCAGCACCGACGAAGGAACAATCGTGGGGCGGCAGCCACGCCGCCCCACGAGCACAAAGCGAAATCAGTCCAGGAGGACATTCCAGTGGCGAAGGCGAAATTCGAGCGGACCAAGCCGCACGTCAACATCGGCACCATCGGTCACGTTGACCACGGCAAGACGACTCTGACCGCGGCCATCACCAAGGTGCTGCACGACAAGTACCCGGAGCTGAACGAGTCGCGGGCGTTCGACCAGATCGACAACGCGCCGGAAGAGAAGCAGCGCGGCATCACGATCAACATCTCGCACGTCGAGTACCAGACCGAGAAGCGTCACTACGCGCACGTGGACGCCCCGGGTCACGCGGACTACATCAAGAACATGATCACCGGTGCCGCCCAGATGGACGGCGCGATCCTGGTCGTGGCCGCCACTGACGGCCCGATGCCGCAGACCCGTGAGCACGTGCTGCTCGCCCGCCAGGTCGGCGTGCCCTACATCGTGGTCGCGCTGAACAAGGCCGACATGGTCGACGACGAGGAGATCCTCGAGCTCGTCGAGCTGGAGGTCCGCGAGCTGCTGTCCTCGCAGGAGTTCCCGGGCGACGACGCGCCGGTCGTGCGCGTTTCCGGCCTGAAGGCCCTCGAGGGCGACGAGAAGTGGTCCGAGGCCGTTCTCGAGCTGATGACCGCCGTCGACGACAACGTGCCGGACCCGGTGCGTGAGCTCGACAAGCCGTTCCTGATGCCGATCGAGGACGTCTTCACCATCACCGGTCGTGGCACCGTGGTGACCGGTCGCGTCGAGCGCGGCCAGATCAACGTCAACGAAGAGGTCGAGATCGTGGGTATCCGCGAGAAGTCGACCAAGACCACCGTCACCGGTGTCGAGATGTTCCGCAAGCTGCTCGACTCGGGCCAGGCGGGCGACAACGTCGGCCTGCTGGTCCGCGGTATCAAGCGCGAGGACGTCGAGCGCGGCCAGGTCGTCGTGAAGCCGGGCACCACCACCCCGCACACCGACTTCGAGGGCCGGGTCTACATCCTGTCGAAGGACGAGGGTGGCCGTCACACCCCGTTCTTCAACAACTACCGCCCGCAGTTCTACTTCCGCACCACCGACGTGACCGGCGTCGTGACCCTCCCCGAGGGCACCGAGATGGTCATGCCGGGCGACAACACCGACATCTCGGTCCAGCTGATCCAGCCGGTCGCGATGGACGAGGG
>NZ_JBSGAI010000057.1:0-54962 GCF_053600695.1 Amycolatopsis sp. NPDC005003 | reverse complement strand
CCTCTACGCGATGCTCCGCAACGGCACCCACTACCGACACCCCGAACCCACCCCAGCCCCCGCAGCGGCTTGACAACCACATAGGGACACCCCCCCGGCGGACCAGCTTACGGGTCGAGCGGCAGGGTGAGCCCCACTTTCACGCGGTCCATCGCCACGCTCGTGGTGAAGTGCCGGACGTCCGGGTTGTCGAAGAACATCCGCCGGGTGAACGCCTCGAAGGCCGCCATGTCCGAGGACGTCACGATCAGCACGTAGTCCGCCGTGCCGGTGACGTAGTAGCACTGCTGCACGGCGTCTTCGGCGAGGACCTGGCGCCGGAAGCCTTCGAAGACCGCGAGGTTCTCCCGCTCCATCTCGACCGTCACCACGAACGTCATGCCCAGGCCGAGCGCCTCCGGCGACAGCACCGCCACCTCGCGCTCGATGACGCCCGCCTCGCGCAGCCGCTTGATCCGCCGCTGCACCGCCGCGGCCGAGAGGCCGACCTTCGCGCCGATGGTTTCGGCGATCGTGCGAGCGTCCGACTGGAGGCAGGCGAGGATGGCGATGTCGAGCTGGTCGAGGTCAGGTGTCCGCACTTCAGCAGGCTAACCGGCAACCCCGACAATCCGCCGGTGATCACTTTCGGGTGACGTCGCTCACTACTCCGTTCGAGGCGAAGATGAAACAACTTTTTGCGTGAGGTGGAACACAACTGACCGGTCTACCAGGGGGTAGCCCATAGAAGTGGAAGACCAGCCGGTCGCTCCGCCAACCCGCCGGCGTGGGGAGGCTTTCCAGTGCCCGCACCTGCCGCCGTGCTGACCGGTCTCGGTTCGTGGTTGCCGACGAAAGTCCTGGACAACCACGAGATCGCGGCCCGGCTCGACACCTCGGACGAGTGGATCCGGACCCGCACCGGGATCCGCGAGCGCCGCGTCGCGGGCCCGGACGAGTCCACTGTGGACCTCGCGGTCGGGGCCGGCCGCGAAGCGCTCGCGGGCGGCACGGCCGACGCCGTCGTCCTCGCCACCTCCACCCCCGACCAGCCCTGCCCGGCCAGCGCGCCGCAGGTCGCCGCCCGGCTCGGGCTCGGCACGGCCGCGGCGTTCGACGTCAACGCCGTCTGCAGCGGCTTCGTCTACGCACTGGCCACCGCGGCCGGGTTCATCGCGGGCGGGCTGGCCGAGCGCGTGCTCGTGATCGGCGCGGACACCTTCACCACGCTCGTCGACCCCGGCGACCGCACCACCGTGCCGATCTTCGGCGACGGCGCCGGCGCGGTGCTCCTCCGCGCGGGTGACGCCGGCGAGCCGGGCGCGTTCGGCCCGTTCGACCTGCACAGCGAGGGCGAGCACGCCGAGCTGCTGTGGGTCGAGGCCGGTGGCGCCCGGCGGCGGCTGTCGGACCAGCCGAGCGACCGCTTCCTCGCCATGCAGGGCACGGCCGTGTTCCGGCACGCCTGCGCGCGGATGGCGGAGTCGTCCCGGACGGTCCTGGACCGCGCGGGCTGGATGGTCGGCGACGTCGACCGCTTCGTCGGGCACCAGGCGAACATCCGGATCCTCCAGGCGACGGCGAAGCAGCTCGGCATGCCCGCCGACGCCGTGGTCGCCAACATCGACCGGGTCGGCAACACCAGCGCCGCGTCCATCCCGCTCGCACTGGCCGACGCCCGTGCCGACGGCACCCTCGCGCCCGGCCACCGCGTGCTGCTCAGCGCGTTCGGCGCCGGCCTCACCTGGGGTTCGACGGTGCTGACCTGGCCGGATCTGGATCAGCTCGCCTGAGGGGCCGCCGTCCAGGTCGGGGTCGCCTCCTGGCGGCCACGCAGCTCCAGCTCGCCGTGCTTCTCCCAGTGCGCGGCTTCGCCCGGCAGCGCCGCGGAGACGACGGCGTCGCTGGCGAGGACCCGTGACGGGACGGCCTTGGCGAGCTCGGTGAGCCGCGCGGCCTCGTTGACCGCGTCGCCGATCACGGTGTATTCGAGCCGGCTGCTGGTGCCGAGCTGGCCGGCGAACACCGGGCCGCTGGAGACGCCGATGCCGAGGTCGAGCTCGCCGGCCTCGCGCACCGCGTCCCGGATCGCGCGGGCCGCGGCCAGCGCGGCCGTCGGGGCGTCCGCGAGCCGGGTCGGGGCGCCGAAGATGCAGAGCGCGGCGTCGCCCTGGAACTTGTTGACCAGGCCGCCGCGGGCGTTCACCGCGGAGACGACCGCGGCGAACAGCCGGTTCAGCTTCCCCACCAGGTCCTCCGGCGGGGTGCGGTAGGCCAGCGCGGTCGAGTCGACGACGTCGACGAACAACGCCGTGACCTCGCGGACGTCGCCGGAGAGGGAAGCGCCGTACTCGAGGGCGTGCCGGGCGACCTCGGCGCCGACGTGCCTGCCGAACAGGTCCCGCATCCGCGCCTGTTCGCGCAGGCCGGAGGCGAGCTGGTTCACCGACGTCTGGAGCCTGCCGATCTCGCTGGCGTCGTCGACGTCCACGGCGACGTCGTTGTTGCCGCGCGCGATCTCGTCGAGCGCCACCCGCAGCCGGTGCAGGGGTGCCGCGACCGCCCTGGCCAGCAGTGCGGTGCCGATCGCGCCGACGCCGAGGCCGAGCACGGACAGCATGATCAGGCTCGCCGTGTGGTCGCCCGAGCCCAGCTCCGGCGGCGTGGCCATGAGCAGCACGCCGACGAACGGGACGCCGCTGGCCAGCGCCCAGGTGACGACCAGCCGGGTGAGCACGGTGACCGGGAGCGAGCCGCGCGGCGGCAGGACGTCCAGCGCGATGGTCATCACCGGCCGCGCCACCCATTCGGCCGCCAGGTAGGTGAGGCCGACGGTGGTGAGCCCGCCGAGCCCGATCACCGTGGCCGTGCCGACGGCGTCGTCGGCCGAGCCGAGCGCGCCGGCGAGCACGGTGAGGATCACGGTGCCGATCAGCCAGAGCGTGCCGCTGACCACCGCCATGTCCACCGGCAGCCGCAGCGCGCGGCGCGCCTCGCTCTCCGACGGCGGGCGGCCGAGCACGAACCAGATCGCGGTGCGGCGCTGCAGCCACGCCGTCCACAGCGTGCCGGCGAGCAGCGCCGCGGCGACGATGCCGGCCGCGGTCAGGCCGAGCACCCAGCCGCGGTCGCCGACGTCCTTGGGCAGGCCCTGCAGCACGAGCAGCAGGGCGACCACGCCGGAACCGGCGACGCTCGAGCCGATGCCGAGCCCGGCGAAGCCCAGGCTGGTGCGCAACACCACGCGGACGTTCTTCACGGCGATCTTGCGCACGGCGTCGATCGTACGGCCGAAAATGCGTGGCCACCGCCCGTGCCCGGTGGTTACCGTGCGGAGCATGGAGCCACTCGGCCAGGACGAGATCCGGGCCTCGTTCGTCAACTGCACGCGCGGCGAAGCCAAGGGGGTGACGCTGCCCGCCCAGCCTTCGGAAATCCCCTGGGAGCGGCGGGAGTTCCTCGGCTGGCGCGACCCGAAGGCGCCGGCGCGCGCCTACCTCGTGCTGCCCTACGGCGGCGAAGTCGTCGGGCTCGCCCTGCGTGCCGCGCCGCCCCCGAAGTCACGCCTGCGCAGCAACATCTGCGGCTTCTGCACGACGACCCACGGGCTCGCCGACATCACGCTGTTCTCCGGCAAGCGCGCCGGGAAGTCCGGCCGCGACGGCAACACGCTGGGCATCTACGCCTGCGGGAACCTCGGCTGCTGCCAGTACGTCCGGGGTGAGCTGAAGTCCGACGTCCCCCAGCCGTTCGAGACGCTCTCGCTCGAGGAGCGCATCGCGCGGCTGGAGGAAAAGCTGCACAAGTTCGTGGCGCGGGTGCTGGAGTCGCGTTAGAAGCGGTACCGCACGATGTGCGCGGTACGGGCCAGTGGCGGGAAGACCTTCAGCATCCGCAGCTGGAACCGGGTGATCGGGCCCATCCTGGCCAGCACCTCCGGGGTCGCCCAGTGTGCGGCGTCCAATGAGGACTCCAGCGTGAGGCCGCAGCGCTCGAGCTCGCGCGGGTCGTCGACACCCCAGTACAGCGTCGCGCCCGCCTTGCGCACCGGCGCGTTGAGCTTCTGGATCCTGATGGCGGTCCGGTTGAAGAGGTCGCAGATCAGCTCGCCGGACGGGAACTCGGCGGCCAGCCTGCGGAACAGTTCGGTGCCGGTCTCGGGCTTCAGGTACATCGTGAGGCCTTCGGCGACGATCAGCGTCGGCCGGTCCGAGGGCACCTGGTCGAGCCACTCGAACTCGGTCACCGACGAGGCGATGTGCGACTGGTTCGGTGCCCGGTCGTAGATCTTCTCGCGCAGTTCGATGACTTCGGGGTAGTCGACGTCGTACCAGTGCACGGTTTCCGGCGGCGCGAGGCGCTGGAACCGCGTGTCCATGCCGCAGCCCAGGTGCAGCACGATCGCGTCCGGGTGGGCGCGAAGGTACTCCGCGGCCCAGTCGTCGATCGGTTTCGCCCGCAGGACGACCGACACCGCGCGGTCCGGGGAGATGCCGATCTTGGTGAAGTCGTAGTCGATCCGGCGGACGGCGTCGTCGGCCGCCTTGTCGCCGAGGATCGGGTGGGCACTGCGGTAGTCGAGCGCGCGGCCGTAGAGCGTGGCCAGGTTGGTGGCTTTTTCTTCGGTGAAGTGGACCTTCTCCATCACGACCCCCAGAAGTTTCACAACGTTGTGAAAAGTCTAGCGCGTTTCGGGGCGGGCGGCGTAGTCGTGCGCGTACGTCTTGGCGTCCACCAGGTGCTTGAGGGTCAGCTCCCGGGCGGCGGCGGGATCGGACCGGCGGATGGCGTCGAGGATGGCGCGGTGGTCGGCGACGGCCTTGCGGATCTGCCCGGGCAGCCGCAGCGCCGCCCGGCGTTCCTCGCCGACCAGGGCGAGCACGGACCGCAGCAGCCCGGCGACGTCGTCGTTGCCCGCGTTCTGCGCGATCACCCGGTGGAACTCGGCATCGGCGGCGATGACGTGCAGCATGTCGCCGGCTTCGGCCGCCTGCGCCATCTCGGCGACGTTGTCCTCGAGCCGGCTGACGGTCTTCGGGGTGGCGTGCCGGGCCAGCCGTTCGGCGAGGGTGGGCTCGACCGTCGCCCGGAGGTCGAAGAGCTTCTCGACGAGCTGGTCGTGCTCGGTGAACCAGGTCCGCAGGGGCTGTTCCTGCTGCTCGCGGACGTAGGTGCCGGAGCCGGCGCGGATCTGGACGTACCCGATCGAGGCGAGGACGCGCAGGGCCTGCCGCAGCGAACCCCGGCTGATCCCGAGCTCTTCGCAGAGGACGCGTTCGGCGGGCAGCCGCGAGCCGGGCGGCAGGTCGCCGGAGTCGATCCGCGCCCGCAGCCGGTCGACGGTCGCGCTCCAGACCTGCTCGGTGTCCACGGGCTCATCCTCTCAGCTCACGGAATTGTCGGGGGTGGCTGCCATGATCACCGGCATGGACATCTTGGAGGCCTGGGTCCGCGGCTGGGCGGTGTCGCGGGCCACACCGGCACCGGTCACCGAGGCCGACGGCTACCGCGTCGACGTCGGCCTGCCGGGGCACCGGGTGCGCTACCTCCTGCGCTCACCGGCGGCGGTTTCCGCCCGGGCTCGAGAGGCGGCCGCACCGGGCACGTGGTTGAAGACGTGCGGCTCGCGTTCGGCGGTCCTGGCCGGCCTGACCGCCGCGTGGCGGGCGGGGGAGACGGAGTACCTGATGGCGATCGAGGGGCCGATGCCGCCGGTGGCGGTCCCACGGCCGTACTCGGTCGCGGTGTCGGGCGAGGGACCGGTTCGGGAGGTGGTCGTGTCGTGCGATGACGTCCCGGCGGCCCGCGGTCAGGTCGCGGTGGCTGCCGGTGTCGCGGTGTTCGACAAGATCGAGACGGAACCGGAGCACCGCCGCCGCGGCCTCGGCCGGGTGGTGATGCACCGGCTGGGCGAGGCGGCGGCCGCGAGCTCGGGCGTCCTGCTGGCTTCGGAGGCCGGGCGCGGGCTGTACACCGCGCTCGGCTGGCGCGTGGTGTCCGACGTCGTGCCGGCGCACGTCCCGGAAGGAGGTGCGTGACTGTCTGACCTGACACATCTGCCGCGCGGGAGTGGCCCACGATGCTTAGGCTCCGCACGTGATTGCTTCATGACGTGGTGGCACGCCCTGATCGTCGTGGTCGCGGGGGTCTGGGCGGGGACGATCAACGCCGTCGTCGGCTCCGGGACGCTCGTCACCTTCCCGGTGCTCGTCGCACTCGGCTATCCGCCCGTGACCGCCACCACCTCGAACGCCATCGGCCTCGCGCCCGGCACGCTCAGCGGCGCCTGGGGGTACCGGCACGAGCTCAGGGGCTACTGGCCGCAGACCGCCAAGTTCGCCGTCGCGTCCTTCCTCGGCGCCATCGGCGGCACCATCCTGCTGCTCTCGCTGCCGAAGGACGCCTTCGAAGCCGTCGTCCCGGTGCTCGTCGGGCTGGCCGTGATCCTCGTGATCATCCAGCCGAAGGTGTCGAAGTGGGTCGCCGAGCGGCGCGAGCAGAACGGGACCGAGCACAAACCCGGGCCGCTGCTGATGTTCTTCATCTTCCTCATCGGCATCTACGGCGGGTACTTCACCGCCGCGCAGGGCGTGATGCTGATGGCCGTGATGGGGATGCTGCTGTCCGAGCCGCTGCAGAAGCTCAACGGCGTCAAGAACGTGCTCGCCGCCGTCGTCAACCTCGTCGCCGGGGTCATCTACGCGTTCGTCGCGCCGGTCAGCTGGGCCGTCGTGCTGTGGCTGGCCGTCGGCTCGACCGCCGGCGGCTTCCTCGGCGCGAAGATCGGCCGGAAGCTGCCGCCGGCGGTACTGCGCGGCGTGATCGTGGTGATCGGCGTCGCCGCCGTCATCCAGCTGGTGGTCAAGCAGTTCGCGAAGTGAATTCGCGCGCCGCGGCCAGGAACAGGTCGTTCTCCTCGCGGGTCCCGATGGTCACGCGGACGCCGTCGCCGGCGAAGGGGCGGACCACCAGCTTGCGGTCCAGCGCGTGCTCGGCGAACGGCACCGCCTGGTCACCCAGCGGCAGCCAGACGAAGTTCGCCTGCGTCTCCGGCACCCGGTAGCCCGCCTCCAGCAGCGCCTCCCGCACCCGGCCGCGCTCGACGACGATCTCCTGGCAGCGCGCCAGGAGCTCGTCGGCCGCGTCGAGGGACGCCAGCGCGGCCACCTGGGCCAGCATGTTCACCGAGAAAGCCACGTACACCTGGCGAAGCGCGTCCGCGATCGGCTCGGGGGCCACCGCGTAACCCACGCGAAGGCCCGCCAGGCCGTACGCCTTCGAGAACGTGCGCAGCACCATGACGTTCGACCGGCTGTGCGTGTACTCGACGCCGTCGGGCACCTCGGGGTCGGTGACGAACTCCTTGTACGCCTCGTCCAGCACGATCAGCACGTGCTCGGGCACCGCGGCCATGAACCGCTCGAGCTCCGCGCGGCGCACCGCCGTGCCGGTCGGGTTGTTCGGGTTGCAGACGAAGACCACGCGCGTCCGGTCGGTGATCGCCGCGAGCATCGCGTCCAGGTCGAGCTCCTGGCCCTCGGTGATCGGCACCTTCACCGCGACGGCGTTCGCGACCTGCGTGACGATCGGGTACGCCTCGAAGGACCGCCAGCCGAAGATGACCTCGTCGCCCGGCGCGCACACCGCCTGGATCGTCTGCTGGCACAGCGAGACCGAGCCGCAGCCGATCGCGACGCGCTCCACCGGCACGTCCAGCTCGCGCGCCAGCCGCTCGCGCAGCGCCTGCGAGCCGGTGTCCGGGTAGCGGTTGATCCCCGCCGCGGCCTCGGCGATCGCCTGCGCGACGCTCGGCAGCGCACCGCCGGGCACCTCGTTGCTCGCCAGCTTGATCGCGCCTTCGATCGTCCGGCCGGGGACGTATTTCGGCAACGATTCGAGATCGGCACGCGGGGACACGGACGGCATCTTCGGCGCTCCTGGAATTCGACGGGACGACCCGCTCACCGTATCTTTTCCGCCCGCCGCCCCGCGACCGCCTTCGAGGGGCCGGGGCTTCCTCCCGTTCACCTCCAGGTGGTTGGGTGAGGCAATGACGTCGACCTCCACCGTGGACTACCCGCGCACCGACGGCGGCACCCTGCGCCTGACCTTTTCGGAACCCGAGGGCGCGCTGCGCGGCGGCTTGGTGGTGCTCCACGAGGCCGACGGCGTCACCGACGGGGTCCGGCTGCTGCTCGCCAGCCTGGCCACCGAGGGCTGGCTGACGGTCACCCCGCACCTCGAGAACGACCGCCTCACGCAGCAGGACCTGCTCGACGCGACCGACCTCACCCTCGCCTGGCTGGTCGAGCGCGGCGTCCAGGCCGACCTGCTCGGCGTGATGGGCTTCGACCTCGGCGGCACCGCGGCCCTCGTCGTCGCCTCGCACCGCAGGCTCGGTGCCGCGGTCAGCGTCGGCGGGCAGCGGGCCGCCGAACTGCCCGCGCTGGTCGAGATCGCCGGGCGGCTCACCAGCCCGTGGCTCGGCATGTACGGGGACGCCGGCGACGAGGCGGGCGGTGCCGACGTCGAGCGCCTGCGCGACGCCGCCGCGTCGGCGAAGGTCGCCACGAACGTCGTCCACTACCCGGGCGCGAACCACCGCTTCGACGCCGATCCGGGTGCCGCCGCGGAGGCCTGGCAGCGCACGCTCAACTGGTTCGACGCCCACCTGCGGTAGTCCGTCCATGCCCCCGCCACCACCCTCGCTCGAGGCGCTGTGCAGGTGTCGGCGGGCACCACCGCCGGCCCGGGTTCCATGTCGGTTTCGACCACGGTGACTTCCGGTCCCGAACGATTAGGCTCGGAGCGTGACGCACACCGCCGACGCCCCCGAAGTGCTCTGGCGCCCTGCGCCGGGCCACGTTGCCGACACCAAGATCGAAGCCTTCCGCCGGTGGCTGCGCGCCGAGCGCGGCGTCGAGGTGGACGACTACCGCGCGCTGTGGGAGTTCTCCGTCGAGCGCGGCCCGGACTTCTGGGTGGCGGTCGCGGACTTCCTCGGCGTCCGCTGGCACGACCAGCCCGGTGAGGTGCTCTCCGGCGAGATGCCGGACGCCGTCTGGTTCGAGGGCGGCACGCTGAACTACGCCGAGCACGCGCTGACCCCCGGCGTCGCGGGCGCGGCGAAGGCCGACGACGAGACGGCGGTGATCTTCCACCGCGAGGACGGTTTCGCGAGCCACCTGACGTACGGCCGGCTTCGCGCGCAGGTCGCCGCCGCCCGGGCCGCGCTGCTCGAACTCGGCGTCGGCAAGGGCGACCGGGTCGTCGCGCTGGCGCCGAACTGCCCGCAGACGCTGGTCGCGTTCCTCGCCGCGGCGAGCATCGGGGCGATCTGGTCGTCGTGCTCGCCGGACTTCGGCGTCCGCGCGGTCGCGGACCGGTTCGTCCAGATCGAGCCGAAGGTGCTGTTCGCGGTCAACGCCTACGCCTACAACGGCCGTCAGTTCGACATCCGGACGACGATCGCCGACCTCCAGGCGAAGCTGCCGTCGCTGGCCGCGACCGTGCTCGTCGAGTACGTCGGCGAAGGCCGCATGGACGGCGCTCTCGACTGGGACGAGCTGCTCGCGAAGCACGAGGGCGCGCCGCTGCTGTTCGAGCCGGTCGAGTTCGCGCACCCGCTGTGGGTGCTCTATTCGTCGGGCACCACCGGCCTGCCGAAGGGCATCGTGCACGGCCACGGCGGCATCACCCTCGAGCACCTCAAGGCCCTCGCGCTGCAGACCGACCTCGGGCCCGGCGACCGGTTCTTCTGGTTCAGCACCACCGGCTGGATGATGTGGAACTTCCTCATCTCCGGCCTGCTGGTCGGCACCACGATCGTGCTCTACGACGGCAGCCCGGGCTTCCCGGACCTGAACGCGCTGTGGCACCTGGCCGAGCAGCACCGCGTCACCTACTTCGGCACGTCGGCGCCGTTCATCCAGAGCTGCCTCAAGGCCGGCGTCAAACCTGCCGAGCGCTACGACCTGACCGGGCTGCGCGCGCTGGGCTCCACCGGCGCGCCGCTGAGCGTCGAAGGCTTCCGGTGGATCGTGAACGAGGTCGGGAAGAACGTCCAGATCTGCTCGGTCTCCGGCGGCACCGACCTGTGCGCGGCGTTCGTCGCGTCGGCACCCGACGTGCCGGTGTGGCTCGGCGAGCTGTCGTGCCCGGCGCTCGGTGCCGCGGTCAACGCCTTCGACGAGGCAGGCAAGGCCGTCGTCGAGGAGGTCGGCGAGCTGGTCATCACCAAGCCGATGCCGTCGATGCCGGTGTTCTTCTGGAACGACCCCGACGGTTCGCGCCTGCGCGAGGCGTACTTCGAGATGTACCCGGGGCTGTGGCGCCACGGGGACTGGATCCGCGTCACGAACCGCGGCTCGGCGGTGATCTACGGCCGCAGCGACTCGACGCTCAACCGCGGCGGCGTCCGGATGGGCACGGCGGAGTTCTACCGGGTCGTCGAGGGCTACGACGAGATCGCGGATTCCCTGGTCGTGGACACCTCGGCGGCCGGGAACGAAGATGGTCAGCTGATCTGTTTCGTGGTGCTGGCCGGCGGCGTCGCGCTCGAAGACGTCGAACCGCGCCTGCGGAAGGAGCTTCGTAGCGCGCTGTCACCGCGCCATGTACCCGATCGGTTCGTCGTGGTTTCCGAGATTCCTCGTACCTTGAACGGTAAGAAGTGTGAGGTACCGGTGAAGAAGATCCTCGCCGGAGTGGCTCCGGACCGGGCCGTCAGCCGGGACGCGCTGGCCAACCCGGCGGCCTTGGCGCCGTTCGTGGAGCTCGCCGGGGGGTAGATGGGGGGAAGCATGATCATCCACCACGGGTTGTACGGGTGGTGACGGGGACACGCGCGCAGATCACCTGGAAGGTGGCGGGGGCCACCACCGTGGGGGTGATCACCTGGGTGACCCGCCTGGCCGGGCTCATGACGCTGGGCTCGATCCTGATCCCCGCCGGGCGGCGCAGCCTGCGCGGGCACCTGGCCGAGTGGCTGGAGCTGCCGCAGGAGGCGACGGTCGCGGCGGCGACCGTGGCGCTGGTCATGGGCGTGCTGCTGGTGATGCTGGCCGCGGGGCTCCGGCGGCGCAAACGCCGGGCCTGGCAGCTGGCGGTCGGGGCGACGGTGCTGCTCACGGTGTCGCACCTCGGGCTCAAGCACGTCTTCGCGGCCGGCCTGGTGTCGGTGCTGCTGCTGGTGGGCCTGATCGCCAACCGGCGCTACTTCGTGGCGAAGCCGGACCCGGTGGTCGGGCGGTGGCGGGCCGCGCGCGTGTTCGGCCAGCTGGCGCTGGCCGGGTTCGTGATCAACGTCATCCTGCTGTCGGTGGCGCCGCGCGCGGCACTGGAGCCGATGGGCTTCGGCGACCGGCTCGCCGAGTCCGCGCTCGCGCTGGTCGCCGCCAGCGGGCCCGCGGTGTTCCACCAGATGTGGCTGGAGGACCTCACCGCCGCCGTCGGCCTGCTGTTCGGCCTCGCCGCGGTCCTGGTGTCGGCGTACTTCCTGCTGCGCTCGGCCGAGCCGGCGCCGCGCCTGACCGACGAGGAGGTCGAGCGGCTGCGCCGGCTGCTGGACGAGCACGGCGAGCGTGACTCCCTCGGCTACTTCGCGCTGCGGCGGGACAAGTTCGCGGTGTTCTCGAAGACGGGCAAGGCGGCGGTGACGTACCGCGTGATCGCCGGGGTGGCGCTCTGCTCGGCCGACCCGCTGGGCGACCACGAGGCCTGGCCGGGCGCGATCGAGGAATACCTGGAGGTCTGCCGCCGCGGCGGCTGGGTCCCGGCGGCGATGGGCGTGTCGGAGCTCGGCGCGACGGTCTGGGCCCGGTTCGGCCTGGAGGTGCTGGAGATCGGCGACGAAGCGGTCGTCGACGCGGCCGGGTTCACCCTGGACGGCCGCACCATGCGCGGCGTCCGCCAGGCGGCGGCCCGCACCAAGCGCGCGGGCTACAAGGTGCTGGTGCGCCGGGCCGAGGACCTGCGTCCCGGTGAGCTGGCCGAGCTGGAGGTCCTGGCGGCCACCTGGCGCGGCACGGACACCGAGCGCGGCTTCTCGATGGCGCTGGGCCGCATGGGCGACCCGGGGTCGGTGCTGGTGACGGCCGAGCAGGGCGGCCGCGTCCGCGGCGTGCTCCAGTTCGTGCCGTGGGGCAAGACGGGCCTCTCCCTGGACGTCATGCGCCGCGACCGCACGGCCGACAACGGCGTCAACGAGCTGATGATCTCGGAGCTCCTCCTGGCGGCGAGCCGACACGGCGTCACCCAGGTCTCCCTGAACTTCGCGGCGTTCCGCGCGCTGATGGAGCAGGGGCAGCGCATCGGCGCGGGCCCGGTCGCGCGCATGTCGGCGAAGGTGCTCCACTTCTTCTCGCGCTGGATCCAGATCGAGACGCTGTACCGCTTCAACGCGAAGTTCCAGCCGCGCTGGGTGCCCAGGTACCTGGTGTACCCGGGGGTCCGCGAACTCCCGCGGGTGGGCATCGCAACGTTCGAGGCGGAGGGCCTGGGCGGCCGCTCTCCACGCCTGCTCAGACTGCTGCGACGGGCATAAGGGGGGTCCCGTTCGGGGGTGATCGAGGGGTGTGTAACCTATCTGAGCAGTGGTCGTTGGGCCCAGGAGGCTTCGCCTAGTCTGGTCTATGGCGCCGCACTGCTAATGCGGTTGGGGGTAACCCCCCCTCCCGGGTTCAAATCCCGGAGCCTCCGCTGGTACCCGGTTCGCCGGGTGCTAGGTTACAACTGAACACGCGCCCGTAGCTCAGCTGGATAGAGCATCTGACTACGGATCAGAAGGTCAGGGGTTCGAATCCCTTCGGGCGCACGTCTGGTTGAGACAGCAGTACAAGGAACCCCCTGGTTTGCGCCAGGGGGTTCCTTGCTGTTTCGCCCCACGGAAATATCGGTTGTTCTACGGTGATTCCGTGGAGTCCCGCTGCAAACACGATCTGCCACCGGGGCAGTGCGCCGATTGCCTGCCGCCGCCTCCTGGTGTTCGTTCGCACGGCTACCGCACCAGCGGGGGTTCGGCCTACCACAACGACCCGGCCTGCGACTGGCTGCGGCGTGGTCAGCGCCATGCCGCCGCTCGCGGCCAGGAGACCCACGAGGCCGTGCCCATCGCCTGGGCGAGCGTGCGCCCGGGCACCCTCGAACCGTGTGAATACTGCTGCACCCCGGCATGGCTGGCTCGCCGGGCACCGGACGTCGCTCCGGCTTCGGCGCCCAAGCCGTGTCTCGTGCGGGACGGCGATGCGTGGTACCCCGGCCACCTCTCGTGGGAAGCGGCTCCGCGCGAGGATGGCCTGTGGTGGGCCAAGGTGCGGTACCGTCGGGACGGACAGGAACTGACCGTGGTCCGGAACCAGAACGCAGTGCGGCCAAGGGAGTGACGATCCGGGACTGACGTCGAGCGGGTGCGGATCGGGTGCGCTGCGTAACCGGTCTGGACCAGCAGGGCGCCGTCATCGCGCAGTGGTCTTGACCAGTGGCCACGCTCCGTGGTGACCCTTCCATCAATGGTCTGGACCACGTAACGTTTGCGCAAACGGCGCAAAACACCGCCCTGGTCCCCGCCGGCGGTGTTGGTTTCCGCCGTCCCTGCACCTGGCTCAAGGGAGAGCGATGTCCAGAAAGAGATGGCACCTCCTCGGTCTCTTCACCGCGGTCGGCGCGCTCGCGGTCGGCCTCGTCACCGTGCCGGCCAACGCCGCCGGTGGCGTCGGCGCCGCCTTCACCAAGGGCTCCGACTGGGGCACCGGGTACGAGGGCAAGTACACGATCACCAACGGCTCCGGCTCGACGTTGCCGAGCTGGACGGTCGAGTTCGACCTGCCTTCCGGCGCGAAGATCTCGTCGCTGTGGGACGGCAGCTACACCGCGTCCGGCCAGCACGTCACCGTCAAGAACACCTGGAACGGCAACGTCGGCAACGGAGGCACCGCCAGCTTCGGCTTCAACGTGGCGTACTCCGGCTCGTACGTCGCCCCGTCGAACTGCAAGCTGAACGGCGGCTCCTGCGACCCCGGCGGCGGCACCCCGACCACCACGCCGACCACCCCGACGCAGCCGACCACCACCCCGACGACGCCCACCACGCCCACCACCCCGACGACCACCACGCCGCCCCCGCCGGGCGGGCTGAAGAACGTCGGCTACTTCGTGCAGTGGGGCGTCTACGGGCGCAACTACCACGTCAAGAACATCGAGA
Source organism: Amycolatopsis sp. NPDC005003 (assembly GCF_053600695.1). Taxonomy (NCBI): domain Bacteria; kingdom Bacillati; phylum Actinomycetota; class Actinomycetes; order Pseudonocardiales; family Pseudonocardiaceae; genus Amycolatopsis; species Amycolatopsis sp. NPDC005003. The sequence continues at coordinate 40,783 of NZ_JBSGAI010000057.1, read as the reverse complement.
CGTCGGGCTCGGCCGGCAAGCTGACGCACATCAACTACGCGTTCGGCAACGTCAAGAACGGGCAGTGCACCGCGAACGACGACCCGTACGCCGACTACCAGAAGACCTACGACGCCGCGGGCAGCGTCGACGGCGTCGCGGACACCTGGGACCAGCCCGTCGCCGGCAACTTCAACCAGCTGCGCAAGCTGAAGAAGCTGCACCCGGGCCTCAAGGTGATCTGGTCGTTCGGCGGCTGGACCTACTCGGGCGGCTTCGGCCAGGCGTCGCAGAACGCGGCCGCCTTCGCGCAGTCCTGCTACAACTTGCTCAAGGACCCGCGCTGGGCGGACATCTGGGACGGCATCGACATCGACTGGGAGTACCCCAACTCCTGCGGCCTGTCCTGTGACACCAGCGGGGCCGCGGCCTACAAGAACCTGATGGGCGCGCTGCGGGCCAAGTTCGGCTCGTCGTTCCTGATCACCTCGGCCATCACCGCCGACGGCAGCAGCGGCGGCAAGCTCGACGTCGCCGACTACGGCGGCGCCGCGCAGTACGTCGACTGGTACAACGTGATGACCTACGACTACTTCGGTGCCTGGGCGGCACAGGGCCCGACGGCTCCGCACTCGCCGCTCACGAACTTCAGCGGCATCCCGACGCCGGGCTTCTACTCCGACGCCGCGATCCAGAAGCTGAAGAGCAAGGGCGTCCCGTCGAGCAAGCTGTTGCTGGGCATCGGGTTCTACGGCCGCGGCTGGACCGGCGTCACGCAGAGCACGCCGGGCGGCACCGCGACCGGCCCCGCGCCCGGCACGTACGAGCAGGGCATCGAGGACTACAAGGTCCTCAAGAACACCTGCCCGTCGACCGGCACGTTCGCCGGCACCGCGTACGCCAAGTGCGGCAGCAACTGGTGGAGCTACGACACCCCGGCGACCATCGGCGGGAAGATGTCCTACGCGAAGCAGCAGGGTCTCGGCGGCGCCTTCTTCTGGGAGCTCACCGGTGACACCACGGGCGGCGAGCTCATCACCGCGATGAAGAACGGCCTGTCATGAGGCGCCGGTGGTTGCCCGCACTCGGGCTGGCGGCCGCGGCCGCCACGATCGGTGCGATGTTCGTGATCGCGCCCGCGAACGCGGCGGGCGGCGTGTCCGCGACCTTCTCGAAGGGCTCCGACTGGGGCACCGGGTACGAGGGCAAGTACACGATCGCCAACGGCTCGGGCTCGACGCTCGCCACCTGGACCGTCGAGTTCGACCTGCCGTCCGGGGCGAAGATCTCGTCGCTGTGGGACGGCAGCTACACCGCGTCCGGCCAGCACGTGACGGTGAAGAACACGTGGAACGGCAATGTCGCCAACGGCGGTAGTGCGAGCTTCGGGTTCAACGTGGCGTACTCCGGTTCGTACGTGGCGCCGTCGAACTGCAAGCTGAACGGGGGTTCGTGCTCCGCCGGGGGCACACCCCCCACGACCACGACGCCTCCTACGACGACGACCCCGCCGACGACGACCCCGCCGCCCCCGCCGGGTGGCCGCGGTGCGCCGTACCTGTACATGGGCTGGGGCAGCCCGCCCAACCCGCAGACGGTGATGAACGCGACCGGCGTCAAGTGGTTCACCATGGCGTTCATCAACGCCTCCGGTGGCTGCAACCCGGCGTGGGACAGCAGCCGTCCGCTCTCGGGTAGTGCGGACGCCACGGCGATCTCGCAGATCAAGGCGGCGGGCGGCCAGGTCGTCCCGTCCTTCGGCGGCTGGAGCGGCAACAAGCTCGGGCCGAACTGCTCGACGCCGGCCGCGCTGGCCGGTGCCTACCAGCAGGTCATCAACGCCTACGGGCTGAAGGCGATCGACATCGACATCGAGAACTCCGACGAGTTCGAGAACGAGGCCGTGCAGGACCGCATCCTCGGCGCGCTGAAGATCGTCAAGCAGAACAATCCCGGGATCCAGACGATCCTGACCTTCGGCACGTCGACGACCGGCCCGAACTACTACGGCAACCGGCTCATCGACCAGTCGAAGGCGCTGGGCGCGAACGTGGACGTGTTCACGATCATGCCGTTCGACTTCGGCGGCGGCGCGAACATGTACAACAGCACGGTCAGTGCGGCGAACGGCCTGCGGGACAAGCTGAAGTCGACGTTCGGGTGGTCGGACGCCACGGCGTACGCCCACCTCGGCATCTCGGGCATGAACGGCCTGTCCGACCAGCAGGAGCTGACCGACCTGTCGACCTGGACCCAGATCACCAACTGGGCCAAGTCGAACAAGATCGCGCGCCTGGCGTTCTGGTCGGTCAACCGCGACCGGGGCTGCCCCGGCGGCGGCGTCCAGTCGGCGTGCAGCGGCATCGCCCAGAACGACTGGGACTTCACGAAGGTGACAGCGGGCTTCTGACGCTGTCGTGAACGGCCTCCTTGCCGGCTCCCCGGGCCGGCAAGGAGGCCTTCGTGTTTTCAGAGCAGCTTGACGGCGTCTCCGATCGCTTGGTCCAAAATAGACAGACCAAGCGAGATTTCCTCTTCGGACGCCGTCAGCGGCGGCGCGATCCGGAACACCCCGCCCATCCCCGGCAGCTGCACGATGTTCATGTGCAGGCCCAGTTCGAGGCAGCGCTGCGTGACTCGCGCGCCGAGCTCGTCCGAACTCTGCTTGGTCTCCTGGTCCACCACGAGTTCGAGGCCCGCGAGCAGGCCGCGGCCGCGGATGTCGCCGACGACCTCGTGGCGCCCGGCGATCTCTTCCAGGCCGCGGCGCAGCACCGACCCCAGTTCGCGGGCCCGTGCGTCGAGGCGGTCGCGGGTCAGCACGTCCAGCACCGTGTTGCCGACCGCCGCCGGGAGCGGGTCCGACACGTGCGTCGTGAAGAACAGGAACCCGCGGTCGTGCGCCTCCTGCTCGATCTCCGCGCTGGTCAGCACCGCGGCCAGCGGCAGCCCGGCGCCGAGCGTCTTGGACAGCGTCAGGATGTCCGGGACGACGCCGTCGCGCTCGAACGCGTACCAGTTCCCGGTGCGGCACAAGCCGGTCTGGGCTTCGTCGAGGATCAGCAGCATCCCGCGTTCACGGCACTTTTCGGCCAGCGCCGCGAAGTAACCCGGCGGCGGCTCGATGATCCCGCCGGAACTGAGGATCGGCTCGACCAGGCACGCGGCCAGGCTGCCGACCGACTGCGCGTCGATCAGCTCGAACCCGAAGTCCAGCTGGCGACGCCAATCCAGCTCACCGGCAGCGTCGGTGAAGTCCGGCCGGTACGCGTTCGGCGCCGGGATGGCGAAGTTGCCCGGCGCGGCCGGGCCGTAGCCGCGACGACCCGCGCTGTACGTCGCGCTCGCCGCCGCCTGCGTCATGCCGTGCCAGGACCGGGCGAAGGAGACGATCTCGTGCTTGCCGGTGACCAGCTTGGCCATCCGGACGGCGGCCTCGTTCGACTCGGCGCCGGTGGTCAGCAGCAGCGCCTTCTCCAGCGGCGCCGGCAGCGTCTCGGCCAGCCGCCGCGCCAGGTCGACGACCGGGCGGCTCAGCATGCCGCTGAACAGGTGGTCGAGCTCGCCCACCTGCCGCCGGACGGTCTCGACGATCTCCGGGTGCGCGTGCCCGAGGATCGCGCTCATCTGGCCGGACGTGAAGTCCAGGATCCGGCGGCCGTCTTCGGTGAAGACGAAACTGCCCTCGGCGTGGTCGATGATCTCGCGGGTGAAGGCGCCGCCGTAACGCACGAGGTGCCGGTCGACGTCACCCCAGAAGGTGTCAGCCATGGCTTCGACGGTAAGTCCGCGGCGAGCGACACGTCCATCTCACGATTCCGGCTTCCTTGTTCGGATTTGCCGAACAAGAATGGCGGCATGCTGAACCCGTGGCGCCTGCGGCTGCTGAGCCGGCTCGACACGCTGGGCACGGTCCGCGCGGTGGCGCAGGACGCCAACCTGAGCGCGTCCAGCGTGTCGCAGCAGCTGGCCGTGCTCGAAGCCGAAACCCGCACCCAGCTGCTGGAACGCACCGGCCGCCGGGTCCGGCTCACCCCGGCCGGGCTGATGCTGGCCCGGCGGGCGCGGGTGATCCTCGACCACATGGACACGGTGGAGGCGGAGCTGCGCAGCCTCGGCGAGGAGCCGGTCGGCCTGGTCCGGCTCGGGGCGTTCCAGAGCGCGATCCACACCTTGGCCGTCCCGGCGGTGACCCGGCTGGCGCACCCGCACCTGGAGGTCCAGCTGCTGGAGCTGGAGCCGCACGAGAGCATCCCGGCCCTGCGCGGCGGCGACGCCGACGTCATCATCACCACCACCGACTTCGTCGAGCTCCCGCTGGGCCCCGACCTCGACATCGTCCCGCTGGCGACGGACCCGATCGTGCTGGTGACGCCGCCGGACGCACCCCGCGGCCCGGCGGACCTGTCGGCCTACGCCGACGCGCCGTGGGCGCTGGACATGCCGCAGTCGTACATGGCGAACCTGACCCTGCGCCTGTGCCGCGAGTCGGGCTTCGAGCCGCGCGTGGTGTGCCGCTTCAGCAACTACCTGATGACGCTGCAGCACGTCGAGGCCGGTTTGTCGATCGCGCTGCTGCCCGGGCTGGCGGTGGACCGCCGCTACCGCGTGGCGACCCGGGAGTTGTCCACCCCGGTGACCCGCACGATCGCGGCGGTGGTCCGGCGGGGGACGCCGTTGCGCGCGGGGGTGAACGTCGTCCTCGACGCCCTGCGGCAGCCGCCGGACCTGCCGGAGTGGGTCACACTTCGGTCTTCTCCCTGACCGGCAGCTGCGGGCTCGCGCCCCACGCCAGCTCGGTGACCACCCGAACCGCGGCCGGGACCGCGGCCCGGACCGCCGCCGACAACCCGAGGCCGCCGTCGACGCACGCCGGTTCGCAGCTCAGGACCAGCACCCGGCCCGCGTCGCCGCCCAGGAGGCGGAGCAGGCGGACGACCGCGTCGCCGGGCAGGTCGTGCGTGTCCGGCGCCGAGGTGAGGGACAGCGTGCCCGGTGGCCCGCCGTGCGGGGTCGCGTCGAGCAGGATCGTCGTGTCGTAGCCGCCGGTCAGGTCGTACGCCAGGTGGACCGCCGCGATGTCGTAGTCGGCGATCTGCACCCACGGCGGCAGACCCGCCCGGTCCAGTTCCCGGAGCACTTCGACGCCGAACCCGTCGTCGTGCAGGAAGACGTTGCCAATACTCGCGACCAGGACACGTGGCCTCATTGCGCAACCTCCTGGGGTGCGCTTTCAGGCTAGAACTGTGAAGTGGATCACACAATAGGCTGTGTCATTCGGGGCTTCGCCCCGGCCGGGGGCTCCGCCACCCGGACCCCCGCAAAACGGTCAGTGTTGATGCTCCCGCTCGTCCTGCACGGTTTCCGCGCGCGCGAGCCACAGCTCGGCCTCGTGCGAAGCACCCCGCGCCCGCAGCATGCGCGCCAGGCTGAGCATGCCCTGGACGTCGCCGGTCTCGGCGGCCCGGCGGAACCACTGCTCGGCCGCCGCCAGGTCCTCGCGGTGCTCGGCGAGGTGGCCGAGGTTGGTGAGCGCCGGAATGCTGCCGTGCTCGGCGGCCTTGCGGTACCAGGCGGCGGCTTCGCCCTCGTCGCCGCGGTTGCGGGCCAGCACGCCCAGGTTGGTCATCGCCGCCGGGTCGCCGTGCTCGGCCGCCTCCAGGTACCAGGTTTCCGCCTCTTCGTGGTCGCCGCGGCGGTGCAGCAGCAGCCCGAGCCGGGTGACCGCCTCGACGTGGCCGCCGGTCGCACCCTGGCGGTACCACGATTCGGCGTCGCCCGGCCGGCCGAGCCGTTCGGCTTGCCTGCCGAGCTGGCAGGTGGCCGCGAGGTCGCCGGCCTGCACGGCGGACCGCCACCAGCGGGCCGCCTCGGCGGCCTGGCCGCGGTCGCGCAGCACGATGCCGAGGTCGATCATCGCGCCGGTGAAGCCCGCCTCGGCGGCCTGCCGCAGCCACGTCTCCGCCTCGTCGCCCTTCCCCTCTTCGCGCAGCAGACGGCCCAGCGCGGCCATCGACGGCAGGTCGCCGGTGCGGGCCGCCTCGCCGTACCAGTGCCGGGCGTCCGCGCGCTTGCCGCGGCGCTCGCAGGACTTGGCGAGGTACTGCATCCCGTGCGGCTCGCCGGCCAGCGCGGCCTCGTGGTACCAGCGATCGGCCTCGTCCTGCGCGCCGCGTTCGGCGAGGAGGTGGGCCAGCGCCGTCATCGAGACGCGGTCGCCGCCCATCGCGGCCTTGCGGTACCACGACTCGGCCTCGGCGAGCTCTCCACGCTCGCGCATCGCCTGGCCCATCCGGGCCATGGCGACGACGTTGCCGCCCTCGGCGGCTTTGCGCTGGAAGAACTCGTCGAACTTCTTGAGCCGGCCGGGCATCGGCTGCTCCCTCCGGATGGGTCCTGCTCCGGTAGTCGCAGATGATCGGCTCCATGTGACAGCTCCGCCGTGGGTGGGCGACGTCACATTCGCGCCAGGTCGTCGTGTCGGCGCGGTTGTCCCGCGTCGGCAGAGGTGAGACTACGCCGCGCGACCGTGCAGGTGAGAGGAGAAAATCGTGGCGGCCCGAGGCTTTCGGCTGAGCGTGACGCAGCGAACCCTGCTGGTAATCGCCGTACTGGCCGTCGCGCTCTTCGGGTACTGGGCGACGAGGGGCGCGGGCGCCGCCCCGCCGACGTCCGGCGCGCCGGCCCCGGTCAGCGCGGGCGACGCGCAGAAGCAGCTCGACGAGCTGACCATCGCCGCGCGGACGTCCATGGACGGCTATTCGCGCGAGAAGTTCCCGCACTGGGACAGCCAGGGGTCCGGTTGCGACACCCGCGAAGTCGTCCTCAAGCGCGACGGCAAGGACGTCAAGACCGACAAGGACTGCAAGGCGCTGTCCGGCACTTGGACCAGCGTCTACGACGACGAGACCTGGACCAAGCCGACCGACCTCGACATCGACCACATGGTCCCGCTCGGGCAGGCGTGGGCGAGCGGCGCGAAGTCGTGGACGACCGAGAAGCGCGAGCAGTTCGCCAACGACCTGACCCGGCCGCAGCTGTTCGCCGTCACCGACAACGTCAACCAGCAGAAGAGCGACAAGGCGCCCGACCAGTGGAAGCCGCCGCTGGTCGCCTTCTGGTGCACCTACGCCACCGACTGGATCGTGGTGAAGCACTACTACGGGCTCACCATCACGCAGGCCGAGAAGACCGCCTTGACCGACATGCTGCGCCGCTGCTGAGCTGGCCGCGTGACAACTTTCGCGCTCATCCACGGAGGCGGCGGCAGCGGCTGGGACTTCCACCTGCTCATCCCGGAGCTCGAGGCTCGCGGGCACGACGCGGTGGCGCCGGACCTGCCGATCACCGACCGCTCGGCCGGGCTGACGGAGTTCACCGAGACGGTGCTGGCCGCGCTGGGCGACCGCACGGACGTCGCCGTCGTCGGCCATTCGTACGGCGGGTTCACCGCGCCGCTGGTCGCGGCGAAGGTCCGGGCGCGGCTGCTGGTGTACCTGGCCGGGATGATCCCGGCGCCGGGGGAGCAGCCGGGGCAGTGGTGGGGCAACACGGGTTTCGAGGCCCCGAAGGGCCTGAGCGAGACCGAGCAGTTCTTCAACGGCGTCCCGGCGGAGCTCGCCGAGGCGTGCCAGGCGCACGGCCGCGAGCAGGTCAGCAAGGAGTGGGACGAGCCGTGGCCGCTCCCGGCCCACCCGGACGTCCCGACCCGGGTGCTGCTGGCCCGCGACGACCGGTTCTTCGTCCCGGACTTCCAGCGGCGGGTGTCCCGCGAGCGCCTCGGCGTCGAGCCGGACGAGCTCGACGGCCCGCACTGCGTGCCGCTCAGCCACCCCGGCGCGCTGGCCGACCGGTTGGTGAGCTATCTCTGATTGCGCCGATCGGCGCTTAAAGGTCTAGACCTATTGACTGTGTGGTCCAGGCCACTTACGGTCTTGACCAGCGGTGAACCCGCTTCGCGTCACCTCCACCCGGTCCCCACCACGGAGGTTCCATGCGTTTCGCGCACGTCCTCGCGCTGACGGCGCTCGCCGGCAGCCTCTTCGTCGCCCCGACGGCCTCGGCCGCGACCCTGCCCGCCTGCCGGCACTTCTACTCCGGTCCGATCCCCGACCGCCCGGTCACCGGCGGGCACGGCCCCGGCACGCTCGTCGGCGCGGTCGACGTGAGCAACCGCCTGCCCGCGCCCGGCTCGGTCAGCGGGGGACTGGGCAGCGACGGCAAGGTCACCTTCACGTTCGCCCGGGTCGCCGGCGCGAAGGCCTACCGGGCTTTCCGCAACGGTCAAGCTCTGCAGTGGATCAGCGACTGGGGCCAGCCGACGCTCACGGTCACCGACGCGAGCCCGTGTGAGAACGCGAACTACCAGCTCTACGCCATGACGGCGGAGGACAACTCCCCGGGTTCGCTCGGTCAGATCTCGACCGCGTACCGCCTCGACGGGGCGAGCCGGCTCGCCGCCTACCGCATCCCGGCCGGCACCACGCTGGACTACCGCGTCACGTCCTACAACGACGTCGCCCAGACCGCCCTGGGCTACCAGGCCGGCCCGGGCTTCTGCGCGGTCGACGCCCGGACCATCCCGTGGGGCACCCGCTTCTCCGTGCCCGGCTACGGCGAGTGCTACGCGGCGGACATCGGCAGCTGGATCAAAGACGACATCGTCGACGTCTGGCTGCCCGGGTCCCAGGCCGACGCCTGGGGCATCCAGCGCCTGACCCTCACCGTGCGGTAAAGCGTCCTGGCCGCCGAAAGGCCGTGACGGCCTCCTTGCCGACGTCCCCCATCTGCCTCGGCAAGGAGGCCCTCGCGGCGGTTACCAGCGGTCGAGGTGCAGGACCTCGTCGAGCGGCTGCCGCGCCGCCGGTTCGAACGTGTCGCCCGTGTAGAACGCCGTCGGGATCAGCGCCGCCTGGTGCACGTTCTTCGGCAGCTCCAGCACCTCCGCCGCCTCCTGCTCGTACTTCAGGTGCAGGGTCGTCCACGCCGTCCCGAGCGTCACCGAGCGGGCCGCCAGCATGTAGCTCCACACCGCCGGCAGCAGCGACGCCCACAGCCCCGCCTGGTTCCCGGACGGCAGTTCCGAGGACGCCGTCTCCAGGCAGGGGACGACCAGCACCGGGACGTCACCCATCCGGTCGGCCAGGTAGGCGACGCTGTCGCCGACGCGCTGCTGGACCGCGGCCCGCGCCGGGTCGTCCGCGAACAGCTTGCCCGCCGCGTTCGGCGAGGCCAGGTACTCGTGGCACGCCCGGCGGTAGAGCTCGCCGAGCGCCGCGCGCTGGGCCGCGTCGGTGACGACCAGCCACTGCCACCGCTGCGTGTTCGACCCGCTCGGCGCCTGGAGCGCGACCTGGACGCAGTGCTTGACCAGGTCGAGCGGCACCGGCCGCTCGAGGTCGAGGCGCTTGCGGACGGTCCGGGTGGTGGTCAGCAGCTCTTCGGGCGTCATCATCGGCCCATCATGCCGGGCTCACCAGCGGTCGTGCACCAGCGGCCGGATGAGCTCGTCGTAGGTCTCGCGGACACCCGCCAGCGCCTCGGCGGACAACGGCGGAAGCGCCGCCGCCGCGGTGTTCGCCGAAGCCTGCCCGGCGTTGCGGGCGCCCGGGATCACCGTGCTGACACCCGGCTGGTCGATGATCCAGCGCAGCGCGAACTGGGCGAGCGTCTGCCCGGACGGCACGAGCCCGCGCAGCCGCTCGACGGCCTCCAGCCCCACCTCGTACGGCACGCCGGAGAACGTCTCGCCGACGTCGAAGGCGTCGCCGTGGCGGTTGTAGTTGCGGTGGTCGTTCTCCGCGAACGTCGTCTGCGCGGTGTAGCGTCCGGACAGCAGGCCGGACGCCAGCGGCACCCGCGCGATGATCCCGGCGCCCGCCTCCGCCGCCGCGGGCAGCACGCGCTCCAGCGGCTTGAGCCGCAGGCAGTTCAGGATGATCTGGACGGAAGCCACGTGGGGCCGGGCCAGCGCCGTCAGCGCCTCTTCGCAGGTCTCGACGCTCACGCCGTACGCCTTGATGCGGCCTTCGTCGACCATCGTGTCGAGGGCGTCGTACACCGCGTCGGAGGAGTACACCGGCGTCGGCGGGCAGTGCAGCTGGACCAGGTCGAGCGTGTCCACGCCGAGGTTGCGGCGCGACCGGTCGTTCCACTCGCGGAAGTTCGCGGCGACGTAGTTCTCCGGCACCTGCTCGACCCGGCGGCCCATCTTGGTCGCCACGAAGACGTCCCCGCGCTCGGCGAGGAACCGGCCGACCAGCCGCTCGCTGCGGCCGTCGCCGTACACGTCGGCGGTGTCGAAGAAGGTGACACCGTTGTCGGCCGCCGCGTGCAGCACGCCCAGCGCGTCGTTCTCGTCGACCTCGCCCCAGTCCGCCCCGAGCTGCCAGCAGCCGAGCCCGACGACGGACACTTCGCGGCCCAGACGGGCGATCTTCCGGTTCTCCATGTCGCGATCCAAGCACACCGCCGGCGCCTATGATCGGCCGTCATGGCCATGACATCGGGTCCGGACGGGCTGGGGACCCGGATGCGGCACGTCCTGGAAATCTTCGAGACCGACGTCGCGCAGTTCCTCGCCGACATCGGCCTCGACGACTACCGCCCGCGGTACTCCCCGGTGGTGCGGGCGCTGCTCGCCCGCGGCCCGCTGGCCATCCGCGACCTGGCCGCGGAGATCGGCGTGACGCACTCGGCGGCCAGCCAGACCGTCGCGCAGATGAACCGGGCCGGCCTGGTGAGCCTGGAGCCGGGGGCCGATGCCCGGCAGCGCATCGTGTCGCTCACCGAGAAGACGCGCGGCCTGCTGCCGCTGATCGAGGCGGAGTGGACGGCGACGACCGAGGCGTCGGAGGCGCTGGAAGCCGAGCTGCCCTACCCGTTGCGCGGGGTGCTGGCGGCGATCGTCGAGGCGCTGGAGCGGAAGCCGTTCCGGCAGCGGATCTCGGAGACCGCCGCCGCGCGGGAGCTGCTGGAGCGCTGATTCAGGCGTCCGGCAGCCGGAAGACGGCCCAGACGTACTTGCCGCCGGGGCAGCGTTCGAAGCCCCAGTCCAGCGACAGCGCCTGGACCAGGACCAGCCCGCGGCTGCGCGCCTCGGCCGGGGACGGCGCCCGCAGCTCGGGCAGCATCCGGCCGGTGTCGTGCACCCGCAGCGTCAGCCGGTCCCCGAGGTACTCCAGCTCGAGCCGCTGCGGCCGCTCGCCGTGCTCGAAGGCGTTCGTGACCAGCTCCGACGTCGCCAGCAGGACGTCTTCGAGCTGCCGCTCCCGCACGCCGTGGCGCAGCAGGTACGTGCGGACCTCGTGCCGGGCCAGCGCCGGCGCCGTGACGTCGGCCGGGAGGAGCACCCTCAGCTGGGCGGCGGCCGCGGCGGCACGCTGCGGCATTCTCGACGTCGTCATCCGGTCCCCCTCCCAGTGAGTTCGGTCCCGCCCGGCAAGTACCCAAGCGGGTGTGCGGCTAATCAGGTGCCGTCGGCCAGCTCGGATTCGTCCAGGCCCGACCGCAGTTTCTTGAGCGTCGCGGCCAGCAGCCGCGACACCTGCATCTGGGACACCCCCACACGCCGGGCGATGTCCGACTGGCTCATCCCGGAGCCGAACCGCAGCGCGACGATCTTGCGCTCCCGCTCCGGCAGGCTCTCCAGCATCGGGCGCAACGCCTCGCGCAGCTCGGCCTGCCCCAGCTCGGCGTCCGGCGCCCCGAAGCGCGTGTGCGCGGCGTTCTCCAGCAGGTGGTCCAGCGAGGCGCCGTAGCGGCCCTGGCCGGCGCGGAGTCCTTCGTAGACGTCCTCGACCGGCACCCCGAGCCGCGCGGCGATCTCACTCGGCTTCGGCGCGCGCGAGAGCTGCACGGTGAGCTCCTCGCGCGCGGCGGAGATGTTCGCGTTCAGCTCCTTGAGCCGCCGCGGCACCCGCACCGACCAGCTGTTGTCCCGGAAGTGGTGCCGCAGCTCACCGGAGATGGTGGGCACGGCGAAGGCCAGGAAGTCGGTCCCCTGCGTGGGGTCGAACCGGTCGACGGCGTGGATCAGCCCGACCGTGGCGATCTGGACCAGGTCCTCCATCGCCTCGTCGCGGTTGCGGAACTTCCGCGCCAGGTTCCGCGCCAGCTCCAGGTGCGCGCGCACCAGGGTGTCGCGGACGCGTTCGCGCTCCGGCGAGTCCGACGGCAGGTCGGCGAGTCGGTTGAACAGCGCGCCGACGTCGAGGTCGTCCCCGCTGCTCCCGGCGGGATCGCTCACGAGTCCGCCGCCTGGCTTTCCCGTACCAGGTCCACGCGGGACAGGTAGCGGCCGTTCTCCGGGGTGATCGTGCGCTCGGCCGTCGTCGCGAGAGCGGTCAGCAGCTGCCACGACAGGCCGGCGTCGTCCTCGTGGTCGGCGCTGTCGGCCAGCACCGACACGGAGACCTCGATGCGCGGCCCGTTCCAGGAGAAGACACAGGTGAGCCGCCCGTCCGAGCTGGCGGGGAGCAGCAGCGAGCAGGCTTCGTCCACCGCCATCCGGAGGTCCTCGACGGCGTCGAGGTCGAAGTCCTGGCGCATCGCGATGTCGGCCACGATGGTGCGCAGCGTGGGCACGACGTGCGGGATCGCGGCCGTCCGCACCTCGATGACCTGCGCGCCTTCCGGGACGAGCGGGGCGTTGTCCTCCACGTTTGTTCCTTTCTCCGCACTCGCGCTGCCGGGGATCGGCGGTCTCTGCCACGCCCGGTCAGCGAGATGCCCGTGGGGTGAGCAAACCAAACCCGGGTTTGATCCGCTCCACCGGCGGGCATGTAGCGGTCGACATGCTGATCCTGGGAAAGGCGGGGACGACATGGCTGACGTGAGCCGGCTGCCCAACGTGGTTGCTGAAGAGTGGGAATGGCAGCTGCGCGGCTCGTGCCGGGGTGCGGACAGCAGCCTGTTCTTCCACACGGACAACGAGCGGGGTTCGGCGCGGGAGCGCCGGGAAGCGCGGGCGAAGGCGATCTGCCAGGCCTGCCCCGTCCTGGCCCAGTGCCGCGAGCACGCGATGACCGTACAGGAGCCGTACGGCATCTGGGGCGGTCTCGGCGAGATCGAGCGGCGGCAGCTCTTCCTGCGCCAGCGCAGGGCGGCGCGGAAGGCGATGAGTGCGCACTGAGCAGAGCCCTGAGCAGGCAGGATTTGATCGCTGGTGAGCAGTACACGCGAAAGGGCGGCGGCCGTGGCGGGCGCGGTCGCTTCCTGGGTTAGGGTTGGCCCCGGAGTTGCCTTGACCGTGCCCGGCGCGAGCTTTGGGAAGGCACGGTGACACGGTTGCCGCTTGAGACAACAGGCGCGTACCCGGCGCAGGAGCAGCGCCTGACGAGGAGAAACTGCATGCCCGCAGCCGACCAGAACGCCACCCCGCCCGGGTTCGGCATCACGCTGGACACCGACGCGACGGAGCCCCGGGTGGTGGTCACCGGCGAGCTCGACCTGCTGACCAGCCCGCAGCTGCAAGAAGCCCTGGCGGGGCTGATCGCGGACAAGCGCGCGCAGCGGGTCGTGGCCGATCTGACCGGGGTGACCTTCTTCGATTCCTCCGCGCTGAACGTGGTGCTCCGCGCACAACGCCAGGCCGGCGAGCAGGAAGTCGAACTCGCGGTCGTCCCGAGCCCCGCGGTGAGCCGCGTGATCGAGCTCACCGGCGTGGCCGAACACCTGAGCGTGTCGGAGGACCCTCAAGCCTGACCGCCCGCTACGGTTCCGCGGACCGATTTTCGTTCGCGGACCTGGGGGACGGCACGATGATGGGGCGGACGCACGCCCTGACCGGCTGGTGCGCGGGCTTGGCCCTGGCGCCCGCGGTCGGGGCCGGTTCGGTGCACCAGGCGGTCGTCTTCGCGGCGACCACGGCGGGGTTCGCCCTGCTGCCCGACCTCGACCACCCCGGCGCGAGCGCGTCCCGCCTCCTCGGCTGGCTGACGGGCGCGTTGTCGTGGCTGCTGCGCCGGGTTTCGGCGGGGTTCTACGCGCTGACCAAGGGGCCACGGGACGAGAAGGTCTCCGGCAAGCACCGTCACCTGTCCCACACCGTCCTGTTCGCGGGCGGCCTGGGCCTGCTGACGTCGTGGGGCACCACGGAGGGCGGCCCGTGGGCCGTGGTCGGCGTGGTCGTCTTCGGGCTGATGCTGGCCGAAGGCGCACTGGGCGACTGGCTCCTCCCGGTCAGCGGAGCCGCGGTGGCGTGGTGGTTCTTCACGGCACCACCCGATCGGGCGGGTGAACTGGCGGCCATTTCGGGCTGGCTCGGGATCGCGGTGGCGGCCGGCTGCCTGACCCACTGCCTGGGCGACGCGCTGACCGAGGCCGGCTGCCCGTTCCTGTTCCCGATCCCGATCGCCGGCGAGACGTGGTACGAGATCCGGCCACCGAAGGTACTGCGCTTCCGGACCGGCAAGAAGGTCGAGAAGCGGCTGATCTTCCCGGTGTTCGCGCTGCTCGGCGTGCTGCTGGTGCCGGGGGTGTGGGAGCACACGGTGAGCACGTTCGAGCGGCTGTTCATCCCGCCGTCGAGCCAGCAGGCGACCACGCCTTGAGCCGTCCGGCCCCGGTGCGGCCGCGGTAGCCGGTGATCTGTCCGGTTCGGACGGTGAGCGGCAGCGGAATTCTCCTGCCAGACTGGGCGTTGAATCGGAACGGTTGGCCCGCTTACGTCCCTGCGGAGCAGCCGTTCCGGTGGTCGACGAGGAGACGTGATGGAGAAGATGCGCGCCGACGCCCGGCGCAACCGGGCCAAGGTGCTGGCCGCCGCCGAAGAGGCCTTTGCCCTCGACGGCCTCGCCGTGCCGCTCGATGACATCGCGCGGCTCGCCGGTGTCGGGGCCGGGACCGTCTACCGGCACTTCCCCAGCAAGGAAGCCCTGTTCCAGGCCGTCGTCCTCGAACGCATCCAGCAGTTCGCCGAGGAGGCCCGCGCGCTCGCCGAGGCCGACGATCCCGGCGGGGTGTTCGTCGACTACTTCGTCCGCGTCATCAAGCAGGCATCGCTCAACCGGGCGATCTGTGACGCTCTCGCCGAATCGAGCGGTCACGCCTTCAAGGCCGGCGCCGGTGAAGAGTTCCGCGCCGCGCTGGCCGCGCTGCTCGCCCGCGCGCAGGCGGCCGGCGCCGTCCGCGCGGACATCGACGGCGACGACCTGCGGGCGCTCATCGTCGGCTGCCTCGCCGTCGAGCGGTACGCGCCGGGGAGCGCACACCTGGTCCGGGTGGTCATCGACGGCCTGCGGGCGTCAGGTCGCGCAGCCTCCGCAGCGGCGACCACACCATGATCGCCGCCGAGGCCAGGACGCCGGCCGCGGCGATGTGCAGGGTCGCCCGCATGCCGAGCGTGCCGGCCAGCGCACCGCCGAGCAGGCTGCCGAGGGGCACGACGCCGTAAACCAGCGTCTGCGAGATCGCGTTGACCCGCCCCAGCAGCTCCGGCGGCGTGACGGCCTGCTGGAAGCTCACGCCGAACACGCTGAGCACGATCACGCTGTAGCTGGTGAAGAAGCCGGCGAGGACGTAGCAGGTCAGTGCCCAGCCGCGGCCGGTGAACGGGTAGAGCTGGTACGCCAGGCCGAACAGCACCGCCGCACCCCACAGGGCGCGCGCCTGGCCGATCCGGTCGCCGAGCCACCGCGCGGTGAGCCCGGCGGTGACGGCGCCTGTCAGCGACGCGGTGCCGAGCACCCCGATCACCCAGGGCGAGAGCCCGAGGTCGCGGGCGAGGAAGACGATCACGATCGCCAGGTGGGCCGACTGGAAGAAGCTCGACACGGCGCCGTGCGCGCTGATCGCCAGCAGGACGCGGTCACCGCGGACCAGCCGCAGCCCTTCGCCGATCTCGCGCAGCAGTCGCCGCTCACGTGGTGCGGACCGCGTGTCGGGCGTTTCGATCCGGCGCAGCCAGAGCGCCGACCACAGGTAGCTGACGGCGTCCACGGCCAGCGCCGCCGCGACGCCGAGCGCCTGGACGATCACCCCGGCGAGGCCGGGGCCCGCGACCGCCGCCATCGACCGGTTCGTCTGGAGCCGGGCGTTGGCCTCCGGCAGCTGCCCAGGCGCCACCAGCCGCGGGACGTAGGTCTGGTGGGCGACGTCGAAGAAGACGCTGAGCACGCCCACAGCGAGGACCACGGCGAGCAGCTGGGCCATGCCGAGCACGCCGAACAGCGCGGCGACCGGGACCGAGGCGATCAGCACGGCCCGCCCGGCGTCCGCGGCGATCAGGACCGGGCGGTGGCGGATCCGGTCGCACCAGACGCCGACCTGCAGGCCGAGCACCAGGTACGGCAGCGCCTGCGCGGTCCGCAGCAGCGAGACCTCGAAGACCGGCGCGCCGAGCGCGGTGACCGCGAGCAACGGCACGGCCAGGACGTCGACCCGGCTGCCGAGCTGGCTCACGAGGTCGGCGAGCCAAAGGCGGCGGAAGTCGCGGTTCCCCAGTACCCCCATCGGGCCAAGCTGGCACATGCGTGCGATAGAAGCAAGAAACTTGAGTTCATTCCGCTCAAGGCGCACTTGGGGTAACAAGACGTAAGATCAACGCGAGTTAGTCCTCGTACCTGCGCTGCGCGTGGCGAGGGGGTGCCCGATGAGCGGCCGACCTACCTGGGGCTCCGCCGCGGTCACCGGCCTCGCGGGTTTCGCCACCGGGCTGCTCGTCGCCGCGATGCTCGTCGCCGGGCGGCCCGCTCCCCGCAGCGTCGAAGCGCCCGTGCCGCCGACCAGGACCGTTTCCGCCGTGCCCGTCACGGTGACCGAGTCCGCGCCGCCGGCCACCGTCACCTCGGTCGAGACGCCGTCGCCGACGACCACCACCAGCGTCGTCGAGGTCACCGTGCAGCCGCCGACCTCGGCGACCTCCGTCACGCCGACCTCGACTTCGCCCCCGCTGCCGCTCACCTCGATCTGGCGCGACTGAGGATGCAACCCGGCGGGCCGCCGTCGCCGTCTGGTCGGCATGCGTTACGTACTGGGGTTCGCGGTGCTCGCCGCTGTGACGACCGGGTGCGCCGGGGCGGGTGCCGGGCCGGAGCGCGCCTGCACGGCGATCGGCGTCCCGATCGGCATCAGCCTGTCCGTCCCGGCGCCGGCCGGCGTTTCGAAGGCCACGCTCGAAGCCTGCTGGCGCGGCCAGTGCGTCACGCGCGACCTCGGCCTATACCCCGAGACGTCGGCGGGCGCGACGACCTGCACGGGCACCGGCCCGGACAGCTCGTGCGGCACGTCCGTGGTCCCCACCGGCGGCCTGCACGGCTTCGCGGACATCCCGGGCCTGCCCGCCGAACCGGTCAAGGTCACCGTCCGGTTCGACGACGGGAAACCGCACACCGTCGACGTGACCCCGGCCTTCGTCGAGGCGAACGGTCCCGGCTGCGGCAAGGATGGCCCGCAGGCGCAGCTCGTGGCCGGTCCGGACCACGAGCTGCGGGTGCGTTAACCGACGTCCCGGCGTTTCCAGCCGGCCAGGCCGGCCACCAGTGCGACGACCGCGACCGCCACGAGCCAGACCAGCGGCGTCGCGGTGAACGCCTGGCCGGGGATCTTCGGCGGGTGCTGGAACGGCGAGACGTCCAGCACCACCTGCGGCAGGTTGACGATCGGACCGAACAGGCTCACCAGCAGTGCCAGCGCGCCGGCCGCCCAGGCCGCCGCGGAATAGCCCGGCAGCAGCCCGAAGATGGCCACCGCCAGCGCGACCACCACCCAGGCCGCGGGCAGCTGGACGAGCATCCCGGAGAGGGTGTCCGCGAGTGAGCCGCCGACGTCGCCGGTGCGCAGCCCGTTGGCCAGGCCCATGAACACGCCGCCGGACAGCAGCAGCGCCGCCGTGCCGAAGAACGCGAACACCAGGTGGCCGCCCGCCCAGCGCAGCCGGCCGACGCTGGTGGCGAGCACCGGCTCGAGCCGGATCGCGGTCTCCTCGCCGCGCATCCGCAGCACCGCCTGGACGCCGTACAGCGACGCCACCATGGCGAACATCCCGGCCATCGCGGCCAGGAACGCCTGCGTGAGCGCGTGGCTGCCGCCCAGCCGCTCGAAGATCTGCTGCGCTTGCGGGCTCGAGCCGACGAGGTCGCCGATGCCGCTGGCGATCGAGCCGAACACCGCGCCGACCACCGCCGTGCCGATCGTCCAGCCGAGCAGCGGGCCGCGGTGCAGCCGCCAGGCGAGCGCGAGCGGTGACCGCAGGCTCGCCGCGGCCCGGGCCGGCCCCGGTCGCGGCGGCAGGATGCCGACGCCGACGTCGCGGCGGGGCAGCAGCCAGTACGCCATCGCGCCGACGACCACGGCGAGGCCCACCGGCAGCAGGAGCACCCACCAGCGTTCCCCGGCGAACGCCCGGACCTGCTGCACCCAGCCGATCGGCGAGAGCCAGGACAGCCAGCGGGCGTCCACAGTGGAGTCGCCGGCACCGCGCAGCAGGAACGCGGCGCCGACCACGGCGGTGCCGATGCCGTTGGCGGTCCGGGAGTACTCGGCCAGCTGGACGGCGACCGCCGCAACCGCGGTGAACACCAGCCCCGACAGCGCCTCCGCCGCGCCGAAGGCGAGCGAGCCGGCCGCGGGCAGGCCGGCGCCGATCAGCGTGCCGGCCTGGATCAGCCCGGTGAGCACGCTCGCGCCGCCGGCCACCAGCAGCGCCGCCGTCAGCGCCGCGTACCGGCCGACCACCGCGGAGGCGAGCAGCTCCGCGCGCCCGGTGTCCTCCTCGGCGCGGGTGTGCCGGGTGACCGTGAAGACGACCATCAGCCCGGTGAGCAGCGCCAGGAACCCGCACATGCGCCAGGCGATGAACCCGCCGGCCGTGGTCAGGTCGAACGGCGGCCCGTAGAGCAGCGCGTACGACGGGTTGGCGTTCGCACCCGCCTGCAGGGCGAGCCGGTCGGCCACGGTCGGGTAGAACTGCGTGAACGTGTTGACCGAGCTCGCCGGGACGACGCTGAGCAGCACGATCCAGATCGGCAGGACGACGCGGTCGCGGCGCAGCGCGAGCCGGGTGAGGTGCCACGTGCCGGCCAGCTCGTGGGCCGGTGCCACGACGGCCGGGCGTTCGAGCGTCGCCGTCATTTCGCGCTCGCTTCGGTCGTGTAGTGGCGCAGGAACAGCTCCTCCAGCGTCGGCGGCTGGCTGACCAGGCTCCGGACGCCGACCTCGGTCAGCTGGCGCAGGGCTTCGTCGAGCGAGCGTGTCTCGACGTCGAAGCGGACGCGGTTGCCCTCGACATTGAGGTCGTGGACGTTCGCCAGGTTCGCGAGCCCGTTCGGCGGCCCGGCGAGCTCGGCGGTGATCGACGTCCGGGTCAGGTGGCGCAGCTCGGCGAGGGTGCCGGACTCGACCGTGCGGCCGTTGCGGATGATGCTGACCTTGTCGCACAGCGCCTCGACCTCGGCGAGGATGTGGCTGGAGAGCAGCACGGTGCGGCCCTGCTCGCGCTCCTCCTGGATGGCGTACTGGAACGTGGCTTCCATCAGCGGGTCGAGGCCGGACGTCGGTTCGTCGAGGATCAGCAGGTCGACCCGCGACGCGAGCGCGGCGACGATGGCGACCTTCTGCCGGTTGCCCTTCGAGTACGTCCTCCCCTTCTTCTTCGGGTCGAGGTCGAACCGTTCGACGAGGTCGGCGCGGCGCTTCTCGTCCAGGCCGCCGCGCAGGCGCCCGAGCAGGTCGATCACCTCGCCGCCGGAGAGGTTGGGCCAGAGGTTGACGTCGCCGGGCACGTAGGCCAGGCGGCGGTGCAGGCTCGCCGCGTCCTTCCAGGGGTCGCCGCCGAGCAGCCGGACGTCCCCCGAATCCGCGTGGAGCAGGCCGAGCAGCACCCGGACGGTGGTCGACTTCCCGGCACCGTTCGGGCCGAGGAAGCCGTGCACCTCCCCAGCGGGTACCTGCAGGTCAAGGCCGTCGAGGGCCTTGGTCCGGCCGAACGACTTGTGCAGGCCGGTGACCGAAATGGCATTTTCCATGCTTCGGAAGCTACACTTGCTTCACGAAGTTGTGAAGTTAAGAAAATGTCTAGATCGAGTGATCATGGGGGACGGGTACGGGAGGATGGGCCGATGACGACGCCTGACACGAAGCGAGATGAAGACGCCGTCCGCCGGTACGTCGAGAGCCTCGGGCTCGTGCTTTCGCAGATCGGCATGCAGCGCATGCCCGCGCGGGTGTTCGCCGCGCTGATGACCACCGACGAGGGCAGGCTCACCGCCGCCGAGCTGGCCGAGCAGCTGTCGGTCAGCCCGGCCGCCGTCTCCGGCGCGGTGCGCTTCCTCGAACAGATCGGCCTGGTGGCCAAGGAGCGTGAGCCCGGCGAGCGCCGCGACCACTACCGCCTGTACGACGACCTCTGGTACGCCACGTTCATGAAGCGCGACCGCATGATCATCATGTGGCGCGACGCGGCCGAGAACGGCATCGACGCCCTGGGTGCGGACACGCCGTCGGGCAAGCGCCTCGCCGAGATGCGCGACTTCCTGTCGTTCATGCTCGAAGAGCTCAACAACATGTACGAGCGCTGGCACAAGCTCCGCGAAGAGAAGAACGCCTAGCCGCGCCGGGCCGCGAGGCAGCGGGTGCAGCCGGACTCCTTCAGGTGCTGGCGCCAGGCCTGGTGCGGATTCGTGCTGTCGCACGTTTGCAGGTGCAGCCGGACGCCGGCGCCGGTGCCGGTGATGCACTTGCCGTTGGTCGCGCTCCGGAACATGACGTTGGACGAGCCGTTCGGGTTCTCGGAGACGACGGAGATCTGCCACTCGACGTCCCAGTAGATGGCTCGCGTTCCCGGGCATTCGGCCAGCCCGACCTCGGAACCGTCGGTCGCGCCCGGACCGGTCTCGACGCACACCGTGCCCGGCACCCCGGCCATGATCCACGCGGTGCCGGTGCCCGAGGGCACGATCTGGTACAGCTGGTTGGCGGCGCCGCTGCCGACCGGGGTCTTGCAGCCGGCCTCCTGGAGCCACCAGTACGCGTACTGGTGGTCGTACCCGGCGTCGATGCACAGCCGGGTGCTCGTGTCGGAGTACTGCAGCCACCAGACGTCGGCACCGGCGGGCGCCACCGACAAGCCCAGCAGGGTCAGGATGCTGACGAGGATGGCCGCGAAACGCATGCGCATGGTCCCCTCCGGAGTCCGGGCGCCCGCCACGTCAAGGCGTCACGGAAAGGCTGGCAGCGCGGCGTGATCCACTCCAGCCACCATCCGGCGGCAGCCGCTACAACGCGGCGAGCAACGTGTCCGCGAGCCGCTCGGCGAGGTCGGCCGGCTCGCGCTCTTCGAATGCGGCCAGGAACGCCTGCTGGAAGCACGCGCCGAGGAGCAGGGCCGCGGCCGCCTCGACGTCGGTGTCCGCGGTGATCCGGCCGAGTGCCCGCTCGGCGCGCAGGTAGTCCGCGACCCCCTGCAGGGGCAGGTGCGGGCCGTGCCCGCGCAACCGTTCCCGATGGGAGCGCAGCAGTTCCCGCGACGAGAACATCGAGACGGCGATCGGGAAGCTGTCGACGTAGAACGCCAGGCCGAGCCGGGCCAGGTGGACGAGGTTGTCCCGCAGCGGCGCCCGCCCGGGGTCCGCGGTCAGCTCGGCCAGTGCGGCGCCCAGCGCGGGCAGCTCCTCGGCCAGGACGCTGCGGAACAGGTCGGTCTTGTCGCGGAAGTGCTTGTAGAGCATCGCCTCCGAGTAGCCCGCGGTCTGCGCGATGACCTTCGTCGTCGCGTGGGCGTAGCCCTGCTCGCGCATCACCTTCGCGGCCGCGGCGACGATCTCTTCGCGGCTTCCCATAGCGGCTCCCCTGAGTGCGTTCTCAGCCTGGTTAGTGAACACTCACCCTACTGGTGAGTGTTCACTAACCGAGGAGGAGGCCCATGAAGATCACCGTGCTGGGGGCGACCGGCGGCGTCGGCGGCGAGGTCGTCAGGCAGGCACTGGACCGCGGCTGGGACGTCACGGCCGTCGTCCGCGACCCGGCCAAGCTGCGGCTGCCGGCCCGGGTCGTGGTCGCCGGGCTGCGGGACCACGACAAGCTGGCGGCCGCCGTCGAAGGCCGCGACGCGGTGATTTCCGCGGTCGGCTCCCGCGACCGCGGGCCGACCACGGTCTGCGCGGACGGCGCCCGCGCGGCGATCGAGGCCGGCGCGAAACGGCTGCTGGTGGTCAGCGCCAGCGGCATGCACACCGAGGGGGACGGCTTCTTCACGCGCTCACTCGTCAAGCCGCTGCTCAACACGTTCCTGAAGCACGGCTGGGCGGACATGCTCGCGATGGAGGCCGTGGTCGAGGCCACCGACCTGGACTGGACGATCGTCCGGCCGCCGATGCTGCTCGACGGGCCGCGCACGGGCAAGATCGTGAGCCGGCTCGACGGGAACGTCCGCACGTTCACCATCCGGCGCGCCGACGTCGCCACGTACCTGCTCGACGCCGTGGCGGACCCCACGCTGATCAGGCAGAAGGTTTCGATCGCCCACGGCTAACGTCGGTCCCATGGTGCTGCTCGCTCAAGCTCTCTACGTCAAGCGCAAGACCCCGCGGCTCCCCGGGGCGGCGGGACCGACGGAGGGACTCGTCGCGGGTGACGGCGAACCGTTCCGGCTCGCCGTGCTCGGCGAATCCACCGTGGACGGGGTCGGCGCGGCGGATCACGAGGAAGCGCTCACCGGCTGCCTCGCCCGCGAGCTGGCCCGCGACGGCCGGGCGGTGCGCTGGCAGGCCGTCGGCCGGACCGGCGCCAACGCCCGGGTCGCCCGCGCCGAGCTGGTCCCGCTGCTGTGCCCCGCCGACCTGGTCGTGATCGCCCTCGGCGTCAACGACACGATCGAGCTCCGGACGGCCGCGGGCTACCGCCGTGACCTCCTGCGCCTGGTGCTCGACGTGCGCGGGCGGCTGGGCCCGGTCGACGTCCTCCTGGCCGGGGTGCCGCCGATGTCCCGCTTCCCGGCCCTGCCGCGCCCGCTGCGGGACGTCCTTTCCGCCCGGTCGACCGCCCTCGACCGGGCGGCCGCGACCCTCGCGCGCCTCCCCGGCGTCCGGCACCTCCCGATGGATCCCGCCCTGCTCGACCCGGGCGCCTTCGCGAGCGACCGGTTCCACCCGGGCCCCGACGGCTACGCGCGCTGGGCTGGGACGTTGGCACGCGCCGTGATCAGTTAGCCGCGGTGCGTCAATCTTCAAAAAAAGTCGCCGGTTCGTGTATCTGGCGGTGCCCCCACTGCGTCCTGTGGAGCAGCCAAGCACGGAGGAACACGACAGGGGGTGTCGCGTTCGGAGTGAACGCGGTGGCCGGGAGCCGAGGGGGCTACCGGACACCGTCGGCCGGGTGCTCTTCGGGGGAGGGGACATCCGGCAGGGCCCGTTGGGGAGCGGGTCCTTGAGGGAGGGGAGTATCGGCCGGCGCGGGTCCACCCGCTCGCGTCGGCCGGTACCTCCCGCAGTGACCCCTCGTGGAAGCAGACACTGTCCGGTAGTGCACGACCGACGAAGTAAGTGACCTTGATGTATCCGAGATCCACCTGCACGCTCCTTCCCCCCGAAGGACCCGCGATACTGCCATTGCCGACTCGAAGACTCTTCCGAAGAGGGGCAGATACGGTGACCGACGTGCAAACCACAGAGGTAGATCCGCCTTGGGAGGGCCTGACCGGCGCCGAGCTGCACGCTGCGTGCATGCAGGCCGCCAGAGACGGTGACCGCCGGGCGATGGCCCGCCTCGTCGAAGAGCTGACCCCGCTCGTCTGGCACGTCGCCCGGGCCAACGGGCTCGACCGCGCGGTCGCCGAAGACGTCGTCCAGACCGTCTGGCTGGCCCTGTTCAGCCAGCTCGGCAAGCTCCGCGACCCCAAAGCCCTCGCCGCCTGGCTGATCACCACCACCCGCCGCGAGGCCACCCACCCGTTCGGCCGCCGCATGCAGCCGGTGCCGCTGAGCGACGAGGTGGCCGAAGCCATGCCGAGCACCCAACCGGCACCCGAGGACGAAGCCGTCCGCGCCGACCGCGACCGCCGGGTCTGGCGCGCCTTCGTCCGGCTGCCCCACCGCTGTCAGGAACTGCTCCGGCTGACCGTGCTCGCGGGTCGCGCGGAGTACCAGCTCGTCGCCGAGGCGCTGCGCATGCCGCGTGGCAGTGTCGGACCGACCAGGGGTCGCTGCCTCGACCAGATGCGCGATCTCCTCGCCAGTGAAGGGGGAAGCCGATGAACGACCTCGGGGCGCCGGGGGGCCAAGCCTCCTTCGGTGACGACGTACTGCTGGCCGATGTCGGCCGTTTCCTCGACGAACTGGACCCGCCACCGGGTGACCTGGTGCAGCGGGTCCAATTCGCGCTCGCCCTCGAGGACCTCGACGTCGAGGTGGCCCGCTGGGAACGGCTGGACAACCTCGCCGGCGTCCGCGGCGGCGGCACCGGCACGATCACGTTCACCGTCAGCGACCTGACGGTGATGATCAACCTGACCAAGATGGGCAAGCTCCACCGCATCGACGGCTGGCTGGTCCCGGCCGGCCAGTACGGCGTCGAGGTCCGCGTCGCCGAGCACGGCACGTCGTCGACGACGGCCGACGAAGGCGGCCGGTTCGTGCTCGACAACGTGCCACGCGGGACGACGCAGATCCTCGTGCACCTCGGCGACGTGACGTGCCGCCGGACCGTCGTGACGCCGACGGTCGTGCTTTAGCCCAGGAAGTCGGCCAGGGGGACGGGCGTCAGCCCGTCCTTCTTGGCCCGCTCCACGAAGGCCAGGTAGTCCTCTTTGAACGTCTTGCGGAAGTGCATCAGCACGATGTCGCCGGGCTTGAGCTTGTCGCCGGCCTGGAACTGGACGACCCCGTCGTTGACCGCGGCCGTCCACAGCACCGATGCGCGCATGCCGCAGGCCGCCGCCGCTTTCAGCGTGTTCTGGTCGTAGTTGCCGAACGGCGGCCGGAACAGCGACGGGCGGACCCCGAGGCTCTTCTGGAAGTCGTCGGCGTCGTCGCAGATCTCCTTGCGCTGGAACTCGTACGGCTTGCCCTTGAGGTTCGGGTGGTTCACCGTGTGGTCGCCGAGCGTCGCGCCGGTGGCGTCGAGGATCTGCTTGAAGTAGGCCTCGTGGCCCTTCACGTACTTCTCGTTCAGGAACAGCACCGGGTGGGTGCCGTTCTGCTGCATCAGCTTCAGCGCGTCCGGGTCCTGCACGGCACCGTCGTCCATGGTGAGGAAGACGTACGGCTTGTCGGTGGTGATCCGGCGGATCAGCGGCACCTGGCCGTTCTCGATCGGGGGCGCCTTCTGCTGGACCGTGCCGAACGGGTACGGCCCGGACGTCTTCACGTCGGGGGCGGCCTGTGGTGCCGGGTTCGGCTGGCTCGTCTCGGGTGCTTGCTCGTCCGGTCCGTGCGTCGAACAGGCTGTGAGCGCTAACGCCACCAGTGCCAGCCCCGCCACCACGCGCTTCATCCCGCGTCCCCTCTCTCGCGAGTGGTCGTGAAGACCACTCGAAAGAGTGACGTCGGAAGGGTGGGAAAAGTTGCGCCGGATGATCTTCTGTGGTCCGGCGCACCCAGGTCAGCGCCCGGTTTCGGCCGCCTTGACCAGCTTGGCGGAGAACAGCCGGATCACGACGCGCAGCGTCGCGGCCAACGCCGGCCCACTGCCGCGCACCGGCTCGGTGAACGAGCCCGTCCAGCGCAGGTGCGTGCCGCCGTCGGCCGTCGGCGTGAAGGACACTTCGGCGCGGTAGTCCTTGAGCGGTTTGCCGGCGGCGAAGGCGTAGACGTGCTTGCGGCCGGGCTCGTATTCAAGGGTCTCCTCGCGGATCAGCACCGGCCACATCCCGACCTCGCGAACGGCGCCGACGCCGTCCGGCTCCGCGGTACCCCGCCGCGCCCAGCGGGCCTGGACGATCAGTGGCTTTCCCCACTCCGCCCAGCGAGGGCCGTCCGCTTCGAGGGCGAACAGCGCCTCCGGCGGCGCGGTGCTCGTGCGGTTGACCTCGTAGGAGTACTTGCGACCCACCGGTAACCTCCCGCGTTGTTGACAGACTGATAACTAATCGTCTCCGGGAGCGTAGGTCAAGATGAGGGGGTGAGCACGCCGCGCCCCGACCTCGCCGCGCCGCACTGGCTGGTCCAGCTGCTGCGCAGCTCGCCGGTGCCGGTGCCGTGGAACATGGTCGCCCGGGCCGTGGCCGCGCTGACCGTGCCGCTCGCGATCGCGTACGCGGCGGGCGACATCGCCGTCGGCGCGCTCGTCTCCACCGGCGCCCTGCCCGCCGTGCTGTCCGAATCGGCCGGGCCCTACCGCTACCGCGCCCGCCGGCTGGGCGGGGCGACGCTCGCCGCGACCGCCGGTTACCTCGTCGGGCTGCTCACCGGCGGCACGCCGGCGCTGTCCGTGCCCGCGGTGATCCTGGTCGCCGCGGTGTCCGCGGTGATCAGCGCGGCCGGCAGCAACGCCTCGGTCGCCGGGCTGCAAATGCTCGTGTTCTGCGTGCTCGCCACCGGGCAGCACGCCACCGGCGTGCGCGTCGAGGTCCTCTTCGGCTGCTTCTGCCTCGGCGCCGCCTGGAGCTTCCTGGTCGCGCTCGTCACCTGGACGGTCCGCGCGACCAGCCCCGAACGCACCGCCGTCGCGCACGTCTACGTCGAGCTGGCCGCGATGCTTTCGGCGACCGACGAAGCCGTCTCGCGGGTCGGCCGCCACCGGCTGACCACGGCGATGAACACCGCCTACGACCAGCTGCTCACCGCGCGCTCCTGGCTGTCCGGCCGCGACGCCGCCTACCGGCACCTGCTCAACCTGCTCTCGGCGACGACGCCCGCCGTCGAGGCGTCGGTGGCGATGGTCAACGCCGGCCGCCGCCCCGCCCAGGAGGTCATCGACCACTTCGTCGCGCTCTCGGCGGCGGTGCTGGCCGGCCAGCCGCTGCCGCCCCCGCCACCCGCGCCGCCCGGGGACCACGACCCGGTTCTCGCCGCGCTCTACGCGGGGCTGGTCCGGATCGGCAAGGGCGACGACCGCAAGCGCCGGCAGCCGACACCGTGGCACCGCCGCCTGCGGGAGTGGGCGGGCTCGCTCGCGTCCGGTCCGCTGACCTGGATCGCCGCGCTGCGGCTGACGTTGTGCGTCGCGATCGCCGAGGTCGTCGGCCTGCTCGTGCCGCTGGAGCGGTCGTACTGGATCACCCTGACCGTCGGGATCGTGCTCAAGCCCGACTTCGGGTCCGTGTTCGGCCGCGCGGTGCTGCGCGGGATCGGCACGGTCATCGGTGTCGGGATCGGCGCCGCCGTGCTCGGCCTCGGCGCGAACGGCTGGGTGTTGGTGGTGCTCAGCGCGGTCTTCGCCGGCGGCATCGCGGTGGGGAAGGTGCGCAACTACGGCATCCAGAGCGCCTTCGTGACACCGTTGATCATCCTGCAGATGGGCCTGGCGCACACCGGGAACTGGAGCGTGGTGCTGGCGAGGCTGGTCGACACCGTGCTGGGCTGCGTGATCGTGCTCGTCTTCGGCTACCTGCTCTGGCCTGGCAGCCGGCGCCCGCGGGTGGGCGGGCGGCTGGCCGACGGCTTGGACGCGGTCGCGAAGTACGTCTCGCACGCGCTGGTCGAGGCGTCGTCGGGGGAGGCGCGGCTGGCCCGGTCGCGGGCGCGGCGCGGGGCTTACCGGGCCCTCGCGGACCTGCGGACGGCGTTCCAGCAGGCCGTCGTCGAGCCGTCCGCGCACGGACGGCAGGCGGTGGCGTGGTGGCCGGTGATCGCCGCGCAGGAGCGGGTCGCGGACGCCGTCACCGAGGTCGGCGTGACCATCGGGCGGGGTGTGCCGCCGCCGGACCCGGCCGACATCGAGCTGCTGACGGCCGCGCTGGGGGAACTCGCTTCGGCCGTCCGGGAGCAGCGGGAGCCGCGGTCGATGCCGCTGCCGGACGCCCCGCGGCTGTCCGGGGTGGTCGACCAGCTGGAGTCGGCGTTCGACGCCGTTCGCGGCCCCGACCTGGCCGAACGCGCGCCCATCGGGCTCGTCCGGCGGTTCCTGCCCTACCACAGGCGCACGTGAGGATCGTGCGGTTCAATGCACCCATGGGAATCGACTTCGAAGCGTTGAAGGGCAAGGCCGAAGAGGCCCTGCGCGAGCACAACGACAAGATCGAGGAAGGCCTCGACAAGGCCGCCGACTTCGCGAAGTCGAAGTTCGCCGGCCACGACAGCCAGATCGACACCGGCGTCGAGAAGGCGAAGGACTTCCTCAACAAGTTCGACGACACGCCGGACCGGTAGCTCCTACTGGACCTCGCCGGTCGCGATCCCGTCCGAGAGGCCGGTGATCCGGCCGCCGCGTTCCCCGAGGGCGATCAGGCCTTGCCGCGCGTCCGGCGCGGCCAGGCTGATCCGGACGCCGGCCCGTTCGACGTCCAGGCTGGCGGCAAGCGCTTGCGCGCCTTCGTATCCCGCGTTGATCGTGGCCGCGAGCCCGCCGGTCGACGCGAGCGAGCCGCGCGCGGCGCCGAGCCGGCCGAGCGCCTCGTCGACGATCGGCAGCAGCGCGTCCCGGTTGCCTTCGGTCATCGCGCGCACGAGCTGCGGGTTCGAGCCGGCGACGCGCGTGCCGTCGCGGTAGGACCCGGCGGCCAGCGACATCGCCAGCGGGCCGCCCTCGGCGCCGATCGTGGCCAGGATCGCCGCCAGCAGGTGCGGCAGGTGCGAAATCCGGGCGACGGCCTCGTCGTGGGACTCCGCGGGCAGCGGGACGACGTGCGCCCCGATGTCCAGCACAAGCTTCGCCACCTCGGCCCAGGCTTCGAGGTCGGTGTCCTCCTCGACGGCGACCACCCAGGCGGCGCCCTGGAACAGCGCGGCATCCCCGGCCAGCCAGCCGGAGTTCGACGTCCCGGCCATCGGGTGCCCGCCGACGTACCGCGTGTACGGCACGCGGCGGCGGACCGCGTCCAGTACCGGCGCTTTCACGCTGGTCACGTCGGTGAGCAGGCAGTGCGACGCGTGCTGGTTGACCAGGCGCAGCAGGTCTTCGACGGCCGGGAGCGGCACGGCGAGCACGACCATCGCGTCCTCGGCCGCGGCCCGGTGCAGGGCCGCTTCGACGTCGGTGGTGACGTCGAAGCCCGCTCTGCTGGCCGCGTCCGCGTCCACTTCGGATACCGCGGCACCCCACGCTGTGCGGCCGCTGGCGGCCGCCGCGCGCAGCAGTGACCCGCCGATCAGCCCGAGCCCGATCACGCATACGTCTCGCACGGGGCCCATCCTGCCAGTGCCGGACGCTTTCCGGGCTACAGCGCGGCGGCGAGCCGTGTCCCCTGGTCGATCGCGCGTTTCGCGTCGAGTTCCGCGGCGACGTCCGCCCCGCCGATCAGGTGCACCGGCAGCCCCGCCGCGCGCAGCTCGTCGGCCAGGTCCCGCACCGGCTCCTGACCCGCGCAAACGACGACCGTGTCGACGTCGAGGAGCCGCGGCTCGCCGTCGACGGTGATGTGCAGGCCGTCGTCGTCGATCCGCTCGTAGGTGACACCGGGCAGCTGCTCGACGCGCTTGGCCTTGAGCGCGGCCCGGTGCACCCAGCCGGACGTCTTGCCGAGCCCGGCGCCGATGCCGGACTTCTTGCGCTGCAACAGGAACACCTGCCGAGGCGACGGCTCGGGCCGCGGCGTGCCCAGCCCGCCGGGCGCCTGTTCCGGGTCGGTGACACCCCATTCGGCCAGCCACGCGTCCAGGTTCAGCGCGGGCGAACCGGCGTGCGTGAGGAACTCGCTGACGTCGACCCCGATGCCACCGGCCCCGATCACCGCGACCCGTTCGCCAACCGGCTTGCCGTGCTTGACGACGTCGACGTACGACAGCACCTTCGGGTGGTCGATCCCGGGCAGCGACGGCACGCGCGGCGCGACCCCGGTGGCCAGCACGACCTCGTCGAAGCCGGTCAGGTCGGCCGCGGACGCGCGCTTCCCGAGGTGCAGCTTCACCCCGGTCACCTCGAGCCGCCGCTGGTAGTAGCGGATGGTCTCGGCGAACTCCTCCTTGCCGGGGATCTTCCGCGCGATCCCGAACTGGCCGCCGATTTCGTCGTCGGCTTCGAACAGTTCGACGCTGTGCCCGCGTTCGGCCAGCGCGGTCGCCGCCGAGAGGCCCGCGGGCCCGGCGCCGACGACGGCGACGTGCTTCGACCGCCGCGCCGGCGAGAGCGTCAACGTCGTCTCATGGCCGGCGCGCGGGTTCACCATGCAGGACACGAGTTTGCGCTTGAAGGCGTGGTCGAGGCAGGCCTGGTTGCAGGCGATGCAGGTGTTGATCTCGTCTTCGCGGCCGGTCTCGGCCTTCCGGATCCACTCGGGATCGGCGAGGAACGGCCGGGCCATCGACACGAGGTCGGCGTCGCCGCTGGTCAAGGCTGCCTCGGCGACCTGGGGCATGTTGATCCGGTTCGAGGTGACGACCGGGATGCGCACGTGCGGCTTGAGCTTCCCGGTGACCCAGGTGAAAGCCGCGCGCGGCACCGACGTCACGATCGTCGGCACCCGGGCTTCGTGCCAGCCGATCCCGGTGTTGATGATCGTGGCGCCGGCCGCTTCGACGTCTTTCGCGAGCGCGACGACGTCCTCCCAGCGCTGGCCGCCCGGGACGAGGTCGAGCATCGAAAGCCGGTAGATGATGATGAAGTCGGCGCCGACCTTTTCCCGCGTGCGCTTGACGATCTCGACGGCGAACCGGCGGCGCTTCTCGGGCGTGCCGCCCCAGGCGTCGGTGCGCCTGTTGGTGCGCTCGGCCAGGAACTGGTTGATCAGGTAGCCCTCGGAGCCCATGATCTCGACGCCGTCATAGCCCGCTTCGCGCGCGAGAGCGGCGCAGTTCGCGAAGGCGTCGATCTGCTTGCGCACACCGCGGTTGGTCAGGCTGCGCGGCCGGAACGGGTTGATCGGCGCCTTGATGCTCGAGGCCGACACGCTCAGCGGGTGGTAGGCGTACCGGCCCGCGTGCAGGACCTGCAGCGCGATCTTGCCGCCTGCCTCGTGCACCGGCGCGGTGAGCTGCCGGTGTTCCTTGGCTTCGGCGGACGTCGTCAGCTTGGAAGCGAGCGGCAGCAGCCAGCCGGTGCGGTTCGGCGCGAAGCCGCCGGTGACGATCAGCCCGACGCCGCCGCGGGCCCGTTCGGCGTAGTACTCGGCCAGCTCGGGGAAGTGCGAAGCCCTGTCCTCGAGGCCGGTGTGCATCGAGCCCATCAGGACGCGGTTGCGCAGCGTCGTGAAGCCGAGGTCCAACGGCGACAGCAGGTTCGGGTACGGGCTCATCGGGCGTCCTTGGGGTGGAGGGCGGCGAGGACTTCGTCGAACCACTCGACCTGGCCCTCTTCGACGCGGATGCCGCCGCGCAGGACCAGGTACTGGTGCAGGTTCTGGCCGGTCAGCGCGGCCGGCGCGGGGAAGTCGCGCTTCTCGATCTGGCGGTAGACGTCGAGGCGTTCGGCGTGCTTCGCGCGGTGCCGGACGATCTCCTCGGCCACCTTCGCCGGGTCGCCGAAGGTCGCGCCGCGGATCTTCACGGCCAGCTCGACCGGCCCGGCGGCCGGGTCCGGCTCGGCCAGCCAGCGGACGAGCTCGGCGCGGCCGCCGTCGCCGACCGTGTAGACCTTCTTGTCCGGGCGGCCCGACTGCGCGACGACGTCGACGGCCACCCAGCCGGCCTCTTCCATCCGCTTCAGCACGCGGTAGATCTGCTGGTGGGTGGCGCTCCAGAAGAGCCCGATCGACTTCTCGAAGCGGCGCGTCAGCTCGTAGCCCGAACCAGCGCGCTCGGACAGCGAGACGAGGATCGCGTGCTCCAGTGCCATGGGTGGAGGGTGCTATGCAACGAGTTGCAGTGCAACGAGGCGCGCATCACGTCACCCTCGTGGGTGGGATAAATCGGGTCGACTCCGCGCGCAAAAAGACCAGGATGGGAGGAGTGCACCCGGTACTCGAACTGATCTTCGGACGGATGGCGGCGGGCAGTGTCCCGGGCGAACGCACCGACGGCCGGCGGCTCGCGCTCGCCATCGAGGGCGGCAGCAGCCGCGGCACCTACTCCAGCGGCATGGTCCTGGCGCTGGACGAACTCGGCGTGACACCGGCGTTCGACGCCGTCTACGGCTCCTCGGCCGGGGCGCTGAACGGGGCCTGGCTGCTCTGCGGCCGCTCGTCGACCGGCGTCCGGACCTGGTGGAACCCGGTGGTGATGCGCCGGATCATCAACCCGCTGCACACCCTGCGCGGCCGTGCGGTGATCGACCTCGAATACCTCGTCCACCAGGTCTATTCGGTGCTGGAGCCGATGGACTTCCCGGCGATACTGGCCAACCCGGTGACGTTCCACCCGCTGGCCACCGACGCCGACACGGGGGAGTCCACCGACCTGCACCCCTTTCTCGACGACGTCGACGCGATCAAGGTCGCGCTCGCCGCGTCGTCTTGCATGCCGGTGCTGGCCGGGCCGCCGATCCCGATGGCCGGCCGCCGGTTCGTCGACGCCGGCGTGGCCGAGCCGATCCCGTACCGCACCGCGCTCGCCCAGGGCGCGACGGACGTCCTGGTGCTGCGCACCCGGCGCGCCGACGAGCTGCCGGTGCCGCCGCCGCGGGTGCACGACGTCGTCGTGCCGCGGTTCCTGCGCCGCCAGGCGCCCGGCGCGATCGCGGCCTGGCAGGACACCTATCGGCGGGACGTCGAGGACGAGGAGACCCTGGCGAGCGACTCGCGCCTCCTGAGCATCCGCCCGCCGGCCGGCGCGCCGGACGTGGCGGTGCTGGAACGCGACCCCGCGGTGCTGCGCAAGGCCGTCGACCTGGGCAAAAGCGCTGTCCTGGACGTGCTCGAAGGGTTGCGCGAAGCCTCTTAGGGTTTGCGCGCGATGCCGCCGATCACCCGCGACTCGGACGGCGATGCGGCGAACACGGTCTGCGCGTCGGGGTGCCACGCCGGGGCGTAGACCAGGCCCGGCTCCAGCATCGGCCAGCCGCCGAAGAAGCGCTCGAACTCCGCCATCGTCCGCAGGAAGCCCGGGTTCGTCGTGGTCTCGTAGTACTCGAGCAGGTCGAGCAGCGCCTGCCGCTCGTCGTCGTTCACCGGGTTCTCGTTGGTCATCTGCGACAGCACCAGCAGCGACCCGGGGGCGAGCCGGCTCCGGTAGTACTCGAGCAGCTGGTCCGGGTTCTGCTCGTCCTTGACGAAGTGCATGACCGCGTTGATCACCAGGGCGATCGGCTCGCGCGTGTTGATGATGTCCGACGCCTTCACCCGCTCCCAGAGGTCGTCCGGCTGCAGGAAGTCCGCGGCGATCGCGTGGTGGCGCTCGGGATCGGCGGTGTCGGCGAGCAGCAACGTCGAGTGGGCCAGCGCGATCGGCTCGTTGTCGATGTAGAGCACCCGCGTGTCCAGCTCGGGAGCGGCTTCGTCGGCGACTTCGTGCACGTTGCCCGCCGTCGGCAGGCCGGAGCCGACGTCGACGAACTGCCGGATGCCCTCGCGGACGCACTGCCGGACCGCGCGGCCGAGGAACTGCCGGCTCGTCAGGCAGTAGTCGCCCATCAGCGGCAGCCGGGCCCGGACCTTCTCGGCGAACTCGCGATCGATCGCGTAGTGGGTGTTCCCGCCGATGAAGTAGTCGTAGATCCGCGCGGCCGACGGCCGGTCGAGACTGCTTTCGACGGCCTTGAGCGCGTCGTCGTGGTTGATCATGGCCACCCCTTCGTGGTCCATGCTGCCACGGAGCCGATCACGCGGGCGACAACGCCTCCCGATAGGCGTTGACCGACTCCGTCAACCGGTCCAGTTCGGCGCGCATCCGGGCGAGCCCGGCTTCGTCCAGGTTCATCGCGGTCCCGATCACGTCGGGGATGTCCCGCGCTTTCTCGTGCAGGGCCCTGCCGTTTTCGGTGAGGCTGACGCGGACCGAGCGTTCGTCGTCGGCCTGCCGGTTGCGGGTCACGAGTCCCGCTGTCTGCAGGCGCTTGAGCAGCGGCGAGAGCGTGCCCGAATCGAGGTTCAGCTCGGCGCCGAGCTCCTTCACCAGGCGGTGGTCCCGCTCCCAGAGCGCCAGCATGACCAGGTACTGGGGATAGGTCAGATCGAGGTCCTCCAGGACGACCCGGTACAGCGACGTCACCGCGCGCGACGCCGAGTAGAGCCCGAAGCAGAGCTGGTCGTCCAGCCGCAGCGATGCCATGGCGGCCTCCTCTCTCGCGTAACTGCCCATGGTCCCCGCGATCGAGCTGGACGGCAACTTAAGTGCCCTGCATCTCATTGGGCGTCAATTAGTTGTGCACAACTGAGTTGCGAGCTACCTTCGTGTCATCAGCTTCGAGCCGAGGAGGACGACATGACCGCCAACCCGCACAACCTGGCTCTCGAACCCGCCGCGCAGGCGTTCGCGGAGGCCACCGACCAGCCGCCGTACCTGTTCCAGCTGCCGCCGGAGGAGGGCCGCAAGGCCGTCGACGGTGTCCAGGACGGCGAGGTCGCCATGGCCGCCGCCGAGATCGAGGTGCTCGACGTTCCGGGCGGCCCGAACGGTGACGTCGAGACGCGGATCGTCCGCCCGGCCGGTGTTTCCGGTCCGCTTCCGGTGATCGTGTACATCCACGGCGCCGGCTGGGTGTTCGGCGACTTCCACACCCACGAGCGCCTGGTGCGCGAACTCGCCGCCGGTGTCGGCGCGGCCGTCGTCTTCCCCGAGTACAGCCGCTCGCCGGAAGCGCGCTACCCGATCGCCATCGAGGAGAACTACGCGGTGGCGAAGTGGGTGGCCGAGCACGGCGCCGAGAAGGGCCTCGACACCTCCCGCATCGCGATCGCCGGCGACTCCGTCGGCGGGAACATGACCGCGGCGCTGACCATCCTGGCCAAGCAGCGCGGCGACGTCACCTTCAAGCAGCAGGTGCTCTTCTACCCGGTGACCGACGCTTCCTTCGACACCGCGTCGTACCACGAGTTCGCCGAGGGCTACTTCCTCGGCCGTGAAGGCATGAAGTGGTTCTGGGACCAGTACACGACGGATCCCGCGCAGCGCGCGGAAATCACGGCGTCGCCGCTGCGCGCGTCGCTCGACGAGCTGGCCGGCCTGCCGCCGGCGCTGGTGATCACCGGCGAGGCGGACGTGCTTCGCGACGAGGGTGAGGCGTACGCGGCGAAGCTGCGTCAGGCCGGGGTGCCCGTCACCGCCGTCCGGTACCAGGGGATCATCCACGACTTCGTGATGGTGAACGCGCTGCGGGAGACGCACGCCGCCGAGGCCGCGATCACCCAGGCCGTCACCGTGCTGTCGCGGGCACTGGCGGAGTAGTTGAGAAAACCCTGAGCCCGCCGCACGTTGCGGCCCTATGACGGACCTCACAGGTCCGCAACGTGCGAAGGGGCTCAAACGTGATATATACGCGAGTCCCGCGATCCGGGCGCGCATTTCCGCCCGCCCGGAAGGACCGTTGCCATGCACCTCAGCCAGATCCGGCTCGACTCGCCGATCACGATGACCATCGTCGGCGTGGTCACGCTGCTGGCGATCATCGCCATCCCGTTGTTCTGGGAGCGGTGGAAACGGAAGCTGCTGTGGCGCTCGGTCACCATCCTGTGCGCGGTCGTCTCCGTCGTCGTCACCACCGGCCTGGCCGGCAACATGATCGGCGGGTTCTTCCCCACGCTCGGTTCGCTGCTCGGCACCGGCGTCTACGCGGCCGACAGCATCGACGCCGAGACGAGCGCGAACGGCGAAAACCTCGAGGTGGTCCGGGAGGTCGGTGCCGCGCACGCCAAGGAGGGCAAGGGAACCGTCGCCCACATGAAGGTGACCGGCCGGCGCACCAACCTCACCCGCGACGTGACGGTGTACCTCCCGCCGCAGCACTTCGACCCGGCCTACAAGAACCTGCGGTTCCCGGCGATCGAGTGGATCCCGAACTACCCGTCCGGGCCCGAGGTCGTCACCGACGGGTACAAGCTCCCGGACCAGCTCGACGCGGCGATCGCCAAGCGCGTGCTGCCCCCGGTCGTGGTGATCATGCCGGACCCCACCGGCGTCCCGAAGATCGGTCACGACACCGAGTGCGTCGACGAAGTCAACGGCACCGCGAACGACACGTACCTGACGGCGGACCTGCGGGAGTGGGCGCTGCAGAAGCTGCGCGTCGGCGCGGACCGCAAGGCCTGGACCTTCGCCGGCTGGTCGTCCGGCGGCTACTGCGCGATGAACCTGGTGACCCGCCACCCGCAGTGGTACGGGCAGGCGGTCAGCGTCAGCGGCTACGACCGCGCCCAGATGGACGCCGAGACGGAGAACCTCTACAAGGGCCGCCAGGACGTCGACGACGCCAACAACGTCGGCATCACGGTCCGCCTCCACCCGTCCCCGGTGGACATCCTGGCCATCTGGGGCGAGAACGAGAAGTTCGAGAGCGCGGCGGCCGAGCTGATCCGCGCCGGCGTCCGGTCCCCGGTCCGGTTTTCGGCGTGGAAGGTCCCGGACGCGGGCCACAACATGAACACCTTCAAGTCCCAGATCCCGGAGATCCTCACCTGGATCGGCGCGCACACGACACCTCCCGCCACGGCGGGCCGGCAGGTCGAGACCACCGGCGGGGTGCAGCCGTGGCCGCTGCCCCGCTCGGGCGCGGCGGGCGGGCTGGCGGACACCGACCAGTAACCGGCGCGCTCAGCGGAGCAGCGTCGAAACGATGTCCGTGACCCGCCTGGACCCGGTCGCGTAGTCGACCTTGGCGGGGTGCTCGGTCAGCACCACCACGATGAAGTGCCCGACCACGCCCGAAGTGTGCAGCATCCGCGTCGGCATGCAGCACGACCAGCCCTGCTTGACCGCCCACTGCTGCCCGGCGGCCGCGTCCGGGATGCCGAAGTACTGCCGGAAGCCGTCGGACCCGCGCTCGGTCGCGCCGGCCAGCGCGTTCAGGATCGTCGTGGACTTGTGGTCCAGCAGGTACTGGTAGATCTTCACGACGTCCGCCGCGGTGATGCGCGTGTCGCCCCAGCGGCCGGGGTCCTCGGGCGGCCGGGTGCCGGTGAGGCCCAGCTTCGTGACCCAGCCCCGGACGATCCCCGGCCCGCCGTAGGCCACCCAGAACCGGCTCGCCAGGTCGTCGTCGCTGCGGGACAGCATCCGCTGGACGTCCGCGGCCGGGCCGCCCCGGTCGAGCACGGAAAGCGCGATCAGCAGCTTCACGATCGACGCGGAGGTGTACCCGCGGTCCGGGCGCACGGAGACGGTCGTCTTGCCGCTCTCCCGGTCGAAGACGACGGCGCTCGCGGTGCCTTCGCGCATGATCTTGTCCAGCGCGGCGGCGGTCACCCGGCCCGGGTCCGCCTTGGCCGACGGCGTCGCCGTCGCCGTCGCGGACGTCGCCGGTGCCGGTGCCGCCGCCGGTGTGGCGGTCGGCGTCGCGGACGTCGTCGTGACGACCTCGGTGACCGCGATCGGCTGCGGCGCGGCGGCGGTGCTGTGACCCGCCGTCACCACCACCGCGCCGATCGCCCCCAGGCACAGCCCCACCAGGAAGATGCCGCTCAGCTTGCGCATGCACCGGATTGCCGGGAAGGCCGCGCACTGTTCGCCCGAACGGGCCGCTTTGTGGGATAGCTCTCGAAGAGGGCCCGAATCCGGAACGCAAAGCGGCCCTGCGGGCAAGCACCATCGTTTCGCGCACCGTGGTCGCGGGGTACCTCAGCGCGGTGACGGTTGTCACCACCCGCTGGGAAGGACTGGAGTCATGGTTCACGCGAAAGGCGCACGCATCCGGGTCCGAGGCCTGCAGCCGGCGCAGGTGCTGGCCGGACTGGCCGGGATCGCGTTCCTCGTCGTCGGCATCATCGGATTTTCAAGGACCGGCTTCGGCAACTTCGCCGGCCACCACGACGCCGGGTTCTGGCGGTTCTCCGCCAACCCGCTGATGAGCCTGGTCCGCGTCGTGACCGGCGTCTTCGGTCTGCTGCTCGCGTTCGGCTCGGGCCGTGCGCGGACGTTCGGCTGGCTGCTGTTCATCGGCTACGGCCTGCTGTTCGTGTGGGGCCTGATGATCGACGGCCTCATCTCGACCAACCCGTTCGCCAACGCCGGCAACCCGCTGGACCTCGAGCCCGCCGACACCTGGCTGCACCTCGGTGTCGCCGCGCTGGGCCTGCTGATCGCGGTCCTGCCGGCCCGCCGCACCATCCTGCTGCCCGAAGACGAGACGGCCGACGAGCCGGTGGTCGCCGAGCAGCGCACCGAGGTGATCGACCGGACCGACCACGTCGACGCGGGCGACCGGGTCGACGCCGCGCCGCGCCGCCGGCCGTTCCTGCGTCGCGACCACAAAGGGCGAGGCCCGGAGGTCACTCGCGAAGAGCGTCCGCCGGGCCTCGCCCACTAGGAGGTTCGGGGTGGTTCAGTAGGTGGTGCCACCGGAACCGGAGTCGTTGGTCGCCGCACCGTTGCCGGCCGGAGCCTGCTGCTGGCCGGCAGCGGTGTTCGGGTTGCTGCCGAGCTTGCAGCCGGCGGGCTCGATGACGAACCAGGTGCCGTTGACGCCCTGCCCGTTCGCATCGCCCGGCTTGGTGTCCTTCGAGAAGGTGTAGACGGGCCAGCCGCCGACGGTCACCTGCTCCGAGCCGTCCTGGCGCTTGATGCTGCCGAGCAGCTTCGAGTCGATGCCCTGCAGTTCGACCTTGCCGTTCGAGAGCACCGGCGGCCAGGTCTTGGCGCAGTCGCCGTTGCAGGCGGAGGCCTTCTTCTTGGTGTCCTTCTGGAACAGGTAGAGCGTCATCCCGTTCTGGTCGACGATGGCGTCGCCGAGGCCGTCGATCTTGCTGGCACTGAGCTTGACGCCACCGGCTTCGGAGCCGGCCGCCGCGGCCTGCCCGGCCTTCCCGCCCTTGGCGTTCGCCGCGTACCAGGCGCCACCGACGCCCTGGCCGGTCGCGTCGCCGGGCTTGGTGTCCTTGGCGTAGCGGTAGAGCGCCCACCCGCCGACGGTGATCTGCTCGGTGCCGTCGGAGCGGGTCACCTTGCCGACCTCGTTCTTGTCGACACCCTGGACTTGGACGTCCCCGGTGGCCAGCATGGGCGGCCAGGCCTTGGCGCAGTCACCGTCGCAGTTGGACTTCGGCGGCTTCGCGGTGTCCTTGTCGAACCGGTAGAGGGTCATGCCGTTCTGGTCGGTGAGCACCTGCCCGACGTTGGCGACGTCCGCGACGACCAGTTTGCTTTCGTTCGACGCCGGAGCGGCGTTGCCCACCTGACCGTTGTTGTTGGCGGCCTGGCCGCCGCCGGTGCCACCCGCCGCCGCAGGAGCGACAACCGGCTGGGCAGTCTCGGCACCCGAGCAAGCGGTGAGCACTGCCAGCCCGGCTGCCGCCGCGGCGACGGAGACGGCGATGCGCGTGCGAAGCATGGAAGTTCTCCTTGTGTCCGTTGGGGTTTCCCTGCCGCTCGGTGCGGCTGCCTGATACCCACTACACGGACCCCCCGCGAAGGCGGTTCAAAGAATTTTCCCCGAGCTTGGGGACGTGGTCTGCGGGAGATCGTCATCTGGCGCCGGCCGTGGCCGCAGCGCTTGGTGCCTGGCTGCGGCCTCGCCTTTTGTCGGGGCATCGGCGCTGGCCGAGCAGTCTTGGCGCGTGGCCGGGGCCGCGCTCTGGCCGCCATCCCGCCCCTTCGCGGCCCCCTTGCCTGCAGTGTTCGGCGCTTGGCTACAGCTCTGCCGTAGGTCGGAGCCCCACCCGGGGTCGCAGCCCCACCCTGGCCGCGGCCCCACCCTGGCCAGGGCCCCACCCCGGCCGCAGCCCCCAGCCTGGCCGCAGCCGCACCCTGGCCGCGGCCCCAGCCTGGCCGCAGCCGCACCCTGGCCGCGGCCCCAGCCCGGCCGCGGCCCCACCCTGATCGAGGCCGCGCGCTGGCCAGCTGCAGCCTCGGCCGCTAGTCCGAAGCGCCCGGCAGGCCGTCGTCGCCGGGGGTGCGGTCGGCCGGTGCGCGGTCGCCGGAGGCGCGGTCGCCCGGGGTGCGGCCGTCGAGGGCGCGGTCGACCAGGGCGCTCGCCGCGCCGGTGTAGCCGGCGGGGTCGAGCAGCTCGTCCAGCGCCGCCGCCGTGAGCACACCGGTGATGGCGGGCAGCTCGTCCAAGACCTCGCGCAGCGGCCGGTCTTCGAGCACCGCCCGCCGGGACGCCTCGCCGAGCAGTTCCTTGGCCGTCGCCTTGCCGAGCAGCGGCGCGAGCACAGCGGAGAGCCGTTCGGAGACGATCAGCCCGTGCGTCGACGCCACGTTCGCCCGCATCCGCCCGGGCTCCGCGGTGAGCCCGCGCGCCAGCTCGGCGGCGGTGTGCGCGGCGCCGCCGGTCAGCCGCAGGCACTCGCGGACCAGCTGCCACTCGGCGTGCCAGACCCCGGCCGACCGTTCGTCTTCGGCGAGCATCGACTGCGTCACCCCCGCGGCCAGCACGGGCACCTGCAGCGCGGCCGACCGGATCAGCGTCGCGAGCACCGGGTTCCGCTTGTGCGGCATCGCCGAGGAGCCGCCCCGGCCGTCGGCGGCCGGCTCGGCCACCTCGCCCAGCTCGGTCCGGCTGAGCGTCTCGACGTCGACGGCCAGCTTCCCCAGCGCCCCGGCGGTGAACGCGAGCGCGCCGACGAGATCCGCGACCGGCGTCCGCAGCGTGTGCCACGGAAGCACCGGAGCGGTCAGCCCGGTCTCCTCGGCGAAGGCCGCGGTCAGCCGTTCCGCGTAGTCGCCGGCGTCCGCATCGCGAGCCGCCGCCGATGTGCCCAGGTCTGTGGCCGGTGTGCTTGCGTCGCCCCCGCCCCCGCCCCCGCCCCCGCCCC
>NZ_JBSGAI010000056.1:0-55545 GCF_053600695.1 Amycolatopsis sp. NPDC005003 | reverse complement strand
GTCGGTGGCGAGCAGGACCGTCGACGCGCCGTCGGTCAGCGGCGTTGAGTTGCCCGCCGTCATCGTGCCGTCCGGGCCGCCGAAGGCCGGCTTGATCTGAAGGGACAGCTGGGATGAGGGGCGGGGGAGGTCTGGTGAGGTTGTTGGTCGCCTTGCGCTCCCGGCCGGCGGTTCGCGTGTTGCCGAGTCCAGGCTTCGGCTGTCGGCTGGCGGTTCGCGTGTTGCCGAGTCCAGGCTTCGGCTGTCGGCTGGCGGTTCGCGTGTTGCTGAGCCCAGGCTCCGGCTGTCGGCCGGCGGTTCGCGTGTTGCCGAATCCAGGCTCCGGCTTCCGGCCGGCGGTTCGCAGCGACGCCTCAGCCAGGCCGAGGCGCTACTCGCCTTCGATGACGTCCGGCTCCACGCCCAGATACCCCGCCACCTGCTCCACCAGCACGTCGTGCACCAGCTCGGCCAGCTCCGACGGGTCCTTCGCCCGCGCCTCCAGCGGCCGCCGGTACAGCACGATCCGCGCCCGCGTCGGCAACCCCGTGCGGTCCACCCCGGCCGGGACCAGGCGCGACAGCGGCACCGCGCCGTCGTGCAGGACGCCGTCCGCTGGCGAGTGGCCGTTTTCGCGGACCTCCGGCACGTCGTCGACCGCCACGTCGAGCTTCGTCAGCTCGTGGCGCCAGCGGGCTTCGATCGGCTCCAGTGCGTCCAGCACCAGCGCGTCGAACCGCTCCGCGCGGCTCGCGGCGGCGGGCAGGGTCGCCGGATACAGCGTCCCGCGCAGGCCCCGGCCGTGCCGGTCCCGCCGCGAGCGCCGCCGCTGTCGGTAATCACGAGCCGTCGCCACCTCCGAAGTCTATGCGGTCGGCGCCGTTCAGCGCGTGTCGCTCCTACTACCTTGCGGCGACGCGCTATCGTTTCGTTTCGTGCGGAGCGTACGGAAGTGTTCGCGTACTGGCTGTCTCGAGCCAGCTGTGGCCACGCTGACGTATGCGTACAGCGACTCCACCGCCGTCGTCGGCCCGCTGGCCACCGCCTCCGAGCCGCACTCCTACGACCTCTGCGAAGCCCACGCGCTGCGGCTGACCGTCCCGAAGGGCTGGGAAGTCGTCCGGCACGAAGGGGCCTTCGCCGCGCCGGACCCGTCGGCCGACGAACTGACCGCGCTGGCCGAGGCCGTGCGCGAGGCCGGCCGCTCCGACAAACCGGCCCCCGCGCCCGAGCCGGAGGGCCCGTCCGGGCGCCGCGGCCACCTGCGGGTCCTGCCCGGCCGCGCCTGAACGCGTAACCCACTCACCTCGCCGGTAGGCTTTCCGCGCGGCGCAGCGAGCGCCGGAACGGACCAATCGCGGGGAGACGGCGTGCCAGACCTTTCGGGCATCGTGAAGGCCTACGACATTCGCGGCGTGGTCGGCGAGCAGCTCGACGCGGACCTCGTCCGCGACTTCGGCGCCGCGTTCGCCCTGCTCATCAAGCCGGAAGCGCCCTCGGTGGTGATCGGCCACGACATGCGTGACTCGTCGCCGGGGCTGGCGGCGGCCTTCGCCGAGGGCGTCACCTCGCAGGGCCTCGACGTCGTGAGCATCGGGCTGGCCAGCACCGACCAGCTCTACTTCGCCTCGGGTTCGCTGAACCTGCCGGGCGCGATGTTCACCGCCAGCCACAACCCGGCCAAGTACAACGGCATCAAGATGTGCCGCGCGGGCGCGTCGCCGGTCGGCCAGGACACCGGGCTCGCCGAGATCCGCGACACCGTCGAGCAGGGCGTGCCGGAGTTCGAGGGCCAGCGCGGCACCGTCTCCGAGCGGGACGTCCTCGCCGACTACGCCGCCTACCTGCGCAACCTCGTCGACCTGTCGGGCAGCCGTCCGCTGAAGATCGTCGTCGACGCCGGCAACGGCATGGGCGGGCACACCGTCCCGACCGTCTTCGACGGCCTTCCGATCGAGGTCGTGCCGATGTACTTCGAGCTCGACGGCAGCTTCCCCAACCACGAGGCCAACCCGCTCGACCCGGCCAACATCGTCGACCTGCAGGCGAAGGTGCGCGAGGTCGGCGCGGACGCCGGCGTGGCCTTCGACGGCGACGCCGACCGCTGCTTCATCGTCGACGAGCGCGGCGAGCCGGTTTCGCCGAGCGCGATCACCGCGCTGGTCGCCGTCCGCGAGCTGGCCAAGGACCCGGGCGGCACGATCATCCACAACCTGATCACGTCCAAGGGCGTCCCGGAGATCGTCGCCGAGCACGGCGGCAAGCCGGTCCGCACCCGCGTCGGGCACTCCTTCATCAAGGCCGAGATGGCCAAGACCGGCGCCATCTTCGGCGGCGAGCACTCCGCGCACTACTACTTCCGCGACTTCTGGCGCGCCGACACCGGCATGCTGGCGGCGCTGCACGTCCTCGCCGCGCTCGGCGAGCAGACCGGCCCGCTGTCCGAGCTGACCAGCGCGTACTCGCGCTACGCGGCTTCGGGGGAGATCAACTCCACGGTCGACGACCAGGTCGCGAAGATGATGGCCGTCAAGGACACCTTCGGCACCCGCTCCGGCGTCGAGATCGACGAGCTGGACGGCCTCACCGTGCAGCTGCCGGGCGGCGCCTGGTTCAACCTGCGCCCGTCGAACACCGAGCCGCTGCTCCGGCTGAACGTCGAGGCCGCGAACGCCGAGGCCGTGCAGGGGCTGGTCGACGAAGTACTCGCGATCATCCGCAACTGACCGTCCGCGATGAAGGGCCAACCGTGTCCTGAAGGTGCCCTTCATCACACCCCTCTGCGTGGTATGGAGGAACCATGGCCATCACGCTCGACGCCCAGCTCCTCGAGATCTTGGCGTGCCCGTCGCCCGATCACGCCCCGCTCCGGCCGGGCGCCCCGGACGACCCCGAGGCCGACGCACTGACGTGCACCGAATGCGGTCGCGTGTACCCGGTCCGTGACGGCATCCCGGTGCTGCTCCTGGACGAAGCGACCCTTCCCGGGGATCACGGGAACTCCGATGCCGACAGTGCTTGACGACTCGCTGCTCGACGACCCCGCGCGGCTGGCCGAGGCCGACAGCGCGGGGTTGCTCCGTGCCGCCGCCATGGCCGGCGCCCAGGTGCGGGCGACCGCCGAGCTGGCCGCGGAGCTGGAGCTGTCCGACCGGCTGGACATGGGCCGCCCGCGCGCCGTCGTGCTCATCGACCGGCCGGGGGTGAGCCGCACCCTCACGCGGCTCCTGGCCGCCCTGCTGGCGCCGTCGTGCCCGGTTCCGGTGGTCGTCGCCGAGGTGGTGCCGAGCTGGATCGGCGCGCTCGACGTCGTGTTCGCGCACACCGACGACGCCGGTGACCGCGAGCTCGCCGCGTCGCTGGAGCGCGCCGCCCGGTACGGCGCCTCGGTGGTGCTCTCGGCGCCGTCGGACGGCCCGGTGGCGGCCGCAGTGGCGGGCAAGGGCATCCTGCTGGCCCCGCGCATCCCGGTGCCGCCGGAGCTGGCGTTCCCGCGTGGCCTGGCCGCCGGGCTGCTCACCGCGAACGCGCTGGGCCTGCTGATCTCCGACGTCCAGGTGCTCGCCGACCAGCTGGACCTCGAAGCCGAAAAGGACTACCTGGCCAGGGA
The DNA here is from genome assembly GCF_053600695.1 of Amycolatopsis sp. NPDC005003. NCBI lineage: Bacteria > Bacillati > Actinomycetota > Actinomycetes > Pseudonocardiales > Pseudonocardiaceae > Amycolatopsis > Amycolatopsis sp. NPDC005003. The sequence goes on along the minus strand of NZ_JBSGAI010000056.1, from coordinate 51,956 downwards.
GTCGTTCGCGAACCCGGCCAAGGCGCTGGCGCTGCGCGTCGCGGATCGCGTGCCCCTGCTGTGGGGGCTGGACCCGGTCGCGGTCGCCGTCGGCGAACACGCTGCGCACGCGTTCGCCGCCCACGCCGCCACGGTGTGCGACGTCGAGGACTATCGTCAGGCCCTGGCGCGCCCCGCATTGCGGCGGGCTGCGCAATCAGGTGGCGCGGAGCGTGACATCTTCGCCGATCCGGACGACTCCTCTGGTGACATCCCCACCCGGGTGCTGCTGCTCTCGGTGCGGACCGGTCCGGCCACGGACGCGGCGCGCTACCAGGCCGAGGATCTGCTGCCGGGTGCGGACGTCATCGCGCCGGCCGAGGAGATCGAGGCCGACGAAATCGTGCGGGCCGCGGTGCTGGCACTGCGGTTCGAACTGGCGGCGGTCTATCTCGGGCTGGCGGCGGGCAGCATCGGCGGCGCCGGCCGCTTCGCGCCTGCGACGGCGTGAGACCCGCCTAGCACCGGCCAGGCCGGTGCCGAAGGAGTGGAGTTGAGGTGACAGTGGAGCTGCTGCGCAACGCGGTGCGGCCCTACGCCTGGGGATCGCGGACGGCGATCCCCGAGCTGCTGGGCCGTCCGGTACCCGCGCCGCACCCCGAGGCCGAACTGTGGATGGGTGCCCACCCGGGCGACCCGTCGCACGTCATCGGCCCCGACGGGACCGAGCGGAGCCTGCTCGAGCTGGTGGACGCCGACCCGGTGACCCAGCTCGGCGAGCGCTGCGCGAAGCGGTGGGGCGGGCGGCTCCCGTTCCTGTTGAAGATCCTCGCGGCGGAGGAGCCGCTGTCGATGCAGGCGCACCCGTCGGCGGCCCAGGCCGCGGAGGGGCACGCCCGCGAGGAGCAGCTGGGCATCCCGCGCGACGCGGCGAACCGCAACTACCCGGACCCGACCGCGAAGCCGGAGCTGGTCTGCGCGCTGACGGAGTTCCACGCGCTGGCCGGGTTCCGCGCACCGGACCGCACGGTGAAGCTGCTCAAGGCGATCGAGACGCCGGGGCTGGCGAAGTACACCGGGCTGCTGGAGGCCCAGCCGGATCCCGCCGGGCTGCGCGCGCTGTTCACGACGTGGATCACGCTGCCGCAGGCGTCACTGGATTCGCTGCTGCCGGAGGTGCTCGACGCGTGCGTCCGGCACGTCCAGGAGCACGGCGAGTTCGCGGTCGAGTGCCGGACGATCCTGGAGCTCGGCGAGGCGCACCCGCGCGACGCGGGCGTGCTGGCGGCGTTGCTGCTGAACCGGCTGACGCTGCGCGCGGGCGAGGCGATCTACCTGCCGGCCGGCAACCTGCACCTGTACCTCCACGGGACGGCCGTGGAGATCCTGGCGAACTCGGACAACATCCTGCGGTGCGGGCTCACGCCGAAGCACGTGGACGTGCCGGAGCTGCTGCGCGTGGTGGACTTCGCGTGCGGCGAGATGCCGGTCCAGTGCGGTGACACGGGCGGGCGCATGGCGGTGTACCGCACGGACGCGCCGGAGTTCGAGCTGTCGCGCGTGGAGTGGGCGGCGGGCCAGGACGACGAGATCTCGGTCGACAGCGTGGGCCCGCAGATCCTGCTGTGCACGGCGGGCGACCTGCTGGTGACGGCGGACGACGGCGAGAAGGTCGAGCTCCGGCGAGGCCAGTCGGTGTGGCTCCCGGCGGCGGACCCGCCGGTAAACATCCGCCCACTGGGCGGCGAGCGAGCCCAGCTGTTCCGCGCGACGGCCGGCACCTGCGAGGACTGACACCGCAGGTACCCACCAGGTCGCCTGACGTCCCCAGAGGGTCGGTCTGCGTGCCTGGAGGGTCGGCTTGTGAGCCGACTGTTCAGGTACGCGGGCCGACCGCGCGGGTACGCGGGCCGACCGTGTGGGTGCGTGGGTCGGCCGCGCGGGTGCGTGGGGCAGCTGTGTGGGGGCCGCGGGTTTCTGTGTGCGTTCCGTGTGGCGGGGTCCGCCACGATCCTCACCAACGGGGGACCCTGGTGCGCTGATGCGCGCCGCCGGTCTGCTGGGGGTGGCGCCGGTCGGAAACGCCCGGCGTCCGTGGGCCGAGGGTGGTGCCGCGAGGGGGCGGCACCACCTCGGCGACCACCCCCGGCAGACCGAGGCGAGCCGGGTGGTGCGGTGAGGGGCGGCATCGCCGGGTCTCGCCAAGGGGGAAGGCAGGCGGTGTCGTGAGGGGTGGCATCGCTGGGTCTGGCCAGGGGCGAAGGCAGGTCGTGCCGTGGGGGCGGCATCGCCGGTCGGCCGGTGTGGTGCGGGGGAGCACCACCCGGCCCGCCCGGGGCGCCGTCAGGCCGGTTCGGTCAGCGCGAGCAGCGCCCGCCGGAGCGCGGCCGCGCTGGCGTCGCGGGGGTCGAGCAGCTCCGCGGCCTCGGCTGCGGCCTCCTCCGCCGCCAGGGCAGCTCCCGTCGCGAGGTACGCCCGGTGCAGCACCAGCCACGTCAGCCCCGTCGCCGCCCGGCCGCCCATCTCGCGGAACTCGTCCAGACACGCCCGCAGCACCGGGATCGCCCGTGCCGCCTGCCCGGAGCCGATCCACGCCGCCGCCAACGCCCGCGTGCACGACAGCTCGCGCGGCCGCTCGTCCAGCTCCCGCGCCAGGTCACGCGCCTCCCCGAACGCCGCCGTCGCGTCCGAGCGTGCGCCCGTCGCCGCCGAGATCGCGCCGGACGTCCGCAACGACTTCGCCAGCGCCGAGCGCGCCATCGTGCCGCGCAACAGGTGCACCGACTCCGCGATCGCCGCCACCGCGCCCGGGTCGTCGCCCGTCAGCAGGGACGACCACGCGAACCCGTGCAGGGCCTCGCCGATCACCCGGGCGTCTCCCGTCGAGCGGGCCGCCGCCAAGGCCGCGCGGTCGACCTCCCGGGCATCGGCGATCCGGCCGAGCCGCAGCAACGCGGCCGACTCCGCCGCCCGGACCCACCCCGGCTCCGCCGCCGAACCGTCCACAGTGAACAGTTCGCGGGCGTGGGCCGCGGCCTCCAAGGCCTCGTCCGCACGGCCCAAGCCGATCAGGCAGTGCGCCAGGTTCGCCGAAACCCACGCGTGCGTGCGGCGGTCCCCCTGCGCTTCGAGCTCCTTCGCACACGCCCGATACCGGACCGCCGCCTCCTCGTACTCGCCACGCGCGTGCCGCAGCAGCGTCAGCGTGGCCTCGGCCACCGTCGCCAGCGGGGGATCGGCGGCCGACACCGACTCGTACGCCGCGCGCATGTCGGCGTACTGCCCGTGCAGGTACAGGTAGACGCCCAGCCGGTCGAGCAGCAGCAGCGCGTCCCGCGCGCCGAGCGTGCCGATGAGCAGCAGGAGGTTCGCGCGCTCGGCGGCGAACCAGTCGTCCGGACGCGCGAGCAGCCGCTCCACCAGCGAATCCGGCAACGGCTGCGCGGGCGGCCCGTGGGCGGGCGACGGCATCGGCACCGTGCGCGGCAGCCGGGCCGCCGCCGCGTCGGCGAGCGCGAGCGTGGCCGCCAGCACCGTGGGGAGACCTTCGCCGGGCGCCGGTTCGTCGAGCTCCGCCGCGTACAACCGGACGAGGTCGTGCATCCGGTACCGGCCTTCGCCGGTCGCGTCCGCTCCGCGGGCCTCCAGCAGGCTCGCTTCGACGAGCTCTTCGACCGCCTCGTCGGCGTCCGGGGCGACGACCAGGGTGGTGACGGCCCAGGCCGGCAGGTCGGCGAGGCGGCACCGGCCGAGCAGCCGGAACGCGCGCCGCGCGGGCGGCCGCAGGGCTTCGTAGCTCAGCGCGATGCTGCTCCGGACGGCGAGGTCGCTCACGGTCAGCTCGTCGAGCCGGCGGACTTCGTCCTCCAGCCGGCCGGCCAGCTCGCCCAGCCGCAGGTGCGGGCGGATGGCCAGCCTGCTGCCCGCGATCCGCAGCGCGAGCGGCAGCCGCGCGCAGGCCGTGACGATCCGCTCGGCGTCGGCGCGCTCCCGCGCCACCCGGGCCCCGGCCAGGCGGTGCAACAGCTCCTCGGCGTCGGCGCCGGACAGCGGACCGAGGGGCAGCCGGTGCGCCCCGGCCAGGCCGCTCAGCCGGCGGCGGCTGGTCACGAGCACCGCGCAGCCCGGTGTCCCCGGCAGCAGGGTGCGGACGTGCTCGGGGTCGACGGCGTCGTCGAGCACCACCAGCACCCGCCGGTCGGTGAGCCGGCCGCGGAACACCGCCGCCCGCGCCCGCACGTCGTCCGGCACGGCCGGGCCGGGGACGCCCAGCGCGCGCAGCAGGTCGGCGAGCACCTCTCCGATGTCACGGCCCGCCAGCGGCACGTACAGCTGGCCGTCGGGGAACCGCGCGCGCAGCCGGTGCGCGGCGCGCACGGCGAGGGTGCTCTTGCCCGCACCCGGCTCGCCGCTGAGCACCGCGACCGGGACGCCGGTGCCGGCGCCGAGCACGCCGGTCAGCTCCGCGAGCTCGCTCTCGCGGCCGGTGAAGTCCCCGATGTCCGGCGGGAGCTGGCACACCGGCCACACCGCGGGTGGCAGCCGCGGCACCGGGTCCTCGCCGCGCAGCACGGCGGCGTGCACCCGCCGGGCCTCGGCGCCGGGTTCGACGCCGAGCTCCTCGATCAGCGTGGTGCGCAGCCGCCGGTAGACCTCCAGCGCGCTGCCCTGCTGCCCGGCCCGGTGCAGCGCGGTCATCAGCTGGGCGGCCGGCCGTTCGCGCAGCGGGTGCTCGGTGAGCACGGCCTGCAGCTCGCCGGTCAGCTCCCCGTGCCGCCCGGCGGCGAGCTCCGCGTCGACGCAGTCCTCGAACACCGCGAGCCGCTCGGACTCGAGCCGGGCGATGTCGGCGTCGAGCAGCGGCACGTGCAGCCCGGCCAGCACCGGCCCCCGCCACAGCGCGAGCGCCCGCCGGTAGTGCCCCGCGGCGGCCACCGGCTCCGCGGCCCGCCGTCCTTCGGCGACGGCGGACCGGAAGACGAGCAGGTCGAGTTCCTCCGGTTCGACCTGCAGCCGGTAGCCGGGCGGGCCGTGCTCGACCCGCAGCCCGTCGATCCGCTCGCGCAGCCGCGAGAGGTAGGTGTGCAGGTTGGACGTGTACGACTTGGGCGGCCCGTCCGGCCACAGCGCCGCCACGAGCACGTCGACGGGGACGTGCCGGCCGGCGTTGAGCAGCAGCACGGCCAGCAGCGTGCGCTGCCGCTCACCGCGCAGGACCGCCCACCGGCCCGGCGGGCTCTCGACGGCGAGCGGACCGAGCACGGCGAAGTGCGCCATGTCACCTTCCCGGGTGTGGTCGGCTGGAAAAACCACGGTAGCGAAGGGGTACGACAGAACCGGTGGCCGCGGTTCACCCGGTCGGGACGGCCGCCGCCGCGCGCTCCCATTAGGCTCCACCCGGACATTTCAGGACCTACCAGGGGAGCGGTCGTGTCAGCTGGAGGCGGAACCAAGGCGATCCTCGCCGCACTCGGGGCGAACGCCGGGATCGCGGCGGCGAAGTTCGTCGGCTTCCTCGTCACGGGGTCGTCGTCGATGCTGGCCGAGTCCGTGCACTCGCTGGCCGACACCACGAACCAGGGCCTGCTGCTGCTCGGCCAGAAGACGTCGAAGCGGGAAGCGGACAAGGAGCACCCCTTCGGCTACGGCCGCGACCGGTACTTCTACTCCTTCATCGTCGCGCTGATGCTCTTCACGCTCGGCGCGGCCTTCGCGATCTACGAAGGCATCCACAAGATCGGCCACCCCGAGCCGCTCGAATCGCCGATCGTCGCCGTGATCATCCTGCTCGTCGCGGTCGCGCTCGAGGGCTACAGCTTCTACACCGCCATCGGCGAGTCGAGGAAGATCAAGGGCGGCGCGAGCTGGTGGGGCTTCATCCGCCAGGCCAAGGAGCCCGAGCTGCCCGTCGTGCTGCTCGAGGACGCCGGCGCGCTGCTCGGCCTCGTCTTCGCGCTGCTGGGCGTCGGGCTGTCGATCGTCACCGGCGACCCCGTCTGGGACGGCGTCGGCACCCTGGCGATCGGTGCGCTGCTCGGCGTCATCGCGATCATCCTCATCATCGAGATGAAGAGCCTGCTCATCGGCGAAGGCGCCAACGAGAGCGTGCTCGCGACGATCGTCGACGAGCTCGCCGCGGGCAAGGTCGAGCGCGTCATCCACATCCGCACCCAGTACCTGGGCCCGGACGAGCTGCTCGTCGCGGCGAAGCTGGCGCTGGTGCCGGGGCTGGACACCGCCCAGGTGGCGACGGCGATCGACGACGCCGAGGCCCGCGTCCGGGCCAAGGTGCCGGTGGCCAAGCTGATCTACCTCGAGCCGGACCTCGACCGCAGTCTCGCGCGGTAGCCGGGGACCGTCTTCGGCGAGCCGTCACCGACCTGACCCGATAGGGTGACCTACTGCGATACATGCAGGCCAGCGGCAGGAGGTCAACGGTGCCCGGAACGGGATTGTGGCGCACTAAATCGATCGAACAGTCCATTGCGGACACCGACGAGCCGGACACCAAGCTCCGGCGGAACCTGAGCGCGTGGGACCTCACGGTCTTCGGCGTCGCGGTCGTCATCGGCGCCGGTATCTTCACGCTGACCGCGCGTACGGCTGGTGACTACGCCGGGCCGTCGGTTTCGCTGGCCTTCGTGTTCGCCGCGATCGCTTGTGCGCTGGCGGCGCTGTGCTACGCGGAGTTCGCCTCGACCGTGCCGGTGGCGGGGAGCGCGTACACGTTCTCCTACGCCACTTTCGGCGAATTCATGGCCTGGATCATCGGCTGGGACCTGATCCTGGAGCTCGCCGTCGGCGCGGCGGCGGTTTCCAAGGGCTGGTCGGTGTACCTCGAGACGGTGCTCGGCTACCTGTTCGGCAAGGGTACGAAGACGACGTTCGACATCGGGAGCGTGACGGTCGACTGGGGTGCGCTGCTCGTCGTGGCGATCCTGACCGTCCTGCTGGCGGTCGGCACGAAGCTGTCTTCGCGGGTTTCCATGGTGATCACCGGGATCAAGGTCGCCGTGGTGCTGTTCGTGATCATCCTCGGCCTCTTCTACATCAAGGGCGCCAACTACACGCCGTACATCCCGCCGGGCGAGACCGGCGGGGCCGGCCAGACCGGCATCGACCAGTCGCTGTTCTCCCTGATCGCGGGCGGCGCGAGCAGCTCGTTCGGCGTCTTCGGCCTGCTGGCCGGCGCTTCGCTGGTGTTCTTCGCCTTCATCGGATTCGACATCGTCGCGACCACCGCGGAGGAGACCCGGAACCCGCAGAAGGCCGTGCCGCGCGGGATCATGGGCTCGCTGGCCATCGTGACCGTGCTGTACGTCGCGGTGTCGCTCGTGGTCGTCGGCATGACGTCGTACAAGGACCTCGCGACCAAGGCGGGCGACGGCAGCCACAAGACCCTCGCCACGGCGTTCTCCGCGAACGGCGTCGACTGGGCGGCCAACATCATTTCGTTCGGCGCGCTGGCCGGCCTGACCACCGTCGTCATGGTGCTCATGCTGGGCCAGGTCCGGATCATCTTCGCGATGTCCCGCGACGGCCTGATGCCGCGCGGCCTGGCGAAGACCGGCGAGCACGGCACGCCGAAGCGCGCGACGCTCATCGTCGGCGGGCTGGTCGCGGTCGCGGCCGGGTTCTTCCCGGCGGACAAGCTCGAAGAGATGGTGAACGTCGGCACGCTGTTCGCGTTCGTGCTCGTCTCGGCCGGGGTGCTGGTGCTGCGGCGGACGCGGCCGGAGCTGCCCCGCGCGTTCAAGGTGCCGCTGGTGCCGCTGATCCCGATCCTGGCCATCCTCGCCTGCCTGTGGCTGATGCTGAACCTGACCGTGCTGACCTGGCTGCGGTTCCTCGCCTGGATGGTGCTGGGCGTGGTGCTCTACTTCGGGTACAGCCGCCGGCATTCGCTGCTGGGCAAGCGGCAGGCCGAAGGACTCGACGAGCCCGTGAAGGCGCCCGACGCCTGACTTGCGCGCGAAAAGCCCCGCCACCCTGGATGCCCAGGTGGGCGGGGCTTTTCACGTTTGGTTGCTTGATGCGAGGTTACGGCTTGATCAAGAGGATCTTGCGATTCGTACCCAAAAGGGGACCCCCTGTAAGCGGCCGGGTGACGTGCGATACCTTTCGATCCTTCGTGTGCCACTGACGGGTGAATTACAGCCGCGTGATTCCCACGGGCAGTGGCGCCACGTCCCCCGATTTTGCCGTTCATCCCCCGTTCGGTACTGGAGAACTCATGCGCAGACGTTCCTTCCGCGGCGCCGTTGCGGTCATGGCGCTCACCACCGCCGCCCTGATCGGGACCGCCGGTTCCGCTCTCGCCTGCTACAGCGACGACAACCGTCCCAAGCCGACGCCGGGCAATCCGACGCCCTGTGCCGACGGCAAGGTCCTCGACCAGAAGGACGTCGTCTTCGAACTGACCAAGAACGACACCCGGCTGAACATCAAGTCGGTCAACGAGGGTGTCACGGTCACCCGCATCGTGGTCGCCGGCGGCGACGACGGCTTCAACGACTACACGCCTGGCAAGAAGCAGCTCAGCCAGGACGCCCCGTGGAACGACCTGCGCGCGCCGTTCAACTTCAACGGCAGCCAGCCGAAGATCGGCAAAAACTGGTACCTGTGCGGCACGAAGACCACCAAGCCGCCGCAGACCAGCACGACGACGGCGCCGCCGAAGACGACGACGCCGCCCACCACCGCCACGAAGACGACCACCCCGGCGACTTCCGCGACCTCCGTCTCGCAGACCAGCACCACCGCTCCGGCCGTGGTCCCGGCGGGCAACGAGTCGGGCACCGGTGGCGGCCTGGCCAACACCGGTTTCGACAACAGCTGGCTGATCTGGGTCGGCGCGCTGCTGCTCGTCGCCGGTGGCGGCCTGCTCGCGCTGCTGAAGTTCCGCCGCAAGGCTTCCGAGTGAAGCTGAGCTAGTCCACGGTCGAAGGCCCCTCGCTCCGCGCGCGAGGGGCCTTCACCGTTTCGGGGGGAAGTCCCCGAACAGCGAGCCCTGCTCGCCCCAGGACGGCTTGCCGAGGCCGGCGGCCATCGCGACGGCGTGGTCCCATTCGGCGTCCACCACGTAGTCCTGGTGCTTGAGCACCCCCGGTGCCCAGCGGTGCCGCCCGGTCGGGCCGCGCAGCGGGTCCGGCAGCCAGTGGTCGCCGCCGAGGATCAGGACGCCGTTGCCGTCCGCCGTCGCCGACACCGGGCCGCAGCCGCCCTCGGGCAGGAAGCCGACGCCGTGCAGCCGCCGGTCGGCGACCGAGTGCCGCCAGGTCGTCACGCCGCCGCCGAAGATGTCGGTGCCGCGGCACAGGGCCCGCCAGCGGCCGTCGAGGTCGGCGAAGAGCCGTTCCAGCGCGTCCTGTGGCAGCAGCGCCGGGAAGGCGCGCTGGTAACCCCACTGCAGCGGCGACCCGGCGGTGAGCACGCCGACGCGTTCGAGGTCCGCGGCCGGCAGTTCGGCGGCGAGCCGGGCGGCGGCCATGATCGTCAGCAGGCTGCCGAGGTTGTAACCGGAGAGCACCACGCGCGTGCCCGGTTCGGCGAGGTGCTCGCGCGCCCGCGCGGCCAGCTCCGGGACGACCTTCAGCGCGTAACAGGGCGGGACCGTCGGGTGCGCCGCCCGCGGCCAGAAGCAGACCAGGTCGGCCAGCGCGCCGAGGTGGCGGCTGCGCTGCGGGGTGCGCGCGGCGGTGTAGACCACGCGCAGCAGGCCCGCGGCCAGCGCGCCGAGCGCGACCACGCCGATCGCGGACAGCGGGCCGAACCAGCCGGGGACCAGCCCGAACCCGAACCGCAGCACCAGCAGCGCCGCGCCGCCGGCCGACATCGCGCTCGCGACGGCCAGCGCCAGGTGGTGCAGGTGCCGCCGTTCCCACGCCGACCGCGCCCAGGCGGCCGCGGCCTGCGCTTCCTGCCGTTCGTCGTGCTCCATCAGCGCGACGATCTCGGGGATGCCCCGCCGCAGCCGCCGCAGCGGGACGGCGACCGCGAAGCCCAGCACGCCGAGCACGGCGGCCAGCGCCAGCCCGGCTCCCCACAGGACCGTGACCAGCAAATACGTGTCCGGCACCCGCAGGTTTTCCGCTCCGGACAGCCGGCGGAGCGCTTCGGCGAGCCCGGCGCCGAACCCGCCGCCGAGCAGGCCGGCGAGCGCGAGCACCGGCGCGGCCGCCCAGCCGCCCATCCACGGCCGCAGCCGCCGCGGTTTGTGCTGCCAGCCGGGCCGGGCCAGCAGGGCCGCCGGGGCGAGGAAGAGCGCGAACAGCACCGTGACGGCGACCAGGGCCGCGCCGAGACCTTCGACGACGCCGTTCGTGCCGGGCAGCGGGCCCGTGCCCGGCCTGAGCCGCACCGCGGCCACGACGACGAGCAGGGTCGCGAAGGTGAGCACGCCGGGCCGGGCGAAGCGGCCGGTGTCGACGCCGACCGCCGCCGCGACGACGGTGGCGAGCACCACGGCCAGTGTGACGATCCAGGCCACGAGGTCGACGGGGTCGCCGGGCACCCGGAACGGGCCGCCGAGCAGCAGCAGCGCGACCGCGGCCAGCGCCGCGACGGTGTGCAGGCAGCGCAGGGCCGGCGTCTCCGGGTCGGCGCGCATCCGCAGCGGGCCGCCGGTCAGGTCGCCGTCGGCGTGCACCGCCCAGGTCGCGCTCGAAATCCGGTGCAGGACGAAGAGCACGACGAGCAGCGGCAGCACGCCGACCGCGATCCGGGCGGGTACCGAGCGGAGGACGTCGGGGATCACCGGCAGGCAGCCCGACCCGGGCGCGAGGCACTGCGTGGCGAACAGGTCCAGCGCGATCGCCGCGAGCTGGCCCATCAGCAGCATTGTGAGCAGCAGGGCGCCCACCCGCAGCAGGCCGCGGCAGACGGCGCCGAGCACGCGCGCCAGGCGGCTCCCCGCCGGGACCGGTGGCAGCATCCAGAAAGCGACGTTGGCCAGGGAGAACGGGAACAGCAGCGCCCAGGTGGCCTTCGCGGCGCCGCCCGAGGTCATGCCGTGCCAGAGGTAGCCCTCCAGGGTCCGCGGGATCGATCGGCCGAGCGCCGGCAGCACCGGCCCGGGCGCCGGGCGGCGTAACCGGTCCGCCGGGCGGACCACCCGGCCCAGTCCGTCGCCGGCGACGTCGACGGTCGAAACCGCGTCGAGCAGCGTCTCCCCGCTGGTGCCCACGAGACCGGCGACGCGGATTTCCACGACGCGGGTGTCCGGGCCGGGCATGGGCACGGTAAGGGCCTCCTAACACTTCCAGTGACAGTCGAGCGGACAACGGTAGTGTTCGGGTGTCATCGAGTCTTGGAGGAATCGCCACTATGACCCCCGAAAGCGTTGCCAAGCGGCACGAGACCCGCAACGGCATCGAGTTCGCCGTCGCCGACCTCGAGGCCGCCGAGTTCGGCCGCAAGGAGATCCGCCTCGCCGAGCACGAGATGCCGGGACTGATGGCGCTGCGGCGCGAATACGCGGAGGTCTACCCGCTGCGCGGGGCGCGCGTCTCCGGTTCGCTGCACATGACCGTGCAGACCGCGGTGCTGATCGAGACGCTGGTGGCGCTGGGTGCCGAAGTGCGCTGGGCGTCCTGCAACATCTTCTCGACGCAGGACCACGCGGCCGCGGCGATCGTCGTCGGCCCGCACGGCACCGTCGAGGAGCCCAAGGGCGTCCCGGTCTTCGCGTGGAAGGGCGAGTCGCTCGAGGAGTACTGGTGGTGCACCGAGCGGATGCTCACCTGGGACGGTGAGGGTCCGAACATGATCCTCGACGACGGTGGTGACGCCACCATGCTGGTGCACAAGGGCACCGAGTTCGAGAAGGCCGGCGTCGTGCCGACCCCGGACGAGAACACCTCGGACGAGTTCCGCGTGTTCCTCGAGCTGCTGCGCGCGTCGGTCGCTTCGGACAAGGACAAGTGGACCAAGATCGGCGAGGGCGTCCGCGGCGTCACCGAGGAGACCACGACCGGCGTCCTGCGGCTGTACCAGCTGGCGGCGGCGGGCGAGCTGCTGTTCCCGGCGATCAACGTCAACGACGCGGTGACGAAGTCGAAGTTCGACAACCGCTACGGCATCCGCCACTCCCTGATCGACGGCATCAACCGCGGCACCGACGTGCTGATCGGCGGCAAGGTCGCGGTGGTCTGCGGCTACGGCGACGTCGGCAAGGGCGCGGCGGAGTCCCTGCGCGGCCAGGGCGCCCGGGTGATCGTGACGGAGATCGACCCGATCTGCGCGTTGCAGGCGGCGATGGACGGCTACCAGGTCCGCACGCTGGAGAACGCGCTGCCGGAGGCCGACATCGTCATCACGACGACCGGCAACAAGGACGTCGTGCTGGTCGAGCACATGGCGAAGATGAAGCACCAGGCGATCCTGGGCAACATCGGTCACTTCGACAACGAGCTCGACATGGCGGGGCTGGCGCGCTACCCGGGCATCCGCAAGATCAACATCAAGCCGCAGGTCGACGAGTGGATCTTCCCGAACGGCAACACGATCATCGTGCTGTCGGAGGGACGCCTGCTGAACCTGGGCAACGCGACCGGCCACCCGTCGTTCGTGATGTCGAACAGCTTCTCCAACCAGGTGATCGCGCAGATCGAGCTGTTCACCAAGCACGAGGAGTACGACAAGGAGGTCTTCCGCCTCCCGAAGAAGCTGGACGAGAAGGTGGCTCGCATCCACCTGGAGGCGCTCGGTGGTGAGCTGACGAAGCTGACCAAGGAGCAGGCCGAGTACATCGACGTGGACGTCGAGGGCCCGTTCAAACCGGAGCACTACCGGTACTGAGGTTTCGCCGGTCAGGGCCGTCCCGAAAGTGTTCGGGGCGGCCCTTCCGCGGGAAACGGGTTCGGCATCGGCGGCGGATCCGCGTAACCTCGAGGACGTTCTTGGCATCACGAACCTCACGGCCCGGTAGGTAGTCCGGGCGGCTCGTTCAGGGCTCGTTGTCCCGCTCCGGCGGGAAACCGGTGGCGCCAGGCTGATTCGTCACGCCTGGAGGTTTCCCGATGAGCGGGGTGTTCACGCTGTACCACGACGGCCGGTTCTGGGTCGGCGTCTACGAAATCCACGAAGACGGCCTGGTCCGGGCCGCGCGCCACGTCTTCGGTGCCGAGCCCACCAACGCCGAGCTGGCGGCGTTCGCCGCCGGCCACGACTTCGCGCGACTGGCCGACGAAGCCCGCGCGGCCCCGCCGGTGTCCGCCGAACAGCGGCCGACAGCTCGCCTCAACGCCAAACGCCTGGCGAAGCTGGCCAAGAAAGCGCAGGAAGACGAGGGAATCGGCACCGCGGCCCAACGCGCCCTGCGCGACGCGGTCACCCAGCACGCGGCCGAGAACAAGGCGGCCCGCAAGCGCCGCGCGGCCGCCGAGGCCACCCGCCGCCGCGCCCTCGCCCGCACCAAGGCCCGGGCCAAACACCGCGGCCACTAGCAAGATGCCCGCCCAGTCACGCGAGATGCCCCGCCAGTCACGCGAGATGCGCCCTCAATCACGCGAGATGCGCCGCCAGTCACGCGAGATGCCCGGCCCGTCACGCGGATCACGGCCCTGGTCACCCGGATCGCCCGGCTACACGGACCCGACCGTGCTCAACCGGGCATCATGCGTGTCCGGACCGGCATCATCCGTGACTGGCGGGGCATCAAGCGTGATCAGCGGGGCATCGGGCCGGCCGCGCTAGTTCCACTCCACGGCGACCCCGGCCAGCCCCGGCCCGGCGTCGCTGAAGAACGCGCTGCTCACCCCGCCCATGTCGCACGCCAGCTCCTCCGCCACCACCGGCAGCGCGTCGTCTCGGGCCCGGACCTGGCGCGTGCACCGGGCCGGCAGGGCGTTCCGGTCGAACCGCAGCTGGACCAGGTAACTCGCGCACCGGTCCCGCAGCATCCGGTAGTACCCCGGCGACGCCGATCCCGAGTCGTCGCGGACCTCGAAGCAGAACACGTGGATGTCGCCCTCGGCGAGCTTGCGGTCGAACAGCAGCTCGGTCGCCATCGTGTCCGCGTCCGGGTTGCGGCGCATCCGCCCGACCCGGCAGCCCTCGTCCGTGATCAGCTCGACGTCGTCGATGCGGCAGCCCGGGTCGCCGTTGTACACCGTCAGGTACCGGTCCGGGCCGTGGCGACGCGCGCGCGTGACCAGCCTCGTGCGCAGGCTCACCTGGCGGTGCTCCGCGTCGAACGTGATCGTGTCGTGGACCGACAGCAGCTCGAGGTCCGCGTTGTAGTGGTTCGACGACGGGTACGCGCCCAGCTCGGCCAGGAGATCCTCGACGATCGAGCCCATGTCGCCGGAACGCAGGTCGTGGAACGACGCCGCCGGCTGGTGGCCGCGGCGGACCAGGCGCGGCCCGATCAGCACCACCAGGGCGTCCGCCGGCAGCTGGAGGACCGACTCCAGGGCCCGGACCGCCGGCAGGGCCTTCGGCACCTCGGGCTGACGCAGCCCGCGTTGCCAGTAACTCAGCGTCGACTGTCCGATTTGGACGCCGCGCAGCGCGAGGTGGGCGCGCAGCCGGGCCAGGGACAGCCCGCGATAGGCGATCGCCAGCCGCAAGGCGTGGTGGAACTCGCCGGTGCGCAGGGCCTCGGTCAGCTCTTTCGGCAGCTCGGCGACCGATGCCCGGGTCGTGCGGGCGCCATCGATGATCAGTGGGAGGTTCCCGTCTTGTGCCACCGCTCGTCCCTTCACCCGACCAGTGTGTGCGCTGGGCGTGAACACCGCGGAACGTTCACGGTAGCAGCGTAGAGTGGGCGTGCCGACCCCCGATCAGGGTGGTTGGCCTCGTTGAGGTGAGCGTTCCGCGTTCCGGCTGTGCCCCGGAACGGTCCGTTCCTCCGGATGGCGTTCTTGCTCCTTGTGACCGCGTTGTTCACCGTTGTGACCACCGCTGGTTCGCCCACTCCACGCCGGAGGCCGTCTGTGCTGGTGAAGTCGAGCCAGGTCCACGCCGTACTGGCCGTGAGCCTGTTGTTGTGCCTGGTCGCGCCGACGCAGTCCCAAGCAGCCGCGCCCGGAGTGCCGTCGACCCACCGGAACCGGATCGTCCTGCAGCTCCAGCAGAAGAACCAGTGGTGCTGGGCCGGCGCGGGCAACACCATCGCCGCCTACCACGGCCTCGCCGTCAGCCAGACGCGGTTCTGTCAGCTCGCTCACAACGAGACCGGCGCGGACTGCGCGAACCTCCCCGGCACCCTCGCCGACCCGCAGCGCGCCTTCGCGAAGCTCGGGTTCACCTCGCCGGGCCGCTACCTCGACCGGCGCATCCCCTACGCCGACGTCCGGACGGAGACCGCGGCGGACCGGCCGGTCGAGACCCGCGTCGGCTACCGCTCGGGCGGCGGCCACGTGCACGTCCTGTACGGCTACGACACCCACGGCGACTGGGTGTTCTGGGGCGACCCCGGTCCCGCCAAGCGCTACAACTGGTCGACCTACGGGTACTACACGCAGAACTCCGCCTTCACCTGGACGCACACGCTCACCGGGATCGCCCGATGAGCAGGCGGGCGCTCGTGCTCGCCGTGCTGACGGGCGCGGCGCTGCTGATGACGGCTCCGGTGTCAGGCGCGGCCCAGTCCGCCGGCATCAGCAGCGCCGACGCCTCCGCGGCGCACCGCGCGGCCGCGGGGTTCCAGGACGTCCTGGTCCGCTTCTTCGCACAGGCGCCGGGTGCGCAGGGGCCGGTCACGGTGCAGATCGCCCCGGACGCCTTCCCCGTGTACGAGCTTTCGCCGGACTTCGTCGCGGGCAAGCCCGGCGCGGCGCCGGGTGATTTCGCTTACTTCGCGATCCCCGCGCGCGCTTCCGACGGCCGGACCGCGACGCTCTGGTCGGTCCGCGGCGCGGACGGCACCTGGCAGGTCGGCAACATCGCCTCGGGTGACGTCGAGGGCGAGCACGCCCGGCAGCTGCCCGCGGGCGCCCAGCTGCTGCACGAACCGCAGATCGACGCCTGGTACGCGGTCCGCGACGGCCGGGTGACGTCGCTGGCCGACGGCGAGGCGATCGCCGGTTACCGGCAGACGGTCGAAAACCGCTACGCCGACAAGCTTCCCGGCTCGGCCTACGCCCGCGACGGCGAGGCCGGCGGCTACGACGCCGCTTCCCAGGTGATGCCCCGCGGCGACGGCGGCCCGGCACCGTCCGGCCACGACACCGGCTGGGTGCCGCTGCTGATCCTCGCCGGCGTGCTCGCGCTCAGCGGCGCCGGCTACGTGCTCCACCTCCGGCGGCACGCCGCCTAGACGAACCGGCGGGCTCGGCGTCGATCCCCTTCCACCGAGCCCGCCGGTCCACCACCGCTAATCTGACCCGCGTGGGTCGACTGGTGGTCATCGAAGGGCTCGACGGCGCGGGCAAGCGAACGCTGACCGACGGGCTGACGACGGCGCTGAACGCGAAGGGCGCGAGCGTGGCGTCGCTGGCGTTCCCGCGCTACGGCGAAAGCGTGCACGCGGACCTCGTGCGCGAGGCGCTCCACCGCGGGCACGGCGACCTCGCCGACTCGGTGTACGGCATGGCGATGCTCTACGCGCTGGACCGCAGCGGCGCCGCGGACGAGATCCGCGCGTTGCGGGACGCGCACGACGTCGTCCTGCTCGACCGGTACGTCGCCTCGAATGCCGCGTACGCGGCCGCGCGCCTGCGGCAGGACGCGTCCGGCGAAGTCGTGAAGTGGGTGTGGGAGCTGGAGGTCGACCGCTTCGGCCTGCCGCGCCCGGACGCGCACCTGCTGCTGCGGGTCGCCCCCGCGGTCGCGGCCGAGCGCGCCGAACGCCGCGCGGAGACCGAAACCGGCCGGGAGCGCGACGCCTTCGAAACCGACGACGGCCTGCAACGGCGGTGCGCGGCCGTCTACGACCAGCTGGCCGCGTCGGGCTGGCTCGCGCCGTGGCACGTCCTGGACGGCGTCGCGGGCGTGGACCACGAAGCGCTGGCGACGACGCTGCTAGGGCAGTAGCCGGGCCGGGTCGAACTGCTCGATCGGGTGGGCCGTGGCGCCGTCCACCACCAGATCCGCGAGGATTTCGCCGATCACCGGGGCGAACTTGAAGCCGTGCCCGGAGAAGCCGCACGCGAGCACCACCCGTTCCTCGGCCGGGTGCGGGGCGAGCACGAAGCTTTCGTCGGCCGTGTCGGTGTACATGCACGTCGCGGCCCGGAGGAACGCGCCGGGCAGCGTCGGGAGGTGCCGCTTCAGCACGGACGCGATCTCGTGCACCTCGTCGCCGGACACGGTCCGGTCGATGCCGTCGGGGGTGCACGTCCGGCCGCCGCTGTGGAACGCGACCTTGACGCCGTCCGCCGGCGCGTTGTGCGCCGGGAAGCCGTAGAACGTGTAGCCGTCGCTTTCCCAGATGTAGACGGGGTGCTCCCGGAACGGCGCGATCCCGCCCGAGGGCGCGAACCAGTACTGCACCTGCCGTCGGACGGTGAAAGTGACGCCCAAGCCGTGCAGCAGCTCACCGGCCCACGCGCCGGGGCAGAGGACCAGCCGGCCGGCCGTGTAGTAGTTGTCCGACGTCCCGATGCGCACTCCGCCGGCCGTGGAGCTCCAGGTGAACACCTTCTCCTCGTGGTGCAGTTCGGCGCCGCACCGCGCGGCGAGCTGCAGGTGCGCGGCGACGCTGCCTTCGGGGGACACCGACCCGGCGCCCGGCTCGTACAGCGCGACCTCGCCCGGAGCCGGCGCCATGGTCGGGAACCGGCGCCGGATTTCCGGCGCGTCCAGGAGTTCGTGCGGGATGCCGAAGGCCCGCGCCGACGCCAGGCTGCCGGTGATCGTCCGCGAATCCGCCGTGCCGACCATGAGCCCGCCGCAGCGGGTGAACAGCCGCCGGCCGCTGTCGCGCTCGAGGCCGTCCCACAGTTCGTGGGCCCGCAGCAGCAGTGGCACGTACTCGGGGCCTTCGAGGTACGCCTGGCGGGTGATCCGCGAACCGCCGTGGCTCGACCCGCGGTTGTGCACCGGCGCGAACTGGTCGACGCCGAGCACCCGCTGCCCGCGCTGCGCCAGCCGGTACGCCGCGGCGCTGCCCATCCCGCCGAGACCGACGACGATCACGTCGTAGTGCGTCATACCACCCTCCCCGGGACCCGCGTGCCGAAGTGCCCGATTTGCACCGGTGTCCCGGATCGGCTGTGTCGTTCCCAGGCCGGTTCATCCCTTGTGGACAGTCGCAAAGCGGCAGCCGGGACGTCCTCGATGGACTTCTCCTCGGCGAAAAAGTCCGTTGTGGACACGGCCACGGTCGAGCTGCCGCGCGGGCCGCCCACCGGGTCGGAGCACCACTGGCCGTCCAGGCCGGCGCTGCCGACGACCACCCGGAGCCGTGCTGCCATTCGCGGATCCCTCCGGGCGAGGTTGCGTCTTCGGCAACAACGTGCGTTATGCGCGACGCACTGTCAAGCACCCGAAACGGTGCCCTTAGTCCCGGAAGTACCCCAGTTGCGCGGAAAGCTCCTCCGCCGCCTCGGTCATCGGCTTCACGATCTGCTTCACCCGCTGCTTCGAGAGCCGGTACGACGGCCCGGAAGCGCTCATCGCGGCGACGACGTCCCCGCCCGGGCCGTGGATCGGCACCGCCACCGCGTGCATTCCGAGCTCGAGTTCCTCGTAGCAGGCGGCGTAACCGTCTTCGACCACGCGCTCCAGCTCGGTCAGCAGCTCTTCCGGCTCGGTCGTCGTGCGCGGGGTGTACTGCTCCAGCTTCCGCTTCAGCACCCGCTTGCGCTCGGGCTCGCCCATGTACGCCAGGAGGATCTTGCCGCTCGAGGTCGCGTGCAGCGGCGTCCGCTGGCCCGTCCAGTTCTGCGTGGTGATCGCGGCCGAGCCGCGGGCCTGGCTGATGTTGATGGCGACGCCGTCGTCGGCGATGGCGATGTTCACCGTCTCGCCCAGCTCCTCGGCCAGCGCCAGGCAGCTGGCCCGGCCCAGCTTCGCGAGGTCCATCCGGCCGGTGGCGGCGCCGGCCAGCCGGACGACGCCGAAGCCGATCGCGTACTTGCCGCGTTCGCCGAGCTGCTCGACCAGGCCTCTGGTCTCCAGGACGCTGAGCAGGCGCGACGCCGTCGACTTGTGGACGCCCAGCTCGCCCGCGATCTCGGTGATGCCGGTTTCGCCGTTGCGCGCGAGGAGTTCCAGCACGCTGATGGCCCGGTCGACCGATTGCACCTGGCTCTGAGTCGCGTTGCCATCAGCCGAGGCACGCTTTCCCGCCGAGGTTGCGTCAGCAGAGTCCTGGTTCCGCATGGCGCAACAGTATCCGTTTCGCGGGGTTCCTATCGGCTGAGTGGGCGAATCTCTTGACGCGGCCCCACCTCACGTCGGATTGTTGCGGAGGAGGCACAGTGTCTCACAATGCGCAACTTTTACGTACCGTCCCGGCATCCTGCCAGTCGTTTTCCCGGAGGCCCTGATGATCCGAGCCTGCGCCGTCGCCGACCTGCCCGAAGGGGAGGCCCTCCGCCTCGACGGTCCCGCTCCGATCGCGGTGTTCCACACCGAGGACGGCTTCTTCGCCGTCGACGACACGTGCACGCACCAGGACGCTTCGCTGGCCGACGGCTGGCTCGAAGGCTGTTCCGTCGAATGCCCGCTGCACGCCGCGCGGTTCGACCTGCGCACCGGCGCGGCCACCTGCCTGCCGGCCAAGGACCCCGTGCGCACCCACCGCGTGGTCGTCACCGACGGCGTCGTGTACGTCGACGCGCCCGTGCCGGCCGTTCCCTGAGCCCTCCTCACAGGTCCGCGGAGGCCGCGCCGGGGTTCCGGCGCGGCCTCCGCGGACCGTCCAAAGCGGCCGGTACCGGCACCCGGATGGAGCAGGGGATGCACGCGATCTTGATCTTTCTGGTGGTCAAACACGCGGGTCGTGCGTGCGGGCGCCGGAACTAGTGCGAATATGTGGACATGAAGGCACGTGTTCTCGTGGTCGACGACGACCCCGCCCTCGCGGAGATGCTCACCATCGTGCTCCGTGGGGAGGGGTTCGACACGGCGGTGGTCGCCGACGGCTCACGCGCGCTGCCCGCGCTGCGTGAGCTGAAGCCCGACCTCGTCCTCCTCGACCTGATGCTGCCCGGGATGAACGGGATCGACGTCTGCAAGGCGATCCGCGCCGAGTCCGGGGTGCCGATCGTCATGCTCACCGCCAAGAGCGACACCGTCGACATAGTGCTCGGCCTGGAGTCCGGTGCCGACGACTACGTCGTCAAGCCGTTCAAGCCGAAGGAGCTGGTCGCGCGGGTCCGGGCCCGCATGCGCCGCACCGAGGCCGAGCCCGCGGAATCGCTCACCATCGGCGACCTGGCGATCGACGTGCCGGGCCACGAGGTCACGCGCGAAGGCAAGGCCATCCCGCTGACCCCGCTGGAGTTCGACCTGCTGGTGGCGCTGGCCCGCAAGCCGCGCCAGGTGTTCACCCGCGAGGTGCTGCTCTAGCAGGTGTGGGGCTACCGGCACGCGGCCGACACCCGGCTGGTGAACGTGCACGTCCAGCGCCTGCGTTCGAAGGTGGAGAAGGACCCGGAGCACCCCGAGGTGGTGTTGACCGTTCGCGGCGTCGGGTACAAGGCCGGCCCGCCGTGATGAGTCGATGAGCACGGAGACCGGCAGACGGCTCCCCGCCTTCGCGCGTTCGACGGCACGCCTGGTGCGGCGTGTCGTCGTTTTCGCGCGCCGCCGCGCGGTCGCGTTCAACGAGCTGTGGAAGCACTCGCTGCAGTTCCGCGTCACGGTGTCGACGCTCGCGCTGTCCTCGGCCGTCGTCTTCGTGCTCGGCATGGTGCTGCAGAACCAGATCACCGAACGGCTGCTGGACACCAAGCGCACGGCGGCGATCGCCCAGACCCGCGCGGCGGCGGAGACGGCCGCCGGCGAGCTCGTCGGCCTGGGCTCCTCCGAGAACGACGAGGCGCTCCGGAACCGCCTCGAAAACGCGCTGAAGAAGATCGCGATCACGCCGACCAGCCAGGAGGCGGCCGGGTCGGCGGCGGGCACGTTCGTCCCGGTGCTCGCGAGCGGGGGCCACGACCAGTCCGGTGGCCAGCTGTCGACCGCCGGCCCGTTCGAGAACGTGCCGCCGCGGCTGCGCCAGTTCGTCGAAGCCGATCAGATGAGCTTCCTCGAGCACACCGTCTCCGAGACCGGCGGCGCGCGCACGACGTACCTGATCGTCGGCACGCCGCTGAGCACCGTGGCCACCCCGCTGCAGCTGTACTTGCTGTTCCCGCTGACGACCGAGCAGAACACCGTCTCGACGGTGCAGAACACGCTGCTGGTCGGCGGGCTCGTGCTGCTGCTCCTGCTGGCGGGCATCACGAACCTGGTGACGCGGCAGGTGGTCCGCCCGGTCCGGCAGGCCGCCGCGGCGGCCGAGCAGTTCGCCGGCGGCGACCTTGACCAGCGGCTCGCCGTGCTCGGCGAAGACGACCTGGCGAAGCTCGCGGTGTCCTACAACGGGATGGCCGCGAGCATCCAGCGCCAGATCCGCCAGCTCGAGGAGTTCGGCGGGCTGCAGCGCCGGTTCACCTCCGACGTCTCGCACGAGCTGCGCACCCCGCTGACCACCGTCCGCATGGCCGCCGACGTGCTGCACGCGTCCCGCGAGCAGTTCCCGGCCGGGCTCGCGCGCTCGACGGAGCTGCTGGTCGACGAGCTCGACCGGTTCGAAGCGCTGCTCGGCGACCTCCTGGAGATCAGCAGGCTCGACGCCGGCGTCGAGGAGCTGGCCGCCGAGTTCATCGACGTCCGCCCGATCGCCACCCGCGCGGTCGAGCAGGTGCGGGTGATCGCCGGCAACGCGGGCTCCTCGGTCGAGCTGGTGCTGCCCGAGGAAGAAGTGATCGCCGAGGTCGACGCCCGGCGCGTGGAGCGGATCCTGCGCAACCTGCTCGCCAACGCCGTCGACCACAGCGAGGGCAAGCCGGTGGTGCTGACGGTCGGGGCGAACGAAACCGCCGTCGCCGTCACGGTCCGGGACCACGGCGTCGGCCTGCGGCCCGGCGAAGCGGACCTGGTGTTCAACCGGTTCTGGCGGGCCGACCCGTCGCGCAACCGGCGCACCGGCGGCACCGGGCTGGGCCTGGCGATCAGCCAGGAGGACGCGCGCCTGCACGGCGGCGAGCTCGACGCGTGGGGCGAGCCGGGCCACGGTGCCTGCTTCCGGCTCCTGCTGCCGCGCCGCCAGGACGTGCCCGCGGGTGACTCGCCGCTGGTCCTGCCGCCGCCCGACCGGTTCGCCGCCGAGGTGCCGCTCGGGGTCATCGACGTCACGCCGGCGCCGGAGGCGATCTTCGCCGAACGTGAGGGAATCGGTCAGTGAATCACCAGGTTTTCCGGGGGTCCGGGTGGCGGAGCCCCCGGCCCGGGGCGAAGCTCCGGGTGAAGCGGTTCTTGGTCTTGGTGTTGTGCTCGGTGCTGCTTGCCGGGTGCGCCAACGTGCCGCTGGAGTCGCAGCCGCAGGTGGTGCCCGGCGAACGCCAGGGCCAGAGCGCCGGTGACGTGGTCCCGGAGCCGCCGCTGAACATCGACCCGCTCTCGCTCGTCCGCGCCTTCATCGGGGCGACGCTCAAGCAGGGCCAGAACAACGCCGCCGCGCGCGCCTACCTCGACGAACAGGGCCGGGCGGGCTGGCGGCCGAGCCGCAGCCTGACGATCATCCAGGACACCTTCGGCACGGTCTACGACACCGGTCCGCCGCCGGACCCGAACACCCAGGTCGTCAACGTGCGCGGGATCGACATCGGCACGCTGGACCAGAACAGCGCGTTCGTGCCGGACTACAGCTCGGCGCTGCTGCAGGTGAAGGTGCGCAAGCAGGCGAACAACCAGTGGCGGATCGTCGACCCGCCGGCCGAGCTGTACGCGACCGAGTCCGACTTCAGCGAGAACTACACGCCGGTGCCGGTGAGCTTCTACTCGGAGTCGTCGGCCACCTTCGTCCCCGATCGGCGCTACGTCGTCGCGAAGCCGCAGTCCGGGCTGCCGGGCCGGGTGATGGACCTGCTGGTCAGTGGGCCGTCGGCGGGCCTGGCCGGCGCGGTGAAGAACCTCCTGGGCGAACCCATCGAGATCGACACGAACGTCAAGAGCCTCGACGACGGGACGCTGGTGGTGCCGCTGACCGGGCTCTCCGGGGTGCCCGACGACATCCGGAACCTGATCGCCGCGCAGATCGTGCTTTCGCTGCAGTACGTCACGTCGGCCCGGATCCGCATCCTCGCCGACGGCGCGCCGCTGGTGCCGAACCACCCGGACTGGCGGCAGAACGAGCTGCCCGCGTACGGCGCGTCGCTGTCGATCAGCCCGCCGCTGCAGGGCCTGATGACGGTCGGCGGCCGGGTCCGGTCCCTCACCGACGGCCTGCCGGTGCCGGGGCCGGCGGGCAACGGCGGGTACGACGTCGTGAGCGGGGCCCAGTCGATCGACGGCAAGCGCCTGGCGGTGGTGGAGCGCAGTGGCGGCGGCGTGCGCCTGCGGATCGGCGACTTCGGGCACGACCTGGCGCTGACCACCCTCGGCGGCAGCTCCCTGACCCGCCCGACGTGGCGCCCCGGCACCGGGGAGCTGTGGACGGTGGTCGACGGGCTGTCGGTGGGCCGGATGGTGCTCGACCAGAACGGCCAGTGGACGGCGCTGAGCGTCAACGCCACGGACCTGACCCAGCAGGGCGACCTCACGGAGCTGCGGTTTTCCCGCGACGGCGCCCGTGTGGCGGCGGTGATCAAGGGCGAGCTGTGGGTGGCTTCGGTGGTCGCCAGCGGCGACTCGGTGTCCCTGCGCGAGCCGCGCCACCTGCAGCCGCACGACCTCGAGGACGTCGTCGACGTCGACTGGGTCGCCCCGGACGCGCTGGTGGCGGCCACGAAGTCGCCGTCGCAGCCGGTGGTCAAGGTGACGGTGGACGGCCAGCGCCTGGACGCGTTCAACAGCAGCAACCTCACCCCGACGGTCCACGGCGTGACGGCGGCCACCGGCCGCCCGATCGTGGTGGCGGACGCCAACGGCCTCTGGACGGCATCGGTGCTGGGCGAAGTGTGGCGCCCGCACAACCACACGATGAAGGACGCGGATCCCTTCTATCCGGGCTGATCTTTTTCACGCCTGTGGGTGACGGCTGGACGTCCGGAACTGTCGGTGCCGGTCGCGACACTGTCGGTGTGCTGAAGAGACTGCTCGATCTGCTGATCCCCAGCCGCTGCGCCGCGTGCGGAGCCCGGGGCGCGCCGTGCTGCGCCCGGTGCGAGCGCGTGTGGGGTGCGGCGCGGGAGGTGGTGCGCGCCCCGACGGCGGGGGTGGTGCGGGTGTTCGCGCTGGCCCGCTACCGCGGGGTGGGCCGCCGGCTGCTGATCGCCTACAAGGAGCGCGGCCGTCGCGATCTGGCGCCGTCGCTGGGGCGGGTTCTGGCGGAGGCGCTGGTGGCGCTGCCGCTGGAGCCGGCGTCGCCGGCCGGCACCCGTGCTCGCTTGGCCGGTCCCGCTCCAGGGTCGGGTGGGCCGAGTCCGGCAGGGCCTTCGCCCCGCGCTGCCTCCTCCGGTACCGCTTCCGGCCCGGAGCCGCCCACCCCGCCAAGGCCCCCGACGCGAGCGATCTGCCTGGTCCCCGCCCCCAGCCGTCCGTCGGCCGCGCGCGTCCGAGGGGGCCCGCACGTCGAGCGCCTGGCCAACGCGGCCGCGGGCGTCCTGGCGGCGCGAGGCATCGAAGTCGCGGTCGCCCCGGCTTTGGAACTGGCGGCATCGGCCCGCGATGCGGTCGGCCTCGGCCGCGAACAGCGCCAGGCCAACCTGGCAACCCACCTGAGATTCCGTGAAACCGGCCGGCCACCTCCGGGCTTCGGCATCGTCGTGCTGGACGACGTGATCACGACCGGCGCCACCGCGGCCGCCTGCACCCGAGCCCTGGTGGCGGCGGGCTTCACCGTCTCCGCCGTCCTGACCCTCCTGGCCGCCGGCTGAACCGGCCGGGCCCACACTCGGGAAGAGCACCCATGGCACCACTGTGGACCTTCTCCGGGAAGCGCGCAGAACGCCGGCGAAAACGGTGGTACCGGTTCCGCGCTTCACCTCGACCGAACATCGACAGCGCCGGTTCCGATCCCACTGTTCCCCAGCTCAGGCGTCAAAAAAGGCCGGCGAGAACCGCTTCTCGCACCCGGGTGAACCCGCTATCACCTACACGAGTGACAACAAGCGGGAACGCGAGCGGACCGGCGCCCGTTGTCCGGGCATGAGGGTGTCGATCACGATCACTCGGCCGCCGCACCACTCCACCGGAGTGGCGGCTGCGCGAGACGGGGTCGTCACCCTCGGCGTCCAGCGGCAGGCAGCGATGCGCCGTCCGTGTGAAAGCACGAGGAGCGCGCCGCGTCCGACCAGCGGGTGTTTTGCGGTGCCCACTTCGCGATCACTGCGCGGGGTGACCGAGTCCCATCTCCTGACATCCCCCGGCTCGGGGGCTGTTGTAACGGGCGTGGGGAAGCTAACGTGCTCCGCAATCAGCAATCCCCGCAGGCAGGGAGGTGACGAGCCCATGTCCCTGGCGCCGGAGGTGCGCTGAGTCCGCGCTCGGTCACCGGAACGAGACGTCGTCCACCGTTTCCGAGTTCCTTCTCAGCCCGCGATCCGGGCTTACGTCCCCGCAATACCGGCGCCGTGTGTGAAACACATCAGCTCGCAGTCATCTCAGCGAGGGAGGTCGTGTATGGACATCGTCGTTAAGGGCCGCAACGTGGAGGTGCCCGACCACTATCGGGCGCTTGTCAGCGAAAAGCTGGCCCGCCTCGAGCGCTACGACAGGAAAGTCATCCGGTACGACGTGGAACTGTTCCACGAACCCAACCGGCGCCAGGCCAAGAGCTGCCAGCGCGTCGAAATCACCGGAAAGGGGCGGGGCCCGGCCGTACGCGCTGAAGCGTGTGCCGCCGACTTCTACGCGGCGCTCGATTCCGCAGTCACCAAGCTGGAAAACCGGCTGCGGAGGACACACGACCGGAGGCGCGTGCACTACGGCCGCAGCCGCCCGGAATCGGTCGCCGAAGCGACCTCGGCACTGCCGGGTGGTGGATCCCCGGCCGCAGCCAGTCCCGCCGCGCGTACCGCGGTGTTGGACGCACCCGAAGCCGAACCGCAGCCGAACGGCTTCGCGAGTGCCGAAGAATTCCACCTGCCCCAGCAGCAGAGCTGGGCCGACGACGACCTGGGTCACCAGCCCGGCCGCGTCGTTCGCGAGAAGCAGCACACCGCGGAGCCCATGACGGTGGACCAGGCTCTCTACGAGATGGAGCTGGTCGGCCACGACTTCTACCTCTTCAACGACTCCGACGCGGGCCGGCCCAGCGTGGTCTACCGGCGGAAAGGCTTCGACTACGGCGTGATCCGGCTCGGCTGAGCCGGGTTCGAAGGAGGCCGGGACGGAGGGTCCGCACGCGCTCGCGTGCGGGCCCTCCGCATGTCAGAGCCTTATTCTGGTTAGGCTGGCGCTACGGACCGCAGGCCGTCCACCTACGTGACATTCGCGCCGGCCGACGGCTGAATAAGGTTCTCAGGACGTACGGCGTGTGCACACGAGCGCCACCGTTCCCTACGATGGGGGTGGGAAGGTGGCGCCGAACACGGCCGCCACCGCGGGAGAACCTGCCCGGGACCGGCCTGGGCGCGCTCATATTCAGCTAGTGAGGTCGACCGGATGGTGCTGAACCGCCTGCTCCGCGCGGGTGAGGGCAAGATGGTGAAGCGGCTGCGCAACATCGCCGATCACATCAACACCCTCGAAGACGACGTCAAGGACCTGACCGACGCCGAGCTGCGGGCCAAGACCGAGGAGTTCCGCAAGCGGAACGGCGACGGCGAATCCCTCGACGACCTGCTGCCGGAGGCCTTCGCGGTCGTCCGGGAAGCGGCCAAGCGGGTGCTCGGCCAGCGCCACTTCGACGTCCAGCTGATGGGCGGTGCGGCGCTGCACCTCGGCCAGGTCGCCGAGATGAAGACCGGCGAGGGCAAGACGCTCACCTGCGTCCTCCCCGCCTACCTCAACGCCATCCCCGGCAAGGGCGTCCACGTCGTCACGACGAACGACTACCTGGCCAAGCGCGACTCGGAGTGGATGGGCCGCATCCACCGCTTCCTCGGCCTCGAGGTCGGCGTGATCCTCTCGGAGCAGCAGCCGGACGTGCGGCGCTCCCAGTACAACGCCGACATCACCTACGGCACGAACAACGAGTTCGGCTTCGACTACCTGCGCGACAACATGGCGTGGAGCCTCGACGACTGCGTGCAGCGCGGGCACAACTTCGCCATCGTCGACGAGGTGGACTCGATCCTCATCGACGAGGCCCGGACGCCGCTGATCATCTCCGGCCCGGCCGACCAGTCGTCGCGCTGGTACGTCGAGTTCGCCCGGCTCGCCCCGCTGATGCAGGGCATCGACACCACCACGATGGGGTCGCGCGAGCGCGTCGAGAAGACGAACCTGATCAACTCGAAGTACCACTACGAGGTCGACCAGCGGAAGCGCACCGTCGCGGTCACCGAGAAGGGCGTCCGGTTCGTCGAGGACCAGCTCGGCATCGACAACCTGTACGAGGCCGCGAACACACCGCTGGTCGGGTACCTGAACAACGCGCTGAAGGTCCAGGAGCTCTTCCACCGCGACAAGGACTACATCGTCCGCAACGGCGAAGTCATGATCGTCGACGAGTTCACCGGGCGCATCCTGCACGGCCGCCGCTACAACGAGGGCATGCACCAGGCGATCGAGGCCAAGGAAAAGGTCGAGATCAAGGCCGAGAACCAGACCCTGGCGACGATCACGCTGCAGAACTACTTCCGGCTCTACGAAAAGCTGTCCGGCATGACCGGTACGGCCGAGACCGAGGCCGCGGAGTTCCACCAGACCTACAAGCTGGGTGTGGTGCCGATCCCGACGAACCGGCCGATGATCCGCCAGGACCAGCCGGACCTGATCTACAAGACCGAGCAGGCCAAGTTCGAGGCCGTGGCCGAGGACATCGCCGAGCGGCACGAAAAGGGCCAGCCGGTGCTGGTCGGCACGACGAGCGTCGAGAAGTCCGAGCACCTGTCGAAGCTGCTGGTGAAGCTGAGCGTGCCGCACGAGGTGCTGAACGCGAAGCACCACGACCGCGAGGCCCTGATCGTCGCCCGCGCGGGCCAGAAGGGCGCCGTCACGGTCGCCACGAACATGGCCGGCCGCGGTACCGACATCGTGCTCGGCGGCAACCCCGACCTCATCGCCGACCAGGTGCTGCGGGAGCGCGGCCTGGACCCGGTCGAGCACTCCGAGGAGTACGAGGCCGCCTGGCCCGAGGTCCTCGAGCAGGTCAAGGCGGAGTCGAAGGCCGAAGGCGAAGAGGTCCGCGAGGCGGGCGGGCTCTACGTCCTGGGCACCGAGCGGCACGAGTCGCGCCGCATCGACAACCAGCTGCGCGGCCGGTCCGGCCGTCAGGGCGACCCGGGCGAGTCCCGCTTCTACCTGTCGCTCGGTGACGAGCTGATGCGCCGCTTCAACGCGACCATGGTCGAGCGCGTCATGACGACCATGCGGCTGCCCGACGACGTGCCGATCGAGCACAAGATGGTCTCCAAGGCCATCAAGAGCGCGCAGACCCAGGTCGAGCAGATCAACATGGAGCAGCGCAAGGACGTCCTCAAGTACGACGAGGTCATGAACGAGCAGCGCAAGGTGATCTACGCCGAGCGCCACCGCGTCCTGGCCGGCGAGAACCTGCGCGACCAGATCGAGGGCATGCTCGAGGACGTCGTCAACGCCTATGTGGACGGTGCGACGGCCAACGGCTACGCCGAGGACTGGGACCACGAGAAGCTGTGGTCGGCGCTGAAGCAGCTCTACCCGGTCAGCGTGACCTGGGACGAGCTGATGGAAGACGGCGACCTCGACGCCGACGGCCTGCGCCAGGCGCTGCTCGAAGACGCCCGCCGCGCGTACGACCAGCGCGAAGAGGAGATCAACGCGCTCGTCGGCCCGGAGGGCATGCGGACCCTGGAGCACCAGGTGATGCTGACGGTCCTCGACCGCAAGTGGCGCGAGCACCTCTACGAGATGGACTACCTCAAGCAGGGCATCGGCATGCGGGCGCTGGCGCAGCGCGACCCGCTGATCGAGTACCAGCGCGAGGGCTTCGACATGTTCCGCGCGATGCTCGACTCGCTGAAGGAGGAGGCCGTCGGCTTCCTGTTCAACCTGCAGGTCGAGCGCGCGGAGGCCCCGCCGGCCGAGGAGGCCGCGGCGCTGCCGACGGGCGTCCCGACCGGCAACGGCCAGGCGACGGAAGGCCGCCACGCGCGGCCGGCGCCGCCGCAGCCGCCGACGACCGACACCGAGTCCGTCCCGGCCGCCCTGCGCGGCAAGGGCCTCGGTGGCGGTGGCCAGCAGCCGGGCATGATGCTGTCCGGCCCGGGTGAGGACGGCGAGGTCGAGTCCCACGTCGAGGGCGGGCCGCAGGCCGCGGGCGGTGGTGCCGGCGGGACCCGCCGCGATCGTCGCGCCGCCCAGCGTGACGCCGCCAAGAAGGGCAAGAAGGGCCCGCGTCGCTGACACGGGTGTGACCGGGGCGCGCGGGGAGACCCGCGCGCCCCGAAGTCGTTGATGGGGGATGTCTCGATGACCACGGCGGATCCGCAGGAGTTCTTCGCGCTGTTCGCCGCCGAGCGGCGGCCGGACCCGTACCCGCACTACCGGCGGTGGCGTGAGAGCCGGCCGGTGGCGGCCCTCGCGGAGCGGATGTTCGTGGCCAGCGGCCTCGCCGAAGCCACGCAGGTGCTGCGCGACCCGGCGTTCGGGCACCCCGAACCCGAGTACCTGGATCCGGCGGACCGGCTCCCGGACCAGCCGGTCGACGAATCGGGACGGGTGGTCCGGGCGTTCCTGTCGCTGAACCCGCCGGACCACACGCGCCTGCGGCGGCTGGTGGCGAAGGCGTTCACCCCGCGGATGGTGGAGCAGCTGGCGCCGCGCATCGAGGAGATCGCGGCCGCGCTCGTCGACCGCGCGCCGGCCGGGTTCGACCTGATGACGGCGCTCGCGAAGCCGTTGCCGGTCGAAGTGATCGCCGAGCTCCTCGGCGTGCCGCTGGACGACCGCGAGCGCTTCGCGGAGTGGTCGCACGCGATGGCGCGAGCGCTGGACCCGCCGTTCCTGCAGCGCCCCGAGACGCTCGAACCGGCGGTGAAGGCGCGGCAGTCGTTCGTGGCGTACTTCCGCGCACTGGCCGCCGACCGGCGGCGCGCCCCGGGCGAAGACCTGCTGTCGGCGCTGGTGGCGGTATCGGACGCGGGCGACGTGCTCAGCGAAGGCGAGCTCCTGGTGACGCTCACGCTCCTGCTGATCGCCGGCCACGAGACGACGACGAACTTGATCGGCAACGGCGTCTTGGCGCTCCTGCGCGCCCCGGAGGGCCTGAAGCCGCTGGGTGCGGACGGCGAGCACGCGGCGCGCGTGGTGGAGGAGGCCCTGCGCTACGACTCGCCGGTCCAGCTGACGGCCCGCACGGCCCTGCGTGACACGACGCTGGCGGAGCTGCCGGTACCGGCGGGCAGCCAGGTGATAGTCCTCGTCGGAGCGGCCAACCGCGACCCGGCGACCGGGCCGTCGCCGGACTCGTTCGACCCGGCGCGGGAGCCGGGCCGCCACCTGGCGTTCGGCCAGGGGATCCACTTCTGCCTGGGAGCGCCGTTGGCGCGGCTGGAGGCCCGGATCGCCTTCCGCGAGCTGGCTCGCCGCCGTCCGGGGCTGGCCTTGGCGGGACCGCCGGAGTGGAACCCGACGACCACCCTGCGCGGCCTGGCGGCCCTCCCGGTGACCAGCTGAACAAGCGCTCGCCTGACCGGTGCCGCGCGTCCGAGGCTGCGTCGGCAGCGGCCAAGCGAAGCGCACCAATGTGCCTTCGGTGCTCCGGCCAAGCCCCGCCATCACCCTCGACGGAGGCACTCAGCGCCGGCGGCGAGCGGCCCTCGCCACCCCACCTCACGCCGCCCGCCGGATCGGGTTCGCCGGCGGCTGCGGTTTCAACACGGCGAACCTTTCGCACCGCCAGCCCGTCGGCGTGCGGGTGAAGCGGGCCGCCAGCGCGAACGACCGGCCGTCCGCCTCCACGCGGGCGCACGCCTCGACCACCTCCGGTGCCGGGGTGCACGTGTGGACCGTCTGCGTCCGGTGCCGTGGCCGCGGCGGGCAGGGGCCGGCCAGGCTCGCGTAGACCTCCGGCGCCACCAATGCGCGGATCTGCGCCGCCGGGCGGCGGCCGTCGTACGCCTCCAGCAGCATGTTCAGCAGGTGGCTCACTTCGCCCGCTTCGGGCTGCCTCGGCGCCGGGCACCGCGCGCCGCCGGGTTGCCGGTGCCCGCTCGGTGTCACGTCTTCCGGACGGTCCGCCCCGCGTGGCGCCTCGCAGTGGATCAGCGTCCGCAACCGGTGTTCCTCGATCATTTCCTGCCCTCCCTGGCTCGGCTTTCGCTTAGAGGTGGGAACGGGCCGAAAAGGACACCGGAATCGCACGATCCGGGCGAGAACCGCGGAAGCCGTGGATTCCCGGCGACCGATGCGGTAAGCCGACCGGTTCGTGAGACACCGCGTTGCCGCCCCGGCTATGGTGTGCGGGGTGCTGAAAGGGCTGTTGGTCGATTTCGCCGGGGTGCTCACCGATCCCGACGCCGGCCGGTTCTACGACTACCTCGTGTCCGCACGCGAGCGCGGCGTCCGCACCGCGCTGCTGTCGAACGCCCCTGGCGCGTCGGACGAGGTCAAGAACACGATGTTCGGCTATTTCGACGCTCTGGTGTTCTCCGGTGAGGTCGGCGTGGCCAAACCTGATCCGGCGGTCTACCTGATCGCGGCCGACCGGCTCGGGTTGCCCGCCACGCGCTGCGCCTTCGTCGACGACTCCGCGACGAACATCCGCGGCGCCGTCGAGGCGGGCATGGTCGGGGTGCACCACCGGTCGGTCAGCGAGACGCTGGACGAGCTCGCCGTGCTGTTCGCGGCCGGGTGAGGGTCAGCGCGCGCGGCGGACCAGCTCGAACGACAGCACCGCGGCCGCGGCCGAGACGTTCAGCGACTCGACCTCGCCCGGCATCGGGATCGACACCCACTCCGTGACGAGCTCGCCGACCTCGGGCCCGACTCCGGCCGTCTCACCGCCGAGGACGAACGCCGCGCGCTGCGGCAGGTCCACGTCGAACACCGTCGCCCGAGCCGAAGCGCCCAGCGCGTAGAGCCCGTAGCCGGCCTCGGTGAGCATCTCCGCGGCCTCGCGCGCCGAGCCGCAGCGCAGCACCGGCGCGCGGAACGCCACCCCGGCCGAGGCCTTGACCACCAGCGGGTCGAGCGCCGCGACACCGCGCCGCGGCACGATCACGCCGTCCAGCCCGGCCGCGGTCGCCGTCCGCAGGATCATGCCGACGTTCGCGGGCGTGGTGATGCCGTCCAGCAGCAGCACCCGCGACGGCGGCCGCCGGTCGGCCAGCGCCGCGGAAAGCGCTCGCATCCGCGGGGCGACGACGTCGGCGAGCACGCCCTGGTCCTGCTTGCCGTTGCCGGCGAGCACCTTCACCCGGTGCGCGCTGGCGCGCTGCACCGGCACGCCGGCCGCCTTCGCCGCGCGCTGGATCTCGGCCGCGCCGGGGCCGCGGGCGGTGTCGGCCAGGATCACCTTGTCCACGCGCAGGCCGTCGTCCGCCAGTGCCTCGAGCACCGGCTTCCGGCCGTACACGGTCAGGAAGCGGTCCTTCGGCGAGATAGTCGACTCATCACCCACACCCAGCAGTCTCGCACTGTGCGACGATCGCCTCATGCCCGACCGCCTTTCCGCGCTGGACGCCTCGTTCCTCTACGTCGAGGACCACGCGACCCCGATGCACGTCGGCGGCGTGGCGATCTTCGAGCGGCCGCGCTCCGGGTTCGGCTACTCGCAGCTGGTCGACCTCATCGGCGGGCGGCTGGCGTACCTGCCGCGCTACCGGCAGCGCGTGCTCGAGGTGCCCGGCCACCTGGCGCGGCCGGTGTGGGTGGACGACGTCGACTTCGACCTGAACTACCACGTCCGGCGCTCGGCGCTGCCCCAGCCGGGCAGCGACGAGCAGCTGTTCGACCTGGTGGCGCGCCTGATGTCGCGCCGGCTGGCGCCGGAGCGGCCGCTCTGGGAGGCGTACTTCATCGAGGGCCTGGCCGGCGACCGGGTGGCGCTGGTCACGAAGACCCACCAGTCCGTTGTGGACGGTGTCGGCACGATCGACCTCGGTCAGATCGTCCTCGACGCGGCGCCGGCCGAGCCGGAGCCGTTCGAGGACTTCTGGACGCCGCGCCGCGAGCCGAGCCGCGCCCAGCTGGTGCTGGACGCGATCAGCGAGGGCGTCCAGCGGCCGGGCGAGGTGGTGGAGAACGTCCGGTCGGCGGCGAACGACGCGTTCGCGGCGGCGGGCAAGTTCGCCGAGACGGTCGGCGGGGTGGCGTCGACCCTGCGCACGCTGGTGAGCCCGGCACCGTCCGGGCCGCTGAACGTCCGGGTCTCGGGTGGTCGCGTGTTCTCCGTGGTCCGCACGCGGCTGGAGGACTTCCGCAAGATCCGCGCGGCGCACGGCGGCACGGTCAACGACGTCGTCCTCGCGGCCATCACCGGGGCGCTGCGCGAATGGCTCCTTTCGCGCGAAGTGCAGCTGACGCCGAACGCGACGATCCGCGCGCTGGTGCCACTGGCGGTCCGCGACGCGGAGACGCCCGGGTACTCGACGCCCGGGCTGGTCGGCAACCAGGTGGCGGCGTACCTGGTGGACCTGCCGGTCGGCGAGCCGAACCCGGTCCTGCGGCTGCAGCACATCGGCCACGCGATGGCCGAGCACCTCGATTCGGGCCGGTCGGTGGCGGCGCGCGGCCTGCTCAAGGTGGGCGGCTTCGCCCCGGCTACGCTCCACTCGCTCGGCGCGCGAGCGGCGGGGTCGCTGTCCGGGCGCATCTTCAACGTCATGGTGACCAATTCACCGGGCCCCCAGGTGCCGATGTACGCGGGAGAGGCCAGACTGGTCGAGATGTTCCCGGTGATGCCGCTGATGCGCACCCAGGCGCTGGCGATCGGGGTGACGTCCTACCACGGCGGCGTCTACTTCGGACTGAATGGCGACCGCAAGGCCGCGTTCGACGTCGATCTGGTCGCCGGGATGATCGAAGAGTCCTTGGAAGAGCTGAAGGGTGCGCACTGGTGAGGGTCTATCTGCCTGCGACCATCGCGATGCTTCGCGACCTCGAGACATCGGGGGAGTTCCGCGCCCGCAGCGGAACGGCGTTCGCGCTGACCCCGGCGTTGCGCGAGGCGTACGTGAGCGGGTCGGACGAGGAGCTGGAGTACGCGGCGTTGCTGGACGCGGCCCGGGCCTCGTTGCGCCTGATCGCGGCGGAGGAGAAGGGCGAGCCGCGCCGGGTGGTCGTGTCGGCGGACGTGGCGGGCGTGACGTTGCGGCCGGACCTGGACGCCCCGGTGGTCCGCATCGGCGGCCCGATCCCGCTGTCGGCGGTGGCGGCGATCCACGTGGACGCCCCGGAGGCGGCCGAGGCGGTGGCCGCGGCGGCCGCGGTGATCGACGCGGCGGACCTGGGGGACCCGGACGCGGAGTTCACGCTGGGGGACGCCGAGGACCACGAGCTGGCTTGGTACGCGCCGCAGGAGCTGCCGTTCCTGCTCGAGTTGCTCTGAGGCCGCCGTCCACAATGGGCGCCCCCTGTGGACAACTGCCTCTGAGCTGAGGTTTTGTCGGTGGGGGCCGGTAGAATGGAACTGGGGACGCCCCCCTGGGAGGGCGGGGGTGCCGGCTAGGTCGGAGGGCCCTTTCTGGTGGCTTGCCGTCGTGAGCGGCATACTGCCGGCCCGACCTGCACCCCACCCAGACCCCCCCACCGCCCCGATCCGAAGCCAGAACGCGGCCGGTAGTGCCGGGTCAAGGCACGCTTTCCCGCCTTGACGCGGTGCTGCCGGCCGTAGTCACAATCCCGGCTTCGGGGTGGTGGGCACCAACAGCCCGTCGGCCGAGCAAGTCATGGCCGGCTTCAGCAACCTCGCCAGCGCACACCGACAAGCCGGACACACCACCCTGCTCGGCATCCCCACACGACCAACACAACGACATCACCGGAACCCTGCCGGGGGAGCGGCTACCCCACCTCGCCCGCCGGCGGCGCCTGGATCTCGACCGGGATGCCCCAGTCCGAATAACGCGTCGTGATACGAGCTTCTGAGCCCGGCAGGATCGGCGACATGTCCAGCACGATCTGCATCGGCCGGTGCGCCTCGTCGAGCCACAGCTCCACCGGGAACCTGCCGCCCACCCGGCCCGCCGCGTCCGACGGCAGCCCGGCCGGCAGGTCCGTGCCCAGGCGCGCCAGATCCAGGTCGATCCGGTAGTGCTCCGCCGGCGCGCCGTTCAGCTGGCCCCGCTCGGCCGCGACGATCGTGCCCGCCGTGCGGATCTCGCCCAGTGTGTGCGCCGGGTCGTTCTGCGCGGCCAGCTGGGTCAGACTGCCGCCGAGGACCTGGGAAAACGGGTCCGTGCCGTCCGCGGCGACCACCACCCACGGCTTGCCGGCGTCGTCGCGTGGCACCTTCGCGTACAGCGTCCCGCCCACCAGCCGCAGCTCCACCGGCTCGCCGAGGACGTCCGTCGTCATCACCTGGGCCGTCCCGCCCGCGCCGAACCGGGCCTGGCCCTGGCCCTTCGACCGGATCGAGCCGACCGCGACGTCCGTGCCGAACTTCGCCGAGCCGCCGCTCGCCGTGGCCGCCGTGGCGGCGTCCGCCAAGGCGCGCGCGTCTTCGAACGCCGGGCGTCGCGGCGGGTCGGAACACGCGCCGGCGAGCAGAGCAGCTAGCAGCACCAGGACGGCTTTGCGCATGGCGCAACAAAAACACAGCGGCTCCCCCGACCTCGTTCGGGGGAGCCGCCGCTACTCAGCGTCGCGCGGTCAGCGACCGGCCTTCTTCAGCAGCTCGCCGAGGTCGACGACCTGGTCGGCGGGCGGGGCCGCCACGTCCACCTGGGTGCCCCAGTCGCTGTACTTCATCGTGAACTTCGCGTCACCGGCCGGCACGCCCAGCGCCTGCATCATCGGGCCCTGGTCCATGGTGACCTGCACGGGCAGGTTGTCCTTGTTCAGCCACAGCTCGGCCGGGAGCTTGACGTCCTTGCCCTTGAGCATGTCCGTGAGCTTTTCGCGCGCCGCGGCCGGGACCTGGCCGGTGAACTGGTCGACGGACTTGGCGACGTCGAGCTCGACCTTGTAGTGGTTGACCTTCTCACCGTCCAGTTCGGTCTGGTCGGACGAGATGATCCGGCCCGTCTTGGAGATCTGGTCGAGCATCTTGCTCGGGTCGCTCTGCTCCGCCGACTGCGACAGCGCGCCGCCGAGGGCCTGCGAGAGCGGGTCGGTGCCGTCGGCCGAGATCTTGGCCCACGCCTTGTCCGTGCCCACCTGCTTCTGCTGATCGGCGGGCAGCTTGATGTACATGACCTTGTCGACCAGGCGCATCTCGGTCGTCTGACCGGCGGCCGTGCTCGTCATCGAGAACTTGGTGTCCGTCTCGTCCATGGCCATCGCCCCGGTGGCGGTCAGCTTCTCGCCGGCGACCGAGCCTTCCATGGTGAACTTCGCCGACTTGGACTTCTCGGTGCCCTGCTTGGACGCCGAGGCCAGCTGGATCGCGTCGGTGAACGGCGAAGCCAGGCCCTTCGACTGGGCCTGGGTCTGCCCGGCCGGTTCGGCGGTGCCGGTGGCGGCGTTGCCGCTGCACGCGGTCAGCGTCAGAACCAGTGCGGCGCCGGCCGCGACCAGGGTGGTCTTGCGCATGTACTTCCCCTCAAGATCGGATTCTCCGCTGGCATATCGCCCGAACGGGCGAATGGTTACCGATCTGACGGTGACGGTCGGCGAGCGGTTCCGAGTTGGTTTCAGGACTCGGTGGCGCGGCTCACGTCGTGGCCGCCGCGGGACGCCAGCAGGCGCCGCAGCGAAGCGAGCCGCTCGGGGCTCGCCTTCCCCTCGGTGACGACGTCGTCGAGCGCGCAGTCCGGGTCCTCGGGGGCGCCCAGGTGGCCGCAGCCCGACGGGCACTCTTCGGCGGCTTCGGCGAACTCCTCGAAGGCGTCGACGATGTCGTCCGCGGTGACGTGGGCCAGCCCGAACGACCGCACACCGGGGGTGTCGATCACCCAGCCGCCGTCCGGCAGCGGCAGCGCCACGGCCGCGACGGACGTATGCCGCCCCTTGCCGACCGCGCTCACCACACCGGTGGCCAGTTCGGCGTCCGGCACCAGGCGGTTGACCAATGTCGACTTGCCGACACCGGAATGGCCGACCAGGGCCGTCAGCCGGTCTTTCAGCAGCTCGTCGAGGCCTTCGGGCTGTTCGTCGTACCGGCTGACGATCACCGGGATGTCGAGACCCGCGTAGC
Source organism: Amycolatopsis sp. NPDC005003 (assembly GCF_053600695.1). Lineage (NCBI taxonomy): Bacteria > Bacillati > Actinomycetota > Actinomycetes > Pseudonocardiales > Pseudonocardiaceae > Amycolatopsis > Amycolatopsis sp. NPDC005003. The sequence goes on along the minus strand of NZ_JBSGAI010000056.1, from coordinate 14,494 downwards.
CGGCCAGGAGCTCGTCCGGGCTGGCCAGGTCGGCCTTCGTCAGGCACAGCACCGGCTCGACGCCGCCCGCGTAGCAGGCGACGAGGCAGCGGTCGATGAAGCCGGTGCGCGGGGGCGGGTCGGCCAGCGCGGTGACGATCAGCAGGCGCTCGGCGTTCGCGACGACCAGCCGCTCGTACGGGTCGGTGTCGTCGGCCGTGCGCAGCAGGGAGCTGGTGCGGTCGTCGACGCGGACGATCCGCGCGAGGGTGTCCGGCTTGCCGGAGACGTCCCCGACGATGCCGACGCGGTCGCCGACGACCACCGGGGTCCGCCCCATCTCGCGGGCCCGCATCGCCGTGATCACCCGGGTCGGATCGGCGTCGATCGCGCAGGTCCAGCGGCCGCGGTCCTTGCCGATGACCATGGCCGTGACGGCGTCGGCGTGCTCGGGGCGGCGCTTGCTGCGGGGCCGGCTGCCCTTGCCCGGACGCACGCGGACGTCGGACTCGTCCAGCCTGCTCCAGTCGTTGCGCGCCAAACCCTCGTCCTTTCGTGCGCCGGTGCCCACCCGAATGATCCCACGTCGCTCGCCAGGGCCCTGGCCTGCGTGTAACGATGGCGTCCCGGACGTATCCGGCACGAGGAGGCGCTCATGTGCGGCCGCTACGCCGCGACGAAGGACCCGGCGAAGCTGATCGAGGAGTTCGACGCGATCGACCTCACCGAAGGCCACGCGCGCGCCGACCACAACGTGGCACCGACGAAGAACGTGGTCACGGTCGTGCAGCGGCACCCGCGTGACGAAGACGGCCAGGTCCTCGAGGACGAGCCCGCCGAGCGTTCGCTGCGGATGATGAAGTGGGGCCTGGTGCCGTTCTGGGCCAAGGACCCGTCGGTCGGCTCGCGGATGATCAACACCCGCGCCGAAACGGCCGCCGAGAAGCCGGCCTTCCGCCGCGCGCTGGTGTCGCGCCGCTGCCTGGTGCCGGCCGACGGCTGGTTCGAGTGGCGCCGCACGGGCAAGGAGAAGGAGCCGTTCTACATGACGGCGCCCGACGGTTCGTCGATCGCGTTCGGCGGGATCTGGGAGAGCTGGCGGCCGAAGGACGACGACAAGGCGTCGCCGCTGATCACGTTCTCGATCATCACGACCGACGCGGCGGGCCAGCTCACCGACGTCCACCACCGGATGCCGCTGATCGTGCCCCGCGACCACTGGGACGGCTGGCTCGACCCGGACCGCGAAGACGTCACCGACCTGCTGGTGCCGACGCCCGAGGAGATCGTGGCGTCGCTGGAGCTGCGGCCGGTCTCGAGCAAGGTGAACAACGTCCGCAACAACGGGCCCGAGCTGCTGGAGCGGGTCGACCCGGCGCAGGAGAGCGCCCTGTTCGACGCGCCGAAGTCATGACGGCCATCCCGATCGAAACCGCCTACGGCCCGGCGCGGGTGTACCTGCACTGCGCCGAGGAGGGCGAGGCGGTGCTCATGCTCGGCCACGGCGCGGGCGGCGGCCTCGGGGCGAAGGACCTGGTGGCGGTGACGCGCGCGGCGCAGGCGGCGGGCGTGCACGTGGCGTTGGTCGAGCAGCCCTACCGGGTGGCGGGCCGCCGGGCGCCGGCCCCGGCGAACCAGCTGGACACGGCGTGGCTGACGGTGGCGGACGAGCTGTCGGAGCGCTTCGACGGCCTCCCGTTCGTGTTCGGCGGCCGGTCATCGGGTGCGCGAGTGGCCTGCCGCACGTCGTCGGCGGGGCAGGCGGTGGCGGTGCTGTGCCTGGCGTTCCCGGAGCACCCGCCGGGCAAGCCGGAGAAGACGCGCCAGCCGGAGTTCGACGCGGTCGAGGTGCCGACGCTGGTGATCCAGGGCGAGCGCGACCCGTTCGGCAGGCCGAAGCCGGGACCACACCAGGAGCTGGTGCTGGTCGACGGCGACCACAGCTTGGGCAAGGACCTGGAGACGATCTCCCGCGCGGCGGCCGAGTGGCTGTCGCGGGTGCTGCGGCCGCTGGCCTGAGTTGTCCACAACGGGGTCGGCTGTCCACAGATTTCGCTGTGGGCCGGTTTTGCGCTCCCACAGTCGATAAGCTGGACTTAGGGACGGCCCCCTGGGAGGGCGGTTTCCAGCGGTCGTTGCGACACTGATGCTGGTTGTGGGTGTTGTGGAGTAACTGTGTTATGCGTTCGGTCGGGGTGTCCCAGTCGAGGGTCATCCGGGGCCGGTCGTTGAGCTCGACGGCGACGGTGTCGAGGTGCTCTGAGGTGTGGGCGGCGAGTGGTCGGTGCCTTTGGGGGAGTACTGGCGGAGCAGGCTGTTGGTGTTTTCGTTGGGTGCTCAAGAACCGCGCAGACACCTCGACCGGGCCACCGGCACCGCCGCTGCGGCCTGGGCCGCCTCGGCGCGCCAGCGTTTCGCGGTCCGGTAGTTGACCCCGACCTGCCGGGCCGCTCCCCTCGTGCCTGTCCCTGCGTCCACCAGGCCAAAGTAGGTCGCTCGTTCTGCGGTCAACGCCCGGCCAGGCCGACCAGGACCGCCGGAGAGGCAGCCCCGGGGGCACGATCTCGATCTCGTCTGGGCACGAGGCAACTCCTGAACTGAGGTGTTGCAACCACCCCTGGAAATCGCCGAGGGCGGGGGTGTCCGGCGAAGTCTGAGGGCCCTTTCAGGTGGCTCACCGGTGTGAGCGGCAGGCTGCCACCCAGACCTCCCCGCAACCCCGATCCGAAGCCTCAACACGGCCGGCGGTGCCGGGTCAAGGCACGCTTTCCCGCCTTGACGCGGTACTGGCGGCCGTAGTCACAATCCCGGCTTCGGGGTGGTGGGCACCGACCTTCCTCGTCAGCCGGGAAGGCCCGGGGCAGCTGCACCTCTCGCCGCCCGCTGGCCTCCGAATCCCCACACGACCTGCACAACGACTTTGCCGGAACAGCGGGGATGTCTGAACCCTCTTGGGGGCGGCATTTCCGCAGCTCAGCCCCCGATCGGCGCCACCACGGCCCCAGTAAGCCGGATCAGATCAGCGGGTGCCAGCTCCACCTCGAGCCCGCGCCGGCCGGCCGAGCAGAACACCGTCTCGAACTTCGAAGCCGTCTCGTCGATCACCACCGGCAGCCGGCTGCGGTGGCCCAACGGCGAGATCCCGCCCAGCACGTATCCCGTCGCCCGCTGGGCTGCCGCCGGGTCCGCCATCTTCGCCTTCTTGCCGCCCGCCGCGGCCGCCAAGGCCTTCAGGTCCAGCTGGCCGGTGACCGGGACCACGCCCACCGTCAACTTGCCGTCGACCTCCGCCACCAGCGTCTTGAACACGCGCGCCCGGTCCAGGCCCAGTGCCTCCACCGCCTCCAGGCCGTACGACTCCGCGCGCGGGTCGTGGTCGTAAGCGTGCAGCGTGTGCGCCACTTTCTGCTTCCCCAGCAGCGCCGTCGCCGGGGTGCCCTTGCCAGCCATGGCGGAAGTCTAGGGAATGCCCGATCACCCCGATCGGTTGTACGGGACGTGACACCAACGCTCGCCACCACACGCTCACGCAGCCGCCGCCGTCCCGAGGCACCGGCGAACCGCGGCGTGCCCGGTCCCCGCGTAAACTCGGGTCCGCCGTATGCGCGCACGCGCATCGACGCCGAGCGGGAAGGGAACGGTTTGCCGAGCACGCAGAACTCAGCGCCGGAAGAAGCGACCGAGGCCGAGCGCGCCGAGCGCTTCGAGCGGGACGCGATGCCGCTGCTCGACCAGCTGTACTCGGCCGCGATGCGGATGACCCGCAACCCCGCCGATGCCGAGGACCTGGTCCAGGAGACCTACCTGAAGGCGTACGCCGCCTTCGCGTCCTTCAAGGCCGGCACCAACCTCAAGGCCTGGATGTACCGCATCCTGACCAACACCTACATCAACGGCTACCGCAAGCGCCAGCGGCAGCCGGTGCAGGCGCCCACCGAGGAGATCACCGACTGGCAGATCGCCAAGGCGGAGAGCCACACCTCCAGCGGGCTCCGGTCGGCCGAGGTCGAGGCGATGGACAACCTGCCCGACACCGACGTCAAGGCCGCCCTGCAGAAGCTGCCCGAGGAGTTCCGGCTGGCCGTTTACCTGGCCGACGTCGAGGGCTTCGCGTACAAGGAGATCGCCGAGATCATGGACACTCCCATCGGCACCGTGATGTCCCGTCTGCACCGCGGCCGCGCCCAGCTGCGCGACCTGCTGGCCGACGTGGCGCGGGAGCGCGGCTTCATCCGGAGTGCCAAGGAGGAGGTGGCGGGGCGATGAACGACATGTGCGACGGCGCGTCGGACAAGGTCCGCTGCGAAGAGGCGCTCGCCGACATCTACCTGCTGCTCGACCGCGAGTGCAGCCCCGAGCGGGACGCCGCGTTGCGCGCCCACATCGACGACTGCCCGCCGTGCCTTGAGGAGTACGGCATCGACGAGCACATCAAGCAGCTGCTGGCCCGCAAGTGCGGCGGCGACCACGCCCCGGCCGAGCTGAAGAGCCGGCTGCGCGCGTCGATCCGCCAGACCGTCGCCTCCCGCGGCGGCGTCACCGTGGAACGCACCGAGATCACCCTCGAGCAGCGCTCCGAGTAGCGCCCGAGCACTACGAAGGCCCCCACACCAGCGGTGTGGGGGCCTTCGTCATGCCGAACGCTCAGGCGTTGGGCTTCTTGCCGTGGTTCGCGCCGTTCTTCTTCCGGTCGCGACGCTTGCGGGCGCGCTTCGACATGCTCACTCCTCGTCGTCAAAGCTGGTCAACCTCTCAAGTGTGTCATGACGTCCCGCTCTGGTTGGATGGGGTGCGTGTCCACGCTCGCCGAACTGCTCGCCGACAACACCGGCCTCCCGGGGGAGGCCGCGGATCACCTGCAGACCGTCGTCGCCGAGTGGCAGCTGCTGGCCGACCTCTCGTTCGCGGACTTCCTGCTCTGGGTGCCGGTGAGCGAGGAGCTGCAGCCGGACGGCGGCGACTTCGTCTGCGTCGCGCACGCGCGGCCGACGACGGCGCCCACCGCACACCCCGAGGACGTCGTCGGCACGCGGTTCACGGTCCAGGAACACCCGCAGCTGGCGAAGGCCATGCGCGAGGTCCGGATCTGCCGCGAGGAGGACCCGCACTGGTACCGCGACCTGCCGATGCGGCGGGAGGCGATCCCGGTGCGGTTCCACGACGAGGTCATCGCCGTGATGAGCCGCGAGACGAACCTGGCCGCGCCGCGGGTGCCTTCGCCGTTGGAGATCGCGTACCTGGGCAGCGCCGGCGACCTGTGCCAGATGATCGTGGACGGCACGTTCCCGCCGAACGGGACCAACGCGACCGACACGCACACGTCCCCGCGCGTCGGGGACGGCCTGATCCGCCTCGACTCGAGCGGCACGGTCGTGTTCGCCAGCCCGAACGGGTTGTCCGCGTACCACCGGATGGGGCACGAATCCGACCTGGTCGGGACCAGGCTGGCGCCGTTGACGCGCTCGCTGATCCGCGACCCGTTCGACGCGACCGAGGTGTCCCACCGGATCATCGAGGCTCTCGACGGGAAGCCGTCGAGCCGCACGGAGGCCGACTCGCGACGCGGCGCCGTGGTGCTGTTCCGCGCGCTGCCGCTGCGGCCGGCCGGCCAGGCGGCGGGCGCGCTGGTGCTGGTCCGCGACGTCACCGAGGTGAAGCGGCGGGACCGGGCGCTGCTGTCGAAGGACGCGACGATCCGGGAGATCCACCACCGGGTGAAGAACAACCTGCAGACGGTGGCGGCCCTCCTGCGGCTGCAGTCCCGGCGGACGTCGTCGGAGGAGGCGCGGCTCGCTCTGGCGGAATCGGTGCGCCGGGTGACGTCGATCGCACTGGTGCACGAGGCACTGTCGATTTCGGTGGACGAGCGCGTCGACCTCGACAAGCTGCTCGACAACGTGCTGCCGATGGTCGGCGAGGTCGCCACGGCGGAGTCGCAGGTCGGGCTGTCGCGGAAGGGCTCGTTCGGGATCGTGGTCGCGGAGATCGCGACGCCGCTGGTGATGGTGCTGGCCGAGCTGGTGCAGAACGCCATCGAGCACGCCTTCCCGGCGGGCCGGCCGGGCAAGGTCGAGCTGATCGTGGAGCGTTCGGCCCGCTGGCTGGACGTCGTGATCCGCGACAACGGGCGTGGCCTGCCGTCGGGGTTCTCGCTGGAGCGTTCGGACGGCCTCGGTCTCCAGATCGTCCGGACGCTGGTGGAGTCCGAGCTGCGGGGCTCGCTTTCGCTGCGGAAGGTGCGGTCGGAGACGTCGTCGACCCGCGTGACAGGCACGGAAGCCGCCCTGCGCATCCCGCTTTCCCGCCGCCTCTGACTCGTGATGCCCCTCCAATCACGCGTGATGCCCGCTCAATCACGCGTGATACCCATTTGCGCACGGCTGAAGTCGCGGTTGGGCGGCTCGCCTCGTGATCGAGCGCGTGACTCACGTGATTGAGGGCGGAACTCACGTGAGTGAAGGCGGATCTCGCGTGATTGGGCGCGCATCTCGTGTGCGCCGATGGGCATCACGTGTGATTGCGGGGCATCTCGCGTGATTGGAGGGGCATCACGCGAGATTGGGGGTGACACGTTGAAGGCCCGGCACCAGGTGCGTGGTGCCGGGCCGTTCAGCGCTTGCGGGAGGACTTGAAGTCCCGGTGAGGTTTCACCGCACCCGTCGCCAGGTGGTTTCGCCTCGGTTGTTAAGCTCAAGCCGGGTAGGTATCACCCCAGACGGCGTGGGCACGACGAATGCCCGCCGGGTGAAATTCCTGCTCGGCCTGGGTGGATCTCGAGAAACTTAGGCGTTGGTACGCGTGCCGATGTGCGTACGGCGGCGCTTGAGCGCGCGTCGCTCGTCCTCGCTCATGCCGCCCCACACGCCCGCGTCCTGGCCGCTGGCCAGAGCCCAGGCCAGGCAGTCGGAAGCGGAGGGGCAGCGGTGGCACACGGCCTTCGCCTGAGCAACCTGCGACAGAGCAGGACCGCTGGTTCCCACCGGGAAGAACAGCTCGGGGTCCTCGTCTCGGCAGGCCGCGTCGTGGCGCCAGTCCATGTTCGTGAGCTCCTTCATATGGCGCGGGAGGGCCGCGCCACAGTCGTCAATGGCGGTCGTGTTCTTGGGTGCTTGTGAATGCTTTCACGAAGCACCGCTTTCGACAAGGGTTTCCGGAAGATCGGTGAGTCAGGTCACCCGGCCGAGCGACCCCTCTGACCTGCGGTTTCTTTCCGAAACAGCCGCCGGAAGGGAAGGCTGATGCGCTGAGTGGAGCTTCTCCGTCGACGAACGGCATCTTGCACTTATCCGCAGGCGATCAGCGGTCCCGTCGTCACACGATCACCGTGAGTGCATGGGGGACGCTGAAGAATTCCACTCTGGTCCGCTGGCCGACGAGGTCGCCGTCCACCTGGAAGTTTACCGGTTCAGCTGCGTCGATGCGGATCATCGGCAGGTCATCGTGACGCACGAGACGCCGGCCGCGCTGGTTGCTCTTCGTAGCCAAAGCTTGGCGTACATGCTTGAACACGGTGGGCAACCCCAGACCGTTCAGCGCGAACAAACCCAATCCCGTCTCGAACGAGCAACCCGGGTTGAGGTGGACGGCGCGCTCGCCCAGGTAGCTCCACGGATCGGTGTTCGACACGAAAGCGGTCAACGCCTCGGCGGGTTCCTCGCCTGGGATGCGGATCGTGAGCGTCGGGCGGCCCAGCGGCGGGCGGAAGTAGGAGCGGACGGCGGCCCGCATGTAGAGACCGGCGGTGGTCTGCTTGCCGCGGCGCTTGGCGACCCGGCCGACGACGTCGGCGTCCCAGCCCAGGCCGGCGTTGAAGGTGAACCAGTGCCCGTCGGCCAGGCCGAGCCCGACCCGGCGCGAGCGGTCGTTCTCCAGCGCGTTGAGCAGCTGGTGGGTGGCCTCGAAGGAGTCCGCGGAGATACCGAGGGCGCGCGCGAAGACGTTGGCCGAGCCGCCGGGCACGACACCCAGTGCGGGGACTTGCCCGATTTCGTTCGGATCGCCGTCGGCGTCGGCCAGCAGCCCGTTGACGACCTCGTTGACCGTGCCGTCGCCGCCGTGCGCCACGACCAGGTCGATGCCGTCCCGCGCGGCCGAGCGCGCGACGGCCATCGCGTGGCCGCGGTAGTCCGTCTCGACCACGTCGAGCTTGACCTGGCTGGCGAGCGCGTGCGCCAGCACGTCCCGGCCACCCGCGGTGGTCGAGGTGGCCTGGGGGTTCACCACGAGGATTGCGCGCATTACCGCAGAGTAAGTGACTTCCGGCGGCCCGAACACCTTCCGGCGCCGCATGGTGACGGGCGCAACCCCGGGGAACAGCACCTTCGAGACCCTGTGCCGGGCGGCCCTCCTTCGCGTGCGAGTGTCCGCTCGTCGTGACAAGTGCACCCGGGCCGACCGCCCGCTCATCGACGACATCTTGATTTTCGACGCGCGGGCGGCCCCGGGAAAACGGCCGACCGGGTGGCATACGATCGCAAGAGCCTCACGCACGGTGACTCGCCCTGGTCGAGCTCGCTGTGCTCCCGCAAAGGACCCCGTCAAGATCCCCGGAAGGCCGCCGCAGTGAAGCTCTCGCCCGCTCCCCGTGAGGTCCGGCTGGCCGGCGCGGTCACCGCGGTGCCGTCGCTCGCCCTGCTGGTGTTCGGGGTGGTCGTGCTGGTGAACGGCCTGGGTGCGCCCGCACAGCCGGGCAACAACGTCTTCGTCGAGTCGGGCACGTTCATCGTGGTGGCGCTGGCGTTCCTGGCCGCGTCGGCGGGGCTGGTGCTCGGTCAGACGTGGGCGCGTTCGCCGGGCGTGGTGATCGCGCTGATCGTGATCGGGCTCGGCTGGTACCTGCTCGGCCCGTCCGGTGAGCCGCTGTGGGGCGTCCCGATCGCGCTGCTGGGCATCGCGGCGCTGGTCCTGCTGTTCCGGCGGCCGTCGCGGGCCTGGGCGCTGGGCCTGCGCGAAGGCGAGACGGAGACGGAAGCCGCCGAACGCGGCGGCCTCGCCGGCCGCCGCGCCGAGCGCGAGGGCCACGAAGAGGGCTAAGCCTGGGCGGCCAGGGCCTTCAGGGGTGCGTCGGTGAGGCGGTTGACCGTCCACTCGTCCATCGCGACCGCGCCCAGGGCCTTGTAGAACTCCGTTGCCGGGTTCCAGTCCAGGACCGACCACTCGAGCCGCGCGTAGCCGTTCGCGACGCACTCCGCCGCCAACGCCGCCAGCAGGGCCTTGCCCAGGCCCGAACCGCGCTGGGACTCCCGGACGTACAGGTCCTCCAGGTAGATCCCGTGCACGCCGCGCCAGGTCGAAAAGTTCAGGAACCAGACCGCGAAGCCGACGATCTCGCCGTCCACTTCGGCCACGTGCCCGAACAGCTTCGGTGCCTCGCCGAACAGCGCTTCGTGCAGCTGCGCCGCGGTCAGGTGGCACTCGTCCGGCGCGCGCTCGTACTCCGCCAGCTCGTGCGCCAGGCCGACCGCCGCTTCGACGTCTTCGGGGCGGATCCGGCGGATGCGGTCGTTGGGCACGTCAGTCCTCCGCGGGCAGCAGGTTGAGGTGTTCGATCTGGGGTTCGCCGCGCTCGTCGCCGAGCACTGCGATGCCGGCCGCGTCGAGTCCGAAGTGGACGCCGGCGGTGGCGGGCAGGTCGAGCCAGCGGGCCACCAGCACGCGGCTGAAGTGCCCGTGGCCGACCAGGATCACGTCGCCGGCTTCGCAGGCTTGCCGCGCGCGCTCCAGCACGCGATCCGCGCGGGCGGAGACGTCCGAAGCGCTTTCGCCGCCGGGGATCGGGTGGCTCCACACCGTCCAGCCGGGCACGGTTTCCCGGATCTGCGGCGTGGTGACGCCTTCGTACTCGCCGTAGTCCCACTCGGCGAGGTCCTCGGTGACTTCGTCGACGCGCAGCCCGGCCAGCGCGGCCGTGCGCAGCGCCCGGGCGCGCGGGCTCGAGAGCACCAGCGACGGGCCGCCCACCAGGCTGCGGAGGGTGCCGCCCGCGGCGCGCGCCTGCCCTTCGCCCGCCGGCGTCAGCGGGATGTCCGTGCGGCCGGTGTGCCGCCCGTTCAGCGACCATTCGGTCTGCCCGTGCCGGAGGAGGAAGAGACGGTTCGCCACCCGGCCGAACATACCCGGCCGTTTGCGCGACGGCTGGCCGTCTGCTTAGCTACTGAACGGTAGCTTAGTTCGAGGAGACCCCCATGTCCGAGACGCCGACGTTCGCGATGTGGCACAAGCTGGCCGGCAAGCCGGGCGGAAAGCAGCTGTTCAGTGCCGCGATGTGCCTGCGGGTGCCGTACTTCCGCACGGTGCTGCCTTCGGTGCGCGAGCTGCGGCCGGGCCACTGCGAGGTGACCGCGCCGAAGTGGTGGGGTGTTCACAACCACATCCGCACGTTCCACGCGATCGCCGCCTGCAACCTCGCCGAGATCGCGATGGGCATGCTCGCCGAGGCGACCGTCCCCGCCACGCACCGCTGGCTGCCGAAGGGCATGAACGTCCAGTACGTCGCCAAGGCCGAGACGGGCCTGCGCGCGGTCGCCGCGTTGCCCGAGCTGCCCGAGTTCGGCGACGAGGGCTTCGACCTCGAAGTCCCGGTGACCATTTCGGACACGAACGGCAAAGCCGTGGTCACCGGGACGATCACCGTCTGGGTGACGCCGAAGAAGCGTTAGAGCTGCTTGTACTGCACGTACGTCGTCTGGTGGAACGTGTTCTGCCCAGTCGGGGACGGTAGCCCCAGCTTCCGGTCCACCAGCTTGCCGAACGGGCCGCAGCCCTGCGTCGCCGGGAGCGCCAGGTCCGGGTCGACGACGCCGAAGTGGAACGTCGGCGGGTTCTTGGACAGCACCGTCGGCGGCAGCGCCGGGTCGTCGTGGACGACGGTGTGCAGCGGCGCGGCCGCCGTGCCGATGCTGCAGTCCTTGCGCAGCAACGGGTGTCGCAGCACGGCGTAGACGTCGAGCTCGCCGCGGCGGGCGTCGTTGCCCTGGAAGTCCGAATAGCCGCCGTAGCGGAGTCGGAGCGTCGTGCCGGCCAGGCCGGGCACGCGCACCGGCTCGTGCCGCAGCGCGCCGAACACCTGCGCGTACTGGCCGTTCACCCGGCCTTCACTGAACGTCAGCCGCATCTCCCCGAGCGGGATCTCCTGGCCGCCGATCGTCAGCTTTCCTTCGGAGACAAAGGCTTCGCAGCGCCACGTGCCCGGGTCGGCGTTCGCGGGCGGTGCCGGGCAGTCGGTGAAGTCGAACGTCGGGAGTTCGTTCGCGGACGCGGTTCCCGGCAGCAGAGCCAGTGCGGCCGCGGCCGCCCCCAGTGCGAGAAGTTTCATGACGGTGAGCCTGCTCGGTGCGCGCATTCCGGACATCCGGGATCGCCCCCAGGCGGGCCCCGGGATTCGATCAGGGACCGAGCCGGGCCAGCGCGTCGACGAAGCCGTCGTCGGTGGCCGCGAAGAACTCGGCGTCCGCGGCCTCGACGTCCTTCAGCGCCTTTGCGACCAGTTCGAGGCCGGCCGGGGTGACTTCGAGGCGCTTCGCGCGGGCGTCGGCCGGGTCGTCGGCGCGCGCGAGCAGCCCGCGGTCGGCGAGCTTGCGGACGACCTGGCTGGTCATCATCGTGTCGGTGCCGGCCTGGTCGGCGAGCTGCCGCTGGGTCGGTGGCTCGCCCCCGCGGGTGAGCCACCACGTCGTCGTCAGTAGCACGAACTGGACGTGCGTGAGGTCGTGCGGGGCCAGCGCGGCCCGCATCGCCCGCTGCCAGGCCAGTGTGACGCGCCACAGCAGGAAGCCGGGGCTGCGTTCGGGGCCGGGCAGGCGGGACTCCGGGGCGGTCATACCCGCGAGCTTGCCTCAGCCAGGCGGGCGAGTGCGCGCATGGCGTCCGGGGTGTCCGACGTGACCTGCGGGCCGAAGCCTTCGGGACCGTCGATGGTGACGCGGTAGGTGATCCGCGTGCCGCCGTCGACGTCGGTCAGCACGTGCTCGAACCGCAGGAACGCGTCCGGCAGCCGGGTCTCGTCGGTGAAGCTCCGGCCCTCGGTGACCTCGGTGAGGGTGAACGGGATCGGCGGCATGCCGTCCATCGTCATCGTGCCGCCGGTCCCGGTGGCGAACGGCCCGTCGAGGACCACCGATCGGACACCCGCGTCCCACTCCGGCCAGCGGCCGGTGTCCGCCCACAGCGGCCAGATCGCGGCGGCGGGGGCGGTGGAGGTCTCGCTGTGCTCGTATTCGTAAAGTGCCATGTGAGCATACTATATGCACGCTTACTAAAATCGCAAGCGGCCGGATGGCCGGGGTGGGGCCGGTCAGTTCGCCGAGCGGAGCTTGTCGTAATAGGCGACGCAGTCCGCGTACACCGGCAGGAAGCCCTGCTCCTCGGCTTCGGCCAGGGTCGGCGCGTCGCGGTCCTTGTCGGACAGGACCTGCTCGATGTCCGCGGGCCAGGGCAGGTCCAGCGCTGGATCCAGCGGGGCGATGCCGTGCTCGCCCGCCGGGTTGTACGGCTCCGAGCAGAAGTAGCTCATCACGGTGTCGTCCTCGAGGGCGACGAAGCCGTGGCCGAGGCCTTCGGCGAGGTACATGGCGCGGAACTCGCGCGAGTCGAGCACGACCGCGTCCCACTGGCCGAAGGTCGGCGACCCGACGCGGATGTCGACGACGACGTCGAGCAGCGAGCCGCGCGGGCAGTAGATGTACTTGGCCTGGCCGGGCGGGGTGTCGGCGAAGTGGATCCCGCGGATCGTGCCGCGCCGCGACACGCTGTGGTTCGCCTGGCCGAGCCGCAGCGGGTGGCCGACGGCTTCGCGGAAGACGTCCTCCTGGAAGGGGGCGACGAACAGGCCCCGGTCGTCGGGGAACGCCCGGGGGGAGAACTCGTAGGCGTCCGGGACGCTCAGCCGGCGGAATTGCATGCGGTCACCTTATCGGGCGCCAACAAAACCGGACGGACGTCTTGGGAATTGCCGGAAATCGGCGGTGGTGTGACATCAACCGCACCGAGGGGTCACCGGCGGCGGGGGACCTGTCACAATGAACGAACCGCCGCGTCCGCGGCCATCGCCAGACCCACGGCACCGATGGCCGACGTGACGCCTCGCCGACAGGCCGGCGCTACCGCGCTGGGCTGCCGTGCCGGGATCCCCCACGGTTTCCCCTGCAAGCCGTGGTCCCAGCCCGCATGCCCAGGAGAAATTCCAGTGACCCGAGTCCGAACCGCGAGTTCCGTCATTCCCACTGGGGGAATGACGGAAACGACGACAGGAAACCCCATGACCGACCCCACCGGCGCCGTCGCGCCGGTCACCGACGAAGAGATCTTCACCGGGCACGAGGGCGGCAAGCTCTCGGTGGCGGCCACCCGGCCGATTTCCAGCCCGCGTGACCTTTCGATCGCGTACACCCCGGGTGTGGCGAAGGTGAGCCTCGCGATCGCCGAGGACGCGGCCAAGGCCAAGCGCTACACGTGGGCGGACAGGCTGGTCGTCGTGGTGAGCGACGGGACGGCGGTGCTCGGCCTCGGCGACATCGGCGCCAGCGCGTCGCTGCCGGTCATGGAGGGCAAGTCGGTGCTCTTCAAGACCTTCGGCGGGCTCGACTCGATCCCGCTGGTGCTGGACACCACCGACGTCGACGAGATCGTCGAGACGCTGGTGCGGCTGCGGCCGTCGTTCGGCGCGGTCAACCTGGAGGACGTCTCCGCGCCGCGGTGCTTCGAGCTGGAGGACAAGCTCAAGGACGCGCTCGACTGCCCGGTCATGCACGACGACCAGCACGGCACGGCGATCGTGACGCTGGCCGCCCTGCGCGGCGCCAACCTGGTGCTCGACCGGGCGATCGCCGACCAGCGCGTGGTCGTCTCCGGCGCGGGTGCGGCGGGCGTGGCCTGCGCGAAGATCCTGCAGGAAGCCGGCATCGGCGACGTCACGGTGCTCGACTCGCGCGGCATCATCCACTCCGGTCGCGAGGGCCTGAACCCGGTCAAGGAGCGGCTGGCCGCGACGACGAACAAGGCCGGCCTGCGCGGCGGGCTGGCGGAGGCGCTGGAAGGCGCGGACGTGTTCCTCGGCCTGTCGGGCGCGACGATCGACGAGTCCCTGCTGGGCCGGATGGCGGGCGGCGGCATCGTGTTCGCGCTGTCCAACCCGGACCCGGAAGTTCACCCGGAGGTGGCGGCGCGGTACGCGTCGATCGTGGCCACCGGGCGCAGCGACTTCCCGAACCAGATCAACAACGTGCTGGCGTTCCCGGGCGTCTTCCGCGGTGCGCTGGACTCCGGCGCGCGGGCGATCACGGAGAACATGAAGCTGGCGGCGGCCGAGGCGATCGTCTCGGTGGCGATGGACGACCTGGGCCCGGACCGGATCGTCCCGTCGCCGCTCGACCCGCGGGTGGCCCCGGAGGTCGCGGCCGCGGTGGCGAAGGCCGCGGAAGCCGACGGCGTCACGGACTGACCTCTGCCGCAGCTTGTCGTGAGTGGTAATTAGGGTTATTAACAGAAATAAAAAAAACAAAATCCCCGGCCACTTATG
>NZ_JBSGAI010000055.1:0-55766 GCF_053600695.1 Amycolatopsis sp. NPDC005003 | reverse complement strand
CTCCCGGCAGACGCCCCGGGAGCGGACGCGCGACCACTACTGTTGGCCCACTTCTGTGTTCGGGTGCCGCGACCGCCGCGGGGACGCCTGCCGGCGACGGGTCGGGGGACCACTCTCGAGCCGTCTGCTCACCACTCTGCCGCCGCAACCGGATCGACGCCTAGGCCGCCATCCGTGTTACTAGCCGATCCGGCAAGGAAACAGCTCGTCCACTGTGGACCGATCTCCTGCGCTTTCCACTTTATCGCGGTCGACGGGGTGTGGAACCCCCCAATGCGAATCTGTGGACAAGTCGCCGATGTCCGGGCTGGCTGTGGATAACTCGGGCCGAACAGCCGGGTTTGTCGGTGCCGTGAGGCATGATCGGAAGTACGGGAAGAAGACGGCCCGGACCAACACCGCCGGAGAGGGAGGTGACACGGTGGCGGTGCACGTCAGCCGGGTTGCAGTGCTTCCAGTGCCTCGCGCAGCTTGCCGGCGACCGGTGTCGGCCGGCGGGACTCGCGGTCGACGAAGACGTGCACGAAGTGCCCTTCCGCGACCAGGGACTCGTCGGCCGCGTACATCCCGATCTCGTAGCGGACGCTGGACTTCCCGAGGTGCGCCACCCGCAAGCCGACCCTCAACGAACCAGGAAAGGACACCGATGAGTGATACGCGCAGTGCGATTCGACGCACAGCCCGATCACCGCCCCGGCTTCGATGTCGAGGCCGCCCTGCTCGATGAGCCACGTGTTGATCACGGTGTCCATCAGCGAGTAGTGGACGACGTTGTTGACGTGCCCGTAGACGTCGTTGTCCTTCCAGCGCAACGGGATCGTCTGCCAGTGCGGGTAACCGTTCACCACAGCGACACCGACTCGCGCAGGATGCCCGACAGGTCGTCCGCCGACGCCTCGCGGGGTGCGGTGGCCAGCAGGCGCTGCTGCTTGAGCGTTCCCTCGACGAGCGAGTCCACATCGGACTCCGTGTAGCCGACGGCACCGATGCCGTCCGGGATGCCGATCTGGCGCATCAGGTCGATCAGCACCGCGGGCAGGTGGTCGGCGAAGTCGCCGGGCCACTCGAAGTCGGGTGCCAGCAGGCGGGCGACGCGCAGGTGGCGGTCCGGCGCCGCGTCGAAGGTGAAGCGGAACGCGGCGGGCGCGGTCAGCGAGACGGCCATGCCGTGCGGGACCATGGGCTCTTCGCCCGGGTAACCGTCCGGGTGGAAATCCCTGACCTGGCCGGCGATCGGGTAGGCGTTCGCGTGCGGGATGTGCACGCCGGCGTTGCCGAAGCCGAGCCCGGCGAACGTCGCGGCCAAGGCCATGGCCTCGCGGGCCTTGAGGTCGGCACCGTCGCGCACCGCGGCCGGGAGGGCCCACGACAGCAGCCGCAGCGACTGCTCGGCGAACATGTCGGCCAGCGGGTTCGAGCCGCAGTACGGCACGCGCTGCTCCGGGCGCTTGCGCTCGAACTCGGTGTACGGCTTGGCGGTGTAGCTCTCCGCGGCGTGGCACAGGATGTCCATGCCGCTGGCGGCCGTCACGCCGGGCGGCTGGCTGACCGTGAGCCGCGGGTCGACGACGGCCAGGGTCGGGCGCAGCCGGAGGTGGCTGATCCCGCTCTTGACGCGCAGCGACAACACGTCAAGGACGCAGACCGTGGTGCTCTCCGAACCCGTGCCGGTGGTGGTGGGGACCGCGACCAGCGGCTTCAGCGGGCTGGCCGGTGCGCGGCCACCGCCGACGGGCGCGTTGACGTAGTCCATCAGGTCGCCGTCGTTGCTCGTCAGGAGGTTGGCCGCCTTGGCGGTGTCGATGGCCGACCCGCCGCCGACGGCGACGAAGGCGTCGTACGGACCTGTTCCGCGGGCGAAGTCAACCGCCTTCTGCATGCTGACATCGGTGGGCTCGACGTGTACGCCGTCGAAGATCTCGGTGTCGATGCCGTAGCCCGCGATGCCGTCGGCGATGCGGCGGGGCCAGCCCGTCGCGGCGACCTGCGGGTCGGTCACGACGAGCACGCGGTGGGCGCCGTACTGGGTGAGGTCGTAGCCGATCTCGTCGCTGGCGCCGGTGCCGTACTTCAGCGCCGGGGCACCATAAGTAAAAACAGTTTCATGTTCGGTCGCGGCCAAGTCTGCGGTCCTCGCTCCCTTGATCGGCTACCAGTCGGTCAAAGCGGACATTCGGCCTATCCTTGTCCGGTTTCGGTGAAGATCACTTGACTGCACTGAACGGTGCCCGCCTAAGCTCTCCTCATTAGATACCAACTGGGAGCGACCGTCGCCCAGACGGCCGTGCGGATCCTGACCGAGGCGCGTGTCCGCCGCGTGTACGCGGTGGTCGGTGAGTCCTTCCTGGAACTGCTCGACGCCCTGCAACGCGAGCGGGAGATCACGCTGGTCTCGGCGCGTCACGACGCGGGCGCGGCGTTCATGGCGGAGGCCGAGGGGAAGCTCACCGAACGGCCCGCCGTGCTGCTCGCCAGCCGGGGGCCGAGCGCGGCGAGCCTGGCCATCGGCGTCCAAACGGCGTACCAGGACGAGACGCCGATGGTCGTGCTGCTGGAGACGCCGGCGGCCGAACCGGTGCCGTCTTCGTCGGGGGAGCTGCCGACGTCGGACCTCACGGCCATGTTCGAGTCGATCGCCAAGTCGACATTGCGGGTGACCGACCCGGACGGGCTGCCGGGGTTGCTCGCGCACGCGCTGACGACGTCGCAGGAAGGACGTCCGGGGCCGGTCGTCCTCGGCGTGCCCTGTGACGTCTGGGGCATGCCCTACGACGCGGCGAAGCCGATGGCGCGGGTGCGGCCGCCGGCGTCCGGGACGCTGGGCCGTTCGGCGGACGCCGTGGCCCAGCTGGTCGACGAGGCCAAGTACCCGGTGGTCATCGTCGGCGGGCGGGCGCGGTCGGCGCGGGACGAGCTGATCGCCGTGGCCGATGAGCTCGCGCTGCCCGTCTACAACGCCTTCCGGCGGCAGGACGCCTTCCCGGAGAACCACGCCCGCTACGCCGGTCACCTGGGGCTGGGCATCCCGGCCCGGCAGCTGGACGCGCTCGAGCGCGCGGACCTGGTGCTCGCGCTCGGCACCCAGCTCGACGAGGTCACGACGCAGGCGTACCGCTACCCGACCGCGCAGCAGACGCTGGTCATGGTCGGCACCGGCATCGACGTCAGCCCGAAGCGGCGGGGGCTCACCTTCCGCGTCGACTCCGAGGTCGAACCCTTCCTGCGGGAGCTGCGGGAGGTGGCGTCGCCACGGACGCGGCGGGCGTCGGCGGCGAACGCGGCCGTCCACACCTTCATGACCCCGCCCGACACCAGCGGGAACACCCGGGTGCACCCGGTCGACGTCGTCCGCGCGCTGCGGAAGCTGGCGCCCGAGGACACCATCGTGACCAGCGACGCCGGCAACTTCGCGCAGTTCATGCACCGCTACTGGTGCTTCACGGCGCCGCGCAGCCAGCTCGGCCCGAGCAACGCCGCCATGGGCTACGCCGTGCCGGCCGCCGTGGCGGCGAAACTGGCCGAGCCGCGGCGGACCGTCGTGGCCATGGTCGGCGACGCCGGGACGCTCATGACCGGCCAGGAGATCGAAACCGCCGTCCGGTACCGGGCGCCGGTGATGGTGGTCGTCTTCCAGAACGGCGTGCACGGTGCGCTCGCCATGCACCAGGCCCGCACCTACGGCCGGCTCACCGGGGTCTCCATCCCGTTGACCGACTTCGCCTCGTGGGCGCGTGGCCTGGGCGCGGCCGGGTACACCGTGGACGATCGTGAAGAGCTCGAGCCGATCATCGCCAGCGCGCTGGTGCGGCAGCGGCCGTGCGTCATCGACGTGCGGACGGACCCGGACGTCGTGACCCCGGACGTGCGGATCTCGGCCCTGCTCGGGCAGGCGCGTCCGCAACCTCCCGCCCAGTAACGGTTTTGCTCTGTTTCGTTCCGGAAAAGCTGGGAATGTCGTGTGGTAGCAGGGCGTTGGCTCGGGTAACCTGACGGTGTTCCGGTGGTGGTTCGCCGCTGAACCTTCCCGGCCGGGTCCCGGCGGGAGACAACCGGTTTC
The DNA here is from genome assembly GCF_053600695.1 of Amycolatopsis sp. NPDC005003. Classification (NCBI taxonomy): domain Bacteria; kingdom Bacillati; phylum Actinomycetota; class Actinomycetes; order Pseudonocardiales; family Pseudonocardiaceae; genus Amycolatopsis; species Amycolatopsis sp. NPDC005003. Next base: position 51,709 of record NZ_JBSGAI010000055.1, on the reverse strand, counting down.
TGTCGGTGCCGCATGGCACCATCACGGTCATGACCCGCGCCGAAGCGGGCAGGGAACGAGGGGAGTTTCGACGTGACCGATCACCAGCACGCATCCGAACCGGCGCGGAAGTCCTCCGGCGTCGTACCGGTGCTGTTCAGCGCCAGCTCAGAGGCCCACGACGACGCCGTGGTGGCCGCGGACCGGGATGCCACCTGGCGTTCCCCGTTCGCCACCGAGGGGCTGCGTCCGGCGAGTGGCGAATAGCTCACCCCGCCCGGGTGAAGATGGCTTGTCCGCCCTGGTCAAGGTGTGCTTTACTGCTTATGGTCTCGATTTTTGTGTTCGTGATGAGTCACGCTCGCAGAATATCCGCGGGCGTAGTGTCTCCTCGCCGAGGAAGCAAACCGTCCGGGTGCTGACCCGGGTCGCCGAAGTGGCTTCCTGTTTTGGTGTTACACATGGAGATTTTTGATGACTCAGGGCACTGTGAAGTGGTTCAACTCCGAGAAGGGGTTCGGCTTCATCACCCCCGACAACGGTGGCGGCGACGTCTTCGTTCACTACAGCGAGATCCAGGGTAACGGCTTCCGCACCCTCGAGGAGAACGCTCGCGTCGAGTTCGAGATCGGCCAGGGCCAGAAGGGCCCGCAGGCCACGTCGGTCACCGTGATCTGACTTTGATCTTGGGAAAGGGTCGTCACCCGTTCGGGGTGGCGGCCCTTTTCGTAGGCTGCGCACCATGATCGAGCACGGTTACACCGTTTCCGGGATGAGCTGCGGGCACTGCGCCCAGTCGGTGACCGAAGAAATCACGGCGCTGCCCGGAGTGACCGGAGTGGAGGTCGACGTCGCCGCCGGCCGAGTGCTCGTGCGAGCCGAATCCGCTCTGGCGGAGGACGCCGTCCGAGCCGCGGTCGAAGAAGCCGGCTTCACCTACAGCGGCGTCGCCGATCTGGTCCCGTAGTCCTCCATCGGGACCTCCTCCCGGTTGGTTCTTCCCCGTCCACGGCTCCAGGTTGGACAGTCCACTGGAGATCACCGGGTGGGACGCGCGATGTGATCTACGTCGCTTTGGTCACGCGCAATGGTGCACACTGCAACGCCCTGCAACCCTTCCGTTCGGCCCGTTCACGGAGTCTCCTGTTCTCCGGTGACGGAACGGGAGGCCAGGTGGGTGAAACGGTGGCGGGGATCGTCGCGAACCCCGCATCGGGGCGGGACATCCGCCGGCTGGTCGCGCAGGCGTCGGTGTTCCCCACCGCCGAGAAGGCGAACATGGTCCAGCGGCTGCTGGCGGCGTTCGCCGTCACCGGGCTCGACCGGGCCCTCGTCTCGACCGACCTGGGCGGGATCTCCGCCGCCGTCCTGCGCGCGCTCGGCCGTGGCGGCTCGTGGCCGAAGGTCGACTTCTGCGAGGACGACGCCCTCACCGGCACCGCCGCCGACACCACGAACGCGGTGCGTCGCATGGTCGAGGCCGGCGCCGGCGTCATCGTCGTCCTCGGCGGGGACGGAACCGCCCGGGTCGCCGCCAAGGCCTGCGAAGACGTTCCGCTCCTCGCCCTCTCCACCGGAACCAACAACGTCTTCCCGCAGGTGCGGGAGGCGACCGTGGCCGGCCTGGCCGCCGGGCTGATCGCCACCGGGCAGATCGACCCCGACCTCGTCACCCACCGCGTCAGCATGCTTGAGGTCGTCACGAAAGCACGCCGGGAGATCGCGCTCGTCGACGTCTGCGTGTCGCTGAGCAGGCACATCGGGGCACGGGCGCTGTGGGACCCGTCCTCGCTCACCGAGCTGTACTGCACCTTCGCCGAGCCGGACGGGATCGGCCTCTCGAGCGTTCCAGGCCAACTCTGTCCGAGCCCCCGGTCGAGCCCGGACGGCGTCGCGCTGCAGCTCGGACCGGTCGAGGAGACGCCCTACGTCGTGCACGCGCCGATCGCGCCCGGGCTCGTGCGGCCGGTCGGCGTGCGCGGCTGGGGGCTCCTGCGGCCCGGCGTGCGCGTCGAGCTCGCCGCGGCGGGCGGAGTCATCGCGCTCGACGGCGAGCGCGAACTCGAACTCAAAACCGGCGAGAGCGCGTTCGTCGAGCTCAAACCGGACGGGCCGTGGGTCGTCGACGTCCGGGCGGCGATGGCGGAGGCGGCACGGAAAGGGCTGCTGCGCGCGGAAACCGAACCGGGGAAGGAGCGTCGGAAATGACGGACGCCCTCCAGGGTGCGTACCGCGTGATGCGGACCATCCGGGCCGTCGAAGAGCAGGTACGCGCGACCGGCGACCGCCGAGACGCCGGTGAGGAGGCCTTGGCCGCGGGCGTCTGCCTCCACCTCGACAGCCGTGACGCCATCGCCGGCACCCACCGCCGGCATGCCCACCGCATCGCCAAGGGCGTCGACGTCCGAGCCGTCCTGGCGGAGCTCCGGCACCACCGGCTGCGCGCGACGGACCCGCTCGGCGGCGTTCCGCTGCTGATCTGCGGCGTCGCCGTCGCCGCGAAACAGCAGGACACCGGCGGCGTCGGCGTGGCGTTCCTCGAGGACGGCCCGGGGACGACGCTGGAGGCGCTGAACCTCGCGTCGGCCTGGCACCTGCCCGTCATCTTCGTCACCGAAGACACCGGTTACGCCGATCGGGTGGCCGGACTCGGCGTGCCAGGGGTCGTCGTCGACGGATCCGACTTCTTCGCCGTGCACGAAGCAGCGGGCGAAGCGGTCGGCCGGGCCCGCGGCGGCGGTGGCCCGACGCTGATCGAGGCCGGCTTCCCACGGCACGTCAGCGACTGCCTCCAGAGGTTCCGCACCCGCGTCACCGACAGCGGTGAGCTGCGAGAACAGGCGCTCGACGCGATCGACGCCGAAGTCGCCCGGCTGATCGAAAACTCGGTCTCCGCTCCCGAATCCGCGGCCGGCGACTGCGAAACCGACGTTTACCTCTCTTACTGACCGCGAGAACCGCGACGCGCGACACCTACCGATCATCCGGCCGAAACGGCAGACTCCGAGGAGGCACAGCACAAGGAGCGGCGGTTGGGGCAGCGAGACCTCGAGGCGGCGTTGCCGGCCGGGGCGGATCCCCGGCGGCACGCCCGTGTCCTCGCGCAGGTGCACGAAGCGGCTCTGAACGGCCAGGCGCTGCCCAGCCGGCTGCGGCCGGTCATCGGCGCGTCCTGGCAGCGGATGCGCCGCCTCGGCCTGGACCCGGACAGCCGGGCCGCCGCACCCGTCCTGACCTTCGAACAGCTGGAAGCGCGGCGCCGGGCGAGCGGGCTGGCCGAGGCCCTGCCGGTCCTGCGCGGCGGCCTGATCAGCCTCGCCGAGCAGGCCGCGCACATCATGGTGATCGCCGACGCCGGTGGCGCCGTCCTCTGGCGGGACGGCAGCGCCGCCGTCCGCCGCCGCGCCGACCGGCTCGGGTTCGTCGAAGGCGTCGACTGGCAGGAGGAGTCCGTCGGCACCAACGCGATCGGCACCGCGCTGGTCGCCCGCAGCCCGCTCCAGGTGTACTCCGCCGAGCACTACGTCCGCGCCCAGCACTCCTGGACGTGCGCGGCCGCGCCGCTGCACGACCCGCGGGACGGCAGGCTGCTCGGCGTCGTCGACCTCTCCGGCCCGGCCTCGACCGTCCACGCCACGACGTTGGCGCTGGTCGACGCCGTGACGCGGCTCGCGGAGGCCCAGCTGCGCACCACCCACCTCACCGAACTGGAGAGACTGAGGGGCTTCGCCGGACCTGTCCTCGCGAAGGTCGGTGGCCCCGCGATGGTGGCCGACGAACACGGCTGGGTCGCCGCGGCCGCCGGGCTCGCGCCGGTCGACCGGGTCGCGCTGCCCACCGGCCTCGGGCCCGGGCGGACCTGGCTGCCGACGTACGGCGACTGCTCGGTCGAGCCGGTGCCCGGCGGCTGGCTGCTCCGGCTGACCGAGAACGACGCCGCCCCGCCCACCCGCGTCGTGCTCGACGTCCGCTCGCCGCGCGCGCCCGAGCTCACCGTCGCCAGTGCCGCCGGGACCTGGACGCACCGGCTCAGCCCCCGCCACGCCGAGGTGCTGTACGTGCTGGCCAGCCACCGCGACGGCCGGTCGGCGTCCGAACTGTCGGCCGACCTGTTCGGCGACGCCGGCCGGACGGTGACCGTCCGCGCCGAGATGTCCCGGCTGCGGAGGCACTTCGGCGGCATCCTCGGCGCGAAGCCGTACCGCTTCGCCGACGACGTCGAGGTGGTGGTCCGCCGCCCGCCGGACCCCGAAGCCGTGCTCCCGCACTCGCTCGCCCCGGCCATCCGCGGCTGACCGCCCGGCAGCACACCAGGCAGCGCACCGGGCAGCGAACCAGCCAGCGCACCAGGCAGGGGATCATGGACGCCGTGCCGAACCGCCTGCCCGACACCATCGCCCCGAGCTGGCTCGTGGTGCAGCTGCTCGGCACGCTCTTCTTCGCGGCGACCCTGCTGACCGCCCGCGAGCCGGACCCGCGCGTCTGGACCGCCTACGGCGTCGCCACCGCGTGCTGGCTGGGCTTCGTCCTCCTGGCCTCCCGCCTGCCGAAGACGGCGGCCGCGCTGCTCGCCGCCGCGAGCGCGCTGCCGGCGGCGATCGTCGGCTGGGCCGGGGACTCGTCGGCGATCCTGCTGTCCGTCATCGCCCTCGGGCGGCTCGCGACGCTCACGTCGGTCACCGTCGGCGCGATCCTCGCCGCAGGCGTCCTGGACGTCGCCTTGGCGGTGACGTCGCATGCCCTCGCCGGCCACCCCCTCGGCGAGTCGCTCGCCGACGCCGGCGTGATGCTGCTGCTGGTGCTGCTCGGGCTCAACCGCCGCCAGTACGAGGTGCAGGCGACGCAGAGCAAGGCGCTGCTGGAGCAGACGAGGCTCGCCCAGGCCGAACACGCCCGCGCCGCCGCGCTCGACGAACGCACCCGGATCGCCCGTGAGCTCCACGACGTCCTCGCGCATTCCCTCGGCGCGCTGGGCGTGCAGCTCGAACTCGCCGAGGCGCTGCTGGCCGAGAAGTCCGATGTGGACGGTGCGCTGCGCTCGGTCCGGCGTTCGCGGAAGCTCGCCGCGGACGGGCTGGCCGAGGCGCGCGACGCCGTCGCCGCGCTCCGCCGGGACGTCCTGCCGCTCACCGAAACCCTGGCCGCGACGGCCGCCGCGCACGCTCGTGACCACGGCGTCACCGTGGCGTTCGACGCCGACGGCGAACCCCGGCCGCTCGCCTCGGCGGCGGTGGTCGCCCTGGTCGGCATCGCGCGGGAAGCCCTGACGAACGCCGGTAAGCACGCGCCGGGCGAAGACATCCGGATGCGGCTGAGCCACGCACCCGGCGGCGTCCGGCTCGACGTCCGCAACGCCCTCGGTCCCGTCACCCGGACAGGTGAAGGATTCGGCCTGGCCGGGATGCGCGAGCGGCTTGCCCTCGCCGGCGGCACGCTGACGTCGGGCCCCGAAGACGGCCACTGGCGCGTGCTGGCGGAAGTCCGGACCTGAGCACCGGTGTGCGCCGGAACACGTCCGCGCAGATCACGTGCTGATGACAGCGGGCGGTGCCGGTGGCTGCGCGCGCGGCGACTCGGCTACCTTCTGCGGGTACGGCTCACAGCGATCTTTTTCGGGGGCTCCGGGTCGCCAAGCCCCCGGCCTGGGGCGAGGCCCCGGATGGCAGGGGGAGGAATTCCGGGATGACCAGCACTGCGACGGCCCCGGCGCCCGCGCCGGCACCCCCACCGTCGCCACCGGACGGCCGCGACCGCGCCGGCGGCCGCAGCGGCCTGCTGGGGCTGCTCGACCTGCCGGGCCAGGGCGTCCGCGCGGTCATCCGGTCGGCCGCGACCACGCCCGGCAGGCTCACCGTGATCGCCGTCGGGCTGGTGCTGCTGGCCCTCGTCGCCGGGCTCGTCGCGACGCTGTCGGTGCAGGACCGCGACGACACGATCTCCGGCGTCATCGACCACCGCGAGCCGCTCGCCGCCGCGTCGCAGCAGGTCTACCGCTCGCTTTCGGACGCGGACGCGACCGCCGCGAGCGCGTTCCTCTCCATCGGCACCGAGCCGCCCCAGCTCCGCCAGCGCTACGAGCGGGACATCGCCGAAGCCGGCGCCGCGCTCGCGAAGGCCGCTTCGGACGCCGCGGACGTCGCCGACGCGGCCACCCCGGTCGACATGCTGAACCAGCAGCTGCCCGTCTACACCGGGCTCGTCGAGACGGCGCGGGCGAACAACCGACTCGGCTACCCGGTCGGCGCGTCCTACCTGCGCGAGGCGTCCGAGCTGATGCGGGCGAAGATCCTGCCCGCCGCCCAGGACCTCTACCGGATCGACACCGAACGGCTCATCGAAGAGCAGGACAGCGCCACCGGCTTCCCATGGCTCGCGACGATCCTGGTGGTCGCGCTGCTGGCCGCGCTGATCGTCGCCCAGGTCTACCTGACCCGGCGGACCAACCGGCTGCTCAACGTCGGGCTCGTCGTCGCCACCGCCGCCGTCGTGGTGTCGCTGCTGTGGGGCGCGGTCGCGCTGATCGTCCAGGGCAGCCTGGTCGGCAGCGGCCAGGACGACGGTTCGCACCGGGTCGACGTGCTCGTCCGCGCGCGGATCGCCGCGCTGCAGGCCCGCGCCGACGAAACGCTGACGCTGGTCGCCCGCGGCGACGGCGGGGCGTACGAGAAGGACTTCGCCGACAAGGCGGTCCAGCTGGTCGGCCAAGACGGCCAGGGCGGTCTCCTCGGCGAAGCCCGTGGCTTGATCAAGGACGGCGCCGGCGCCGCGAAGGTCGACGACGCGTCGAAGGCCGCGGCCGACTGGCTGAAGGCCCACGGGCAGGTGCGCGACCAGGACAACGCCGGGGCGTACCAGGAAGCCGTGAACTCCGCCGTGCAGGAAGACGCGCAGGGCGGCTCGGCGCCGGCGTTCCGGCAGCTCGACGACAGCCTCCAGGCGGCGATCGACGTGGGCAGGCAGGACTTCCTCGACGACACCCACAACGGCGACCGCGCGCTGACCTTCCTCGCACCCGGCCTGGCCGTGCTGGCGATCGTCGCCGCGGCGGGTGTCACCATGGGGATCCGGGAGCGACTGAGGGAGTACCGGTGAGCAGGCGGCGGAGCACAGTCCGGGCAGGCGTGCTGGCGGTCGTCGCGCTGCTGGCGGCGTCCTGCGGCAGCGCCGGGAAACCGGTCGACCCGGCGCCGGTCAGCAACGCGGCCTGGCCGCAGCCCGCGCACGTCGGCGGCCCGGACGCGACGGCCGGCGGCGGCTCCGACACCAGCTGCAACCCGCTGGCCAGCCTGGCGCCGCTCGGCAGCACGGCGGTCCCCGACAGCTCGACGATGTCCGACATCAAGAAGCGCGGCAAGCTGATCGCCGGCGTCGACCAGACCACCTACCTGTTCGGGTTCCGCAACCCCACCTCGGGCAACCTCGAGGGCTTCGACATCGACCTGGTCAACGCGATCGCCAAGGCGATCTTCGGCTCGGCCGACGGCCACGTCCAGTTCCGCGCGATCCCGTCTTCGCAGCGCGAGGACGTCCTGAAGAAGCACCAGGTCGACATCGTGGTCCGGACCTACAGCATCACCTGCGCGCGCAAGAAGGACGTCGCGTTCTCCTCCGTGTACTACGTGGCGGGCCAGAAGATCCTGGTTCCGAAGGAGTCGAAGGCGCAGAAGCTGTCGGACCTGAGCGGCAAGCGGGTGTGCGCGACCAAGAAGTCGACGTCGCTGGCGAAGATCGCGACGGACCCGGCCAAACCGCTGCCGGTCTCGGTGGACAACTGGTCGGACTGCCTGGTGATGCTCCAGCAGGGCCAGGTCGACGCGGTGTCGACCGACGACACCATCCTCGCCGGGATGGCCGCGCAGGACTCGACGCTCGAGGTCCGCGGCGAGCCGTTGACGCAGGAGAACTACGGCGTCGGCGTGCCGAAGGACCGCGAAGACCTGGTCCGGTACGTCAACGCGGTGCTCGACCAGATCCGCGGCAACGGCGTGTGGCAGGACAGCTACCGCCGCTGGGTGGAAGCCCGGCTCGGGCCGGCTTCGCCGCCGTCGCCGCAGTACCAGTGAACGCAACTTGAGCGCGACTAGAATCGATCTCCGCACGTCGCAGGGATCCGGGAGGTAGCAGTGTCGGAGGAGCCGCGCCGTCCTCGGCACGCCGCGCCGGACGAGGGGCAGGTGGCCAAGCCGAACTGGCAACCGCCGCCACCGGTGCGGTGGGAGACGCCGGAGCCGTCGATTTCCGGCCGCCTGGACGAGGGTGAGCCGTCCGGGGGCGAAGAGACCGTCTTCCACGCACCCGTGCGCCGTCCGCCGACGCCGCCGCGCGGCCAGCCGGCCCCCGCCCGGGGGCAAATCCCCGGCGCGGACGACCCGACGCGCCCGCCGGGCAGCATGAACCCCGTCGCGCCGCCGGTCGAGCCGACGCAGGCCGTGCGCCCGGACCCCGACGCGCCACAGCCGACGAGCGTGCTCGCCGCGCCCGCGCCGGAAACCCAGAGCATCATGCCGCCGCTGCCGCGGCCGGACACCGGGCCGGGGACGCCGTTGCCGGACCCCGGCACCGAAAGCGTGCTGCCCGAGCGCACCAGCGAAGGACGGCACACGGGCACCGGAACCGGAACCGGAACGGGGACCGGCAGCGGCTCCGGTTCGGGACCCGGCTCGTTCCCCGGCACCTCGCGGCGGACGTCGTCGCGGACGTCCCGGTCGCGGCGCGGCCGGCTCGGCGCCGGGCTGGTCGAAGTCCCGCCGGTGCCCGCGCGCGATCCCGCGTCCGCGGTGCTGACGAACCCGGTGGTGTCGGAGGAAAAGCGGTTCTGCGGCAGCTGCAACGCGAAGGTCGGCCGCGGCAAGGACGGGCAACCCGGTTCGCCGGAAGGCAAGTGCGAGAACTGCGGCGCGCCGTTCTCGTTCCTCCCGAAACTGCAGCCGCACGAGCTCGTCGGCGGCCAGTACGAGGTCCTCGGCGCGATCGCCTACGGCGGCCTCGGCTGGATCTACCTGGCGCAGGACCACAACGTCAGCGACCGCTGGGTCGTCCTCAAAGGACTGATCGACACCGGGGACGCGACGGCGATGGCGGCCGCGGCCAACGAGCAGCGGTTCCTCGCCGAGGTCGAGCACCCGAACATCGTCAAGATCCACAACTTCGTGCAGCACCCGGACGCCCACAGCGGGACGACCACCGGCTACATCGTGATGGAGTACGTCGGCGGCCAGTCGCTGCGGCAGCTCGCGCTGGCGCACCACCGGGAAAGCCGCCGTCCGGAGCCGCTGCCGATCGGCCAGGTCATCGCCTACGGGCTGGAAATCCTGCCCGCGCTGGGCTACCTGCACAGCCAGGGCCTGCTCTACTGCGACCTCAAGCCCGACAACGTCATCCAGACCAACGAGCAGCTGAAGCTGATCGACCTCGGCGCGGTCCGCCGGACCGACGACTACGAGAGCCCGCTGTTCTTCACCACCGGCTACAGCGCGCCGGAACTGCCCACGCAGGGTGCGTCGGTGGCGTCGGACCTGTTCACCGTCGGGCGCACGCTCGCCGTGCTCAGCTTCGAGTTCACCGGCTACACCAGCAAGTTCAAGACGACCCTGCCCGGCCCGGACGCCGTCCCGCTGTTCACGCTGTTCGGTTCGTACTACCGGTTCCTGCGGCGCGCGACGCATGCGGACCCGGACCGGCGCTTCCTCTCCGCCGAGGAGATGGCCGACCAGCTCACCGGGGTGCTGCGCGAGATCATGGCCCTCGGCACCGGCAAGCCGCGGCCCGGCGTGTCCACCGTGTTCGGCCCGGAGAGCCGCACGTTCGGCGTGCAGCTCGTGGTGCCCGAAGCCGGTGCCAGCGTGCCGCTGCCGGGCGCCGACGAGGTCGTCGCCGGGCTGCCGATCCCGCAGGTGGACACGGACGACCCGGCCGCGGGCGTGCTCGCCACCACGACCGCGCTCGACCCGCGTGCCGCGATCGAGGCGCTGGCCACCGCGCCGCGGGAGTCGATCGAGGTGCGGCTGCGGATCGTGCGCGCCCGGGTCGAGCTGGGCGAGTTCGCCGAGGCGCAGCGGCAGTTGCAGGCGGCGCAGTACCTGGCGATCAAGAACGGCTTCCCGCACGACTGGCGGATCGACTGGTACCGCGGCCTGATCGAGCTCGCGGGCGGCCGTTCGCGGGTTGCGCACGTCGCGTTCGAAGCGGTGTACGACGACTTGCCGGGCGAGATCGCCCCGAAGCTCGCCCTGGGCATCAGCGCCGAAGGCGTCGGCGACTACTTCGGCGCCGCGCGGTTCTACGAACTGGTCTGGCGCACCGATCGCACGTACGTCAGCGCCGCCTTCGGCCTCGCCCGCGTGTACCTGGCGCAGGGGGCGCGGTCGAGCGCGGTCGAGGTGCTCGAAACCGTGCCGCCGTCCTCCACCCACTACGTCGACGCGCAGGTCGCGGCGATCAAGATCAAGACGACGACGACCAAGGCCCACGGCCGCGAGACCCCGGTCACCGAGCACGACCTGCTCGACGCATCCGCCCGGCTCGAGCGGCTCCGGCTGGACGCCGAACGCCGGACGCAGCTGTCCGCCGGCGTGCTCGAAGCCGCCCACGAATGGCTCAAGCAGGGCAAGCCGACGCCGGGCGCGCGCGTGCTGGGGTGTCAGCTCGAGGAGCGCGAGCTGCGGTTCGGCCTCGAGCGGTGCTACCGGGCGCTGGCGCGGCTGGCGGGCACGATCGAGCAGCGCATCGAGCTGGTCGACCGGGCCAACGCCATCCGGCCACGGACGCTCACCTGATCAGGGGTTGATGTCCCAGTCGCGTTCGGCGCGCTCGCGCTGGTTCTTTTCGTGCTGCGCGGCCAGCTTCTCCAGCGCCTGCGGATCGCCGTGGGTGTTGAAGTGCTCGAAGCCGACGACGACGAACAGCGCCCGCGCGCTGACCGCCACCGGGCCGTCCTCGGCGTCGAGGCGGCCGTCCGCGCTGACGTAGATCTTGCGGCCCGCGATGCCGTCCAGCCGGGCCTCGATGAACAGCGTCGAGCCGACCGGGACCGGGCGCCGGAAGTCCGTCTCGAGCTTGCCGGTCACCGCCGGGCGGCGCATCAGGTTGCCGACCGTCGAGCCGAGCGCCTCGTCGAACGCGCAGGCCAGCAGCCCGCCGTGGGCGAGCCCGGGCGCGCCCTGGTGGGCCGCGGTGACGGTGAACCGCGAGTGCACGACCTGGCCTTCGCCGACGGTCGAGCGCAGGTGCAACCCGGCGTCGGCCTCGTCGCCGCACCCGAAGCACTCCGCGAAGTGCACGCCGAGCTCGGTGCCCGGTTCCGGCGCCTTGGGGTGCGGGACCGCTGGTTCCACCGGCACCGGCGGCCAGGGTTGAGAAACACGACTCATGCGCTGACGTTAACCCGCCAGTAGCCGGCGGCTGCGCCCGACCCGCGAGGTATGTCCGCAACGAACATCGCTCAGTAGCCGGAAAGTTCCCCACCGTAGCCAATTCACGGCTCAGACTGCCGACGCGGGAGAGCCGGTTAAGACTGGGCCGATGAGCTCGAACGGCCCAACGGGCACTGCACGGGAGGAGTCGTCGCCGGCATGAGCGAACCAGCAGCAACGACGGGCAAACCGTCAGTGGACGAGAGAACCGTCAAGCGCGCCGTGTGGGCGTCGGCCATGGGCAACGCCACCGAGTGGTACGACTACGGCGTCTTCACCTCGGGCGCGATCGCGGTGAGCATCGGCACGCAGTTCTTCCCCGGTGAGGGCAACGCGGTCCTGAAGTCGCTGGCCCTGCTCGCGGTCGGGTTCATCGTGCGGCCGTTCGGCGGGGCGTTCTTCGGGCCGCTCGGCGACAAGCTCGGCCGCAAGCGGGTCCTCGCCATCACGATCCTGCTGATGTCCGGCTGCACCTTCCTGGTCGGCGTCCTGCCGACGTACGCCGGCAGCTACAGCATGGGCATCGCGGCGCCGATCGCGATCCTGCTGCTGCGGATCATCCAGGGCTTCTCCACCGGCGGCGAGTACGGCGGAGCGGCGACGTTCATCGCCGAGTACTCCCCGACGAAACGCCGCGGCTTCTTCGGCAGCTTCCTCGAACTCGGCACGCTGGCCGGCTACGTGCTCGGCAACCTCGTGGTGCTGTCGGTGACGCTGTCCATGTCACCCGAACAGGTCGACGCCTGGGGCTGGCGGATCCCGTTCTTCGTCGCGCTGCCGCTCGGCCTGATCGGGCTCTACCTGCGGAACAAGCTCGAGGACACCCCCGAGTTCCGGCGCATGGAGGCCGCGGGCGAGGCGCCGAAGAAGGCGCCGCTCAAGGAGATCTTCGTCCGCAACTGGCGGATGATCCTCAACCTGATCGGCATCGTGCTGCTGCTCAACGTGGCGGACTACCTGCTGCTGACGACGATGCCGACGTACTTCACGGACACGTTGAAGATCAACGACAACACGGCGACGCTGATCATCATCGCGGTCGAGGTCATCCAGATGGCGATCATCATCCCGCTCGGCGCCCTGTCCGACCGGATCGGCCGGAAACCGCTGCTGCTCACCGCGGCCATCGGCTTCCTGGTGCTGAGCTGGCCCTGCCTGAAGCTGATGCAGTCCGGCAGCATCCTGTGGCTGTTCGTCGGGTTCCTGATCGTGGCGATCCTGCTGGTCCTGATCCTCGCGGTGATCGGCTCGACGTTCCCGGCGATGTTCCCGACCCGGGTGCGCTACGGCTCGTTCGCGATCGGCTACAACATCTCGACCTCGCTGTTCGGCGGTACCGCCGGGGTCGTGGTGACCGCGCTGATCAAGAGCACCGGCAACGAGGACTGGCCGGCGTACTACCTGATGGCGGCGGCACTGATCGCGATCATCCCGATCATCAAGATCCCGGAGACGTCGCAGGTGCCGATGGAACAGATCGACACCGAAGACAACACCGGCCGGCCGGCCTCCGTGCCCGCTCAGCGCTGAGCGGGCCCCGGAAAGCCGTGTGCCCCGCCCGGATCACCGGGCGGGGCACACGCGCGTCGAAGGTCGGTTCGCGTTCTCGGGCCGGCTAGCGGGTCGTTTCCGCCCTCGGCGCTGCCGGCCGGGTTGCGGCCGTGACCGAGGCCGGTGTGGAGGTGACCATCGTCGGGCGGGAGTTCTCGCGCGGCCCCGCGGACGGCGCCTGCGGGGTCGACGTCCGCTGGGTGCGCGACCGGGTCGGGCCCGGCTCGGTCGACGGCGCCGGGGCGATGGACGTCGCCGGGACCGGCAGCTCGGTGGGCGAGGAGGCGGGGGCCGTGGTGCCGATCGTGGACAGGCCGGGGCCGGCGGGTTGCACCGGCTCCGGCGGGCCCACGCGGTGGCCGGCCAGGAAACCGGCCACCGCGAGCACGACCGCGGTCGCGGCCGAAGTGCCCGCGACGGCGAGGCGCTTGCGTCGTCGCCGGACCCGGCCGCCGCGCTCGATCACGTCGGCGGCTTCGAGGCGCATCGGCGGCTGCGGGCCGCCGGCCGCGCCGGTCAGGATCGCGCGGACGTCGTCTTCGGGGTCCATGTTCGTCACCTCCCCTCCGTGGGTGCGCTGAACGTCAGCGCACGGTAGTGCGGGCCGAGCCGGTTGCGCAGCGTGGCCAGGCCGCGGGAGGCCTGGCTCTTCACCGTGCCGGTGCTGCAGCCGAGCGCCTGCGCCGTCTCTTCGACGCTCAGGTCTTCGAAGTACCGCAGCACCAGCACGGCGCGCTGCTTGGGAGCCAGGACCGCCAGTGCCTGCCGGACCAGCAGGTCCTGATCCCGCGCGGGTTCCGCCGGGAGTTCCGGCGGGGAGTCGGTGAGGCGCTCCCGTTTCCACCTGCTGCGCCGGTGCTCGGCGAGGAACGTGCGCAGGACGACCTTGCGCGCGTAGGCGTCCAGCGCGTCGTGCCGCGACAGCCTCGGCCAGGCGAGGTAGATCTTGAGCAGCGCGGCCTGCGTGAGGTCTTCGGCCTGGTGCCAGTCCCCGCAGAGCAGGAAGGCGGTCGATCGCAGGCTGTGCGCGCGCTCGCCGAAGTACCGGGCGAACTCGCCGTCCCACGGCGAGCCCGGCCCGGTCGACGGACGGGAGCGGGAGATCACCTGGTTACCGGGTCTCCCACACCGCCGGCAGGTGCAGGTCGCCGGTCGGCCCGGCCGGGACGGCCCGCGGGACGCGCGGCGCCTTGCCAGTGGCGGGGACCGGCCTCGCCTCGCGCGGGGCGGGGACGGCACTCGGCGCCTGCGAGCGGGTCCGGGTGGCCGGGGCGGGAGCCACGGTCGGCTCGCCCGGGCGGGTCACCTGGGTCGTGGGGGCGGCCGGCGCCTGCGCCTCCGAAGCCAGCGCGATGCCACCGGTCAGGGCGCCACCGGCGAGCACGAGCGCGCCGAGGGTCAGGGCGATGCGGATACGCAAGACAGCTCCTCATTCTCGCGGGCGCGGCAGGGGATCGCTGCGCCTCTGCCCTTAGTCATGCGGCGGGTGATCACCGGGGTTGCACCGGATTTCGCGGGTTTCGGGGTTCTTCGGGAGAAAACGCGAACGGCCGGGAAGCCCGCAGTGGACTTCCCGGCCGTTCGGCTGTCTCGGCGCCGGTGGTTCAGTGGGCGAGCGCCGACAGCTTCTGCCAGCTCGCCCAGTCGTAGGTCCAGTCGCTGTAGTCGCCGTCCTTCGCGCTCAGCGTCTGCGTGCTGCCGGTGATCTCGACCGGGTCGCCGGTGAGGACGCCGTCGAAGTACTCCTTGGCCCGCGCGGGCGAGAGGTTCAGGCAGCCGTGCGAGACGTTCTTCTTGCCCTGCGCCCAGACCGAGGCGGCCAGGCCGTGGATGAACTCGCCGTTGTTGGAGATCCGGACCGCCCACGGCACGTTGACGTCCGTGTAGTTGTACCGGGGGTTGCTCATCGAGTAGGTCGCGTGCTTCGACATGACGACGTGCACGCCGCTGTGCGTGACGCGGCCCGGGTCGGAGTCGAGGCCGTAGCTCACCGGGTAGTCGGCGATCTGCTGGCCGTCCCGGATCACCTGCATGGTGTGCTGCTGGGTGTTGCCCTTGACGATCTGGGAGCGGCCGATCGCGAAGCTGGCCGAGACGTCCTGCTTGCCGTACACCCCGTCGCCGACCTTGACGCCGTAGATCTTGGCGTTCACCTTCACCTGGGTGCCGGGCTTGAAGTACTCCTTCGGCCGCCAGTGCACCGACGCGTCGCCCTCCATCCACGCCCACGAGCCCTCGGTCTTCGGCGTGGTCTCGACCGACAGCGCCTTCTCGACGGAGGCCTTGTCGGTGACGCGGCTGGGGAAGTTCAGCGCGATCGGCATCGCGATGCCGTACGTCTGGCCGTCACCGACGTTCAGGCTGGCCGCCATCTGGCGCTTCGGCTTGACCGTGGTGAACGCGCCGCCGATGGCCACGTTCTTGCCGTCGGCGCCCTGCACCTGGCCGGACCACGTGTAGGTCTTGCCGTAGCCGAGCTGCTCGGTGGTGGTCCAGCTCTTCTTGTCCGCGGACGCCTGCCCCTGGACCTGCTTGCCGTCCGGGTTCGTCAGCGTGACCGACGTGATCGTGCCGTCGGTGACCTGGACGCCGACCGGTTCGCCGGGCGCGACGTCCTGGGCGCCGCCCGCCGGCGTCACCGTCAGCTTCGCGGGCTGTGCCGTCGGGGCGGGCGAACTGGTCGGGCCCCCGCCCGACGAGCCGCTCGCCGACACCGTCGGTTCGCTGCTGCACGCCCCCAGCGTGAGTGCCGCGACCAAGCCCAGCGCCACGGCAGCGCCCCGGCGCCGCGTGGAAATCCTCACCGTCACACCCATTCCCCTTTGCCCCTTTGGTGCTTCCCCTCTTCGAGACGCCCCGTGGACCATGTACGTTGAGCAACCACAGCGTGACGAACGTCACAATGGCCGCCGGGGGCTCTCACGGAGGGGGCACGGCCGACTCCGAGCCGTATCCGGTGATCACGGTGTCGCTGTGCTGCGCCAGACTAGCCGGTGGGTACGACGGAACCGGGCGGGAGCCCTACGACGTTCCGGTGACCTTGGTGCGCAGAGCCGGTTTTCGCCTCGATCACGGGGTTCAACTTTGGCCAGATCCCGGTAGTCTGCTCTCAGGCCGTCGTTTTGCGTGTTAGTGGCTTCACACTCGCGGAACTTCTGACGCGAGCCATGGAGCTGACACGCTCTTGACTCGACTCGTTGGAACCGCCCGGGACGGTCGGGGTGCCGCTTCGGTGGCATTCGAAGCGGATCTGTGTAACGAGGAGTACAGCGGTGGCGCAAGGCACTGTGAAGTGGTTCAACGCGGAGAAGGGCTTCGGCTTCATCGCGCAGGACGGCGGCGAAGGCGACGTGTTCGTTCACTACTCGGAGATCGAGGGTCGCGGCTTCCGCACCCTCGAGGAGAACCAGCGGGTGGAGTTCGAGGTCGGCCAGGGCCAGAAGGGTCCGCAGGCCCAGAAGGTCCGCGCGATCTGAGACGAGGCTGAACAAGCCTCACAGGCCCTTTTGCGCGTCTTAAGGCCTGAGCGAAGGGCCCCCGGCAGCAGCCGGGGGCCCTTTCTCATGGGTTCTGGGGGTGGCGCCTGAGTCAGCGCTCGGATCTGCGCCTGGTGCGGCGGCGCCTGCTTCAGTGCCGCGCAACGGCCGGCGCGTCGAAGGCGTCGGCGGGGAAGTGGAACTCGTCGGTGAGGTCGCTGACCTCGTCGGCGCCGGCCTGCTGCCGCTGGTCGTGGACGGAGGAGGCCTGCCCCTCCCAGTTGAGCCGCTCGAGGATCCATTCCTGGGCGAGCGCCTGCGGCGAGATCTGCCGCTCGGCGGCGATGTCCTTGAGCTGCTGGCTGGCCACGAGGCTCATCCGCAGCTGGTAGACCTGCGCTTCACCGAACCGCTTGCCGGACCCGGTGCTTTCCAGATCGTTCTCGGGCGCCAGCGCGGCGAGGTAGGACGTGAGCTCAGTGTCCTCGACAACACCGTCGTCCGCAGGCTTCGCGGCACCACGATGACGCCCAGAAGACGCGGCGGCTTTCAGGTTCGTGCGGCTGCTCAAGCGGCCAAGGGAGGGAAGAGGCACGCTGGCCACGATAACGTTTAGATCTCGCCACACAAACCACTGTGAGCTACAACACGCCCCCAACATTCCCCATTAAGCCCAATCCCTACCCAATCAGCCCAATGCCCCACAACGGAAAGCAACCCCCCACTAACAGACGGGGTCGATCAAGCCTTGCGGATCACACGGCCAAAGCAGGCGAGCCAAAAGCCAGCCACCGAGACACGGCGAGAGCTGAGGCCTGGCGCGAGGGGGAAGTGAGAACCGGGGGAGACGAAGGGGCGGCGGCCTCCCTGTCCGAGGCTGACGAGTCCCGCCCGCGGGGGCGCCCCCCCAGTTTCCACATTACCGGCAGGCACCGACAGTTCCGGCCGAGCCGCAGGTCGGCAAGGGATTCGAGGAGGCGAAGCCGCACGCCGGGGCGGGAGGAGGGAGGCGGAGCCGGACGTCGGGGGCGAGGGGAAGGGGGCGGAGCCGCCGCAGGGACGGCGGAGGGGAGGCGGAGCCGCACGTCGAGGTAGCGAAGGAGGCGGAGCCGCACGCAGGGGTGGAGAGCGGCGTGAGGCGAAGCCGTGCGCCGGCGGGTGAGGGGAAGGCGGAGCCGCACGTAGGGGTGGAGCGAGGGGTGAGGCGAAGCCGTACGCCGGCGGGCGAGAGGAAGGCGGAGCCGCACGCGACCGGGGCTGGGAGAGCCGCGGGTCCCCTCCAAAGGCAGCCAGACTCGCAAGGGCGCGCAGCGCCCGAAGCGAACAAACCAGCCACGCTCCCAGGCCGAGCGCAAGGCACCGTGGGGGGTCCGGGGGGCTCGGCCCCCCGGGTCAGCACACCGAAATGAATGGGCCAGGCGAAGGGCGAAGCCCGAAGCGGCCCAAGAAATGGAGGACCCCCGCGCCAGGGGGAGGAACGCGGGGGTCGGAGGGGATCTCCACAGGCGCTGACCGGGGGTGTGTCAGCTCTTCGATTGTTGCACGAGTTGGGTGGTTGGGCGAGTGGAGAGCGGGAAATTTCCCCGGGTGGTGTCACATCGGGGTGGGGGTGACGTTCGTTCGGGTGGGGTTCTTCTCTGGTGTTGCCGATTGCGCTGCGTTGAGCGGAGCGTGGCCTCAGGTTCACTCTCCGGGGGGCTGTGTGTGGTGGCTGCTGCTGGTTAGCCTCGCGGCCAAGTTGTTGTGAGCCGTGTGGAGGGGCTATGAGCGGGTCTGTTGAAGTGCGGCAGTTCCTCCTTCGGTACGAAGGTGCCGATGGGGGGAGTGCGCCGTTTGCCGGGGCGCTGCCGGCGCAGCGGAGTGGGGCGGCGGATGCGCAGCGGGTGTCGGATGATCAGGTTCGGCGGGCTCGGCTGGCGGTCGCGAACGGTGCGCTGGGGGTTGAGGACTGTGTTCAGTTGCTGGAGATGCTGGGGCTGAACTTGGATGAGGACGGGCAGGCGCCGGTCCAGCGGTGAGCGGGTGGGTCCGGTGTGTGGCGCCGGGCCCTCTCCGGTGATATTTCCGCAGGTTGTGGTTGTTTTCGGCGAGTGATTGCCAGGTTGTCGGCTGGTGTTTGACGCCGGTTTCGTAACAGTGTTACGGTTGCGGTGTCGAAAGGGGACCGACGTGACGACGACCGAGGGTGTGGCGAACCGGATCCGGCCGGTGGTGCAGGTGCTCGGCGGGAAGTTCATGACCTCGCCGGAGCTGGCCGCGGTGGAGGCGGAGGTGGGGCTGCCGCCGCGTTCGCTGTACGTGCGGGGGCGGTCGGCGGTGCTGGGCGACGTCCCGCCGAAGGTGGCCGCGGAGCTGTTCGGCATCTTCCCGCACTGGCTCTTCGAGTTCGTCCTGCCGCCGGCGACGGCGGCCCTGGACGCGCCCGCCGCGGTTCGTGCCTACGCCGAGTCATCGGCTCGGTGGTCGCGCGTCAGCCTTTCGGTCGTACCGGAGCCCGGCCGCTTGGCGGAGTTGCTGTTCCGCGTGGTCGACGCCGCGGACGCCAGCGGGCTGGCGTTGTTCGCGGGCTGGAAGAACGCAGAGCGTCCCGAGGGTGACGTCGAGCGCCTCGGTTTCGCACTGATGGTCTTCCGCGAGCTGCGCGGCGGCCTCCACTTCGCGGCCCTGCGGGCGGTGGGCCTGTCGGTCCCCGAGGCGGTGGTCGCGGACCCGGAGGGCGGACGCGCGCGCCTGCTGCGCACGGCGTGGCCGGAGGACGCGGCCGGCGAGCTGGTCGCGTCGGCGGAGCGCAAGCCGGACCTGCGCGACCGCTGGCGGCGCGCCGAAGCCCTGACCGATGATCGCGTCGGCGAACTGCTGGCGTCGGCGCTGTCCGAGCCGGAGCAGGCGGAGCTCGATCGCCGCCTGGCGGATCTGGCGACGTTTGTGCAGGTCTGAGCCTCGCCGGGGGCTTAAGGAACCCCCGGTGCAAAGCGGTGGCGGCGTGCCCTATGCTTGTAATCGCTCCCAGGGGAACCTGAGAGCGCGGTCGGTCGGTCACCCGAAACCGGCCGGGCTCCCATCGTTCAGCGGCCTAGGACTCCGCCCTTTCAAGGCGGCAACGCGGGTTCGAATCCCGTTGGGAGTACGCAGTACTGTAGTAAAGCAAGGCCCTGTGGCGCAGTTGGTTAGCGCGTCGCCCTGTCACGGCGAAGGTCGCGGGTTCGAGTCCCGTCAGGGTCGCAAGATCGTTCGGCTCCTCGCCGGCGTTCCCGGCCAGGTAGCTCAGTTGGTACGAGCGTCCGCCTGAAAAGCGGAAGGTCGCCGGTTCGACCCCGGCCCTGGCCACACCCGAAGAAGCCGTCTTGACCCAGGTCAAGGCGGCTTTCTTGTGTCCGGAGCCGATCTTGGCCATGACCGTTGTTGACGGCCGTTGGCTGTCGCTGGTTGCACGCGGGTTGCACGGCGGGTCTGGTGCTCCGCGAGTTCGTAGCGGCTCCACATGCTCGCCGACGAGTGGTCGGTTAGGCCGAACGAGTGAACCGCGAGGACCCGTGTCCGGACCGGGGACCCAGCTCCGACCCACCGGCGAAAGGCAGCCCACCCGGGGCCGCCACCCGAACACCGGGAGCCGAGACATGCGTTACCTCCTCACCCTCCACATGAACCCCACGCTCTGGGGCACCCTCACCGACGACCAGAAGAACGGCGTCTTCGAGGGGCACGGGGACTTCATCAAGCTCGTCACCGAGTCCGGCGAGATGGTCGAGACCAAGGCGCTCGCCGAAGCCGCCGAGACCAAGACGATCCAGGTCAAGAACGGGGTGGTCCAAACCAAGGAGGGTGGCTTCGTCGAAGCCGAGTCCTTCCTCTGCGGCTACTACGTCGTCGACGTCGAAAGCGAGGCCCGCGCCGTCGAACTGGCCGCCAAGATCCCCGACGCCCAGTACACCGCTGTCGAGGTGCGGAAGGTCGTCCACGAAGGTTGACCTCCAGCGAGGTCGAGGGTCCACCATGGACCCATGACCACCGAAGGGGAATGGGGCATCGGCGCCGTCGATCTCGACGCCTACCTCGCGCGTGTCGGGCAGCCGCGGCGGGCGCCGTCCGAAGCCGCGCTCAGAGAACTCATGCGGGCCCACGTCGCCGCGATCCCGTTCGAGAACGTCGACGTCGTTCTCGGGCAGCACCAAGGGATTTCGCTCGACGTCGTGAGCGCGAAACTCGTCGGACGGCGGCGGGGCGGCTACTGCTACGAACAGAGTGGCCTCTTCGCCGCCGTCCTCGAGCAGCTCGGCTACACCGTGCACCGGCTTTCCGCGCGCGTCCAACCGCGGCGGCCCGGGCCCTACACGCACATGACGCTCCTCGTCGACGTCGACGGGAAGCAGTTCCTCGCCGACGTCGGCTTCGGCGCCGGGATCCTCGACCCATGCCGCTCTTCGACGGCCACGAAGTCGACCAAGCCGGGTGGCCGCACCGCATCAGGCGAAACGGCGAGTGGTGGACGTTGCAGAAGGGCGACGAGGACATCCTCGAATTCCGCCTCAACGAAATGCACCCCATCGACTACGAGGTCTACCACCACTACACGTCGACACACCCGAAGTCGCCGTTCACCGGGCGGCTGGTGGTCATGCGGATCGAGCCCGGCGTCAGCCGCAAGCTCCTCGGCCGGGACCTCACCGTCGAAAAACCCGACGGCAGCAGCGAAACCACCACCGTCGCGCCCGAGGAGCTCGACGTCACGCTCAAGGACCTCGGCATCGAGCTGACGGCGGACGAACTGGAGCGGCTGAAGCAGATCTACTGACCGAACAGCTCGGCCGCCGGCACCGGACGGCCGAGGTGGTAGCCCTGCGCCTGGTCGCAGCCGAGCGCGCGGAGCAGCTCCAGCTGCTCCGCCGACTCGACGCCCTCGGCGATCACCGTCAGGTCCACCGCGTGGGCCATCGCGATGATGCTCGTGACGATCGCCTCCGCGTCCCGCGACTCGGCGATCCCCGTGATGAACGAGCGGTCGATCTTCAGCGTGTCCAGCGTCAGCCGGCGCAGCTGCGCGAGCGACGAATAACCGGTGCCGAAATCGTCGATCGCCAGCAGCACACCCAAGGACCGCAGGGACGCCAGCACTTCCGCGGCCGCTTCCTGGTCGCGCATCAACGCGCTTTCGGTGACCTCCAGGCACAGCGCGCCGGCCGGCAGCCCGGTGACCGCCAGCGCGTCCTGGACCGCGGGCACCAGGTGCGGGTCGTCGAGCTGGCGGGTGGACAGGTTCACCTTCAGCGTCAGGTCCAAGCCCTGCCGCGCACGCCGCCCGGCCAGTTCGCGGGTCGTCGCGCGCAGCATCTGCTTGCCGATCACGTTGATCAGGTCGCTCTCCTCGGCGAGCGGGATGAACTCCGCCGGCGAAATCGGGCCTTGCCGGGGGTGCGTCCACCGCAGCAGTGCCTCCACCGCGACCATCTCGCCGGTCCGCAGGTCGACCACCGGCTGGTAGGCGGGCCAGAGCTGGTCGTCGTGGACCGCGTCGCGCAGGTCCTGCTCCATCCGCAGCCGCCGCTGCATCCGCTCGCGCAGCCCGACGTCGAAGACGTGGTGGCGGCCCCGGCCGAGCGCTTTCGCCTGGTACATCGCGACATCCGCGTCGCGAAGCAGGTCCTCGGCGCTGCGGCGGTCGTCGCGGCCGACGAGCACCACGCCGATGCTCGCGTCGAGGTGCAGCTGCCTGCCGAGGACGCCGATCGGCTCGGCCAGCGCGGCCCGCAGGTGCTCGGCCAGCGCCCGGACCTCGGCCGGGTCGGTGACCTCGGCGGTGACGACGACGAACTCGTCGCCGCCGAGCCGGCCGACCAGGTCGTCGCGGCCCGAGCTGCGGCGCAGGCGTTCCCCGACGATCCGCAGCACCTGGTCGCCGACCGAGTGCCCGAGCGAGTCGTTGATGACCTTGAACTTGTCCAGGTCGAGGAACAGCACGGTGACCGCGCCGCGCTCGCGGACGTCGAGCCGGCCGAGCACGAGGGTCCGATTCGCCAGCCTGGTCAGCGGATCGTGGGTGGCGTCGTGGGCGAGCTGCGCGCTGATCGCGCGGGTCTCGGTGATGTCGGTGAACGACGTCACGACGGCTGTCACCGCCGGGTCGTCCGGGTCGAGCAGCCGCGAGGTCAGCGACACCCAGACGTCGCGGCCGTCCGGCCGGCGCAGGCGGACGACCAGGCCGTTGTGCGTGACACCGGTCCGCCGGGTCTGCACCGACGGCATCTCGTCCGGCGGGATCCACTGCCCGGACTCGGTGAACAGCGTCAGCGTGTGGCACGGGACGCCGATCAGGTCGGCTTCGGCGACGCCGAGGATCCGGCAGGCCGCCGGGTTGGCCGCTTCGATCAGCCCGCCGGCGCCCATCACGAGCACGCCTTCGTCGAGGGACGCGACGACCGTGCGGTAGTTCTGCTCGGCCCGCCGCCGCGCGGTTTCGTCGGCGCAGACGAGTACGTAACCGTCGTTCATCTCAGCTGCCGAGACCCGGACGGCCAGGGGAGCGCCGTCCCGCCGCCGGTGCACCGCCTCCGCGACGCCGCCGCCGCGCCGGATGGCCGGCAGGTCGAGCGGCGCGCCGACCAGCTCGCTCGCCCGCCGCCCGACGGCTTCGGCCGCGGTCCAGCCGTAGACCCCCTCGGCGGCCGGGTTCCAGCTGGTCACGACCCCGTCGCCGGTGGTCGCGATCAGCGCGTCGCTGACGTGCGACACCAGTGCGGCCTGGTAGCGGAGGGCGTCGGCGGCCGCCTTCTTCGCCGTGATGTCGCGCATGACGACCTGGTACGCGTCGTCGCCGAGGCGCACCAGCACCGTCTCGACCGCGAACTTGCTGCCGTCCAGCCGGGACATCAGCGCCTCGACGGGCTCGCTCGCCTGCCCCGGCTCCGTCAGCCGGGCGAGCTTTTCGATCACCGCGGCCTGCGCCTCCTCGGCGACGAAGTCGGTGAACCGGCGCCCGACGACCTCCTCGGCGGAGCACGCGGCGAAGGTTTCGAGGGCCGCGCGGTTGGCGTAGGTGAGCACGCCGTGCTCGTGCACGCAGATCGCGTCCGGACTCAGCTCCACCAGTTCGGCGAGCGAGTCGGCCTGCATGTGCGTGCGTCCCCCGTGAAGTCGGCGTGTGGCTCGTCGATTACACCACCGACTCCGGCCGCTGCCTACCCGGCGGAATCCGGGGCCGGCCTGCGGATGCGCTCGCGCAGCCACGGTCCGCAGACCAGCAGCCCGAAGTGCGCGGCGAACGCGTGGCCGAGCAGCGTGACCAGCGAATCCAGGCTCGCCGGGTCGTCGCTCAGCCAGATCACCGCGATGAACGACTCCAGCGCGAGCAGCGCGAGCAGGCGCCCGCGGCCGGGCAGGAAGAACACCAGCGCGCCGGCGGTGGTGAAGAAGCCGTAGCTGACGCCGATGTCGAGCCAGTGCCCGGCCGAGCTGGGCAGCACGTGCGCGTTGATCAGGGCCATCACCGGCAGCTCGGTGGCGAGCGTGGCGACGATGTGGCCGGAGAAGAACACCAGTGCCGTGCGGCGGACGCCGAACCGGCGCTCCAGCGGGGCGACGGCGACCGCGAAGATCAGGGCGTAGGCGAACCAGTTTTCCCCGGGCAGCCAAATCGCGCTGCTGAGCAGCGAGGTCAGCGGCCGCCGCCACAGGTTGTGGGCGTCGGTGCTGGACAGCCGGAGCAGCCGGTCCGTCAGCGCCGGGTCGGCGAACTCGAGCACCAGTGTGGTGGTCAGCAGGACGAGCAGATAGCCGAAGGTGAACGGGGTCGTCTTCGGGTTGGGGACGTACCGGAACAGCGACCACAGGCCACGGCGGCGCGCAACGGCGATCGAGGGGATCGGCCGTTCGGCTTTCAGCAGCATGGACCGAGCTTCGGTGGTCATGCTGGGAGTATCACGAGCGTCAGCTTAGAAAACGCTGTGGATGTCACTCACCGTCAAAACTTGCATTACGTGACGAATTTTTGCCGCTACTTCACCCGTTCGGGGGGCTTTTACGGTAAGAATACCGGCACGATGTCGGCCGAAAGGCCTCTCGGGAAGGTCTATCGGGTGAACGAGGAGGTATCGGTCGCCGAGCTGCTCGTGCGCGAGGGCTGGGGTGACCGTCCGGGACCCGGCCAGTCGCGCTGGCGAGTGGTCGCGGTGATGCTCGCCGTCATCGTGGGCTGTGGTGCCGCCGCGGCGCTGGTCGCCTTCGGCGGCAGCCACCGTGAGGACGCCTCCCCGGTCGACCAGATCCAGGTCATCCCGTTCCCGCAGCGCACCACCGGGCTGGGCGGCGCCGACCAGGCCACGGATTCGCCCTCCGAAGGCGGGATCGGTGGCGGCACCGGCGGCGACGTCGTCACGGCGTCGAACGAGCACCGGGGCACCGTCACCGAGGTGCCGGGCCGCAACCCGGCCACCGAGACCGGCTCCAGCGCCACCGCGGCCCCGACCACGACACCGTCCGGCGCTGTCCCTTCGGCCTCGGGCACCCCCACGGTGACACCGACCGGGAACCCACCGTCGTCCGGCGGCCCCCGGCCGGCTCCGACCCCGACCCCGACCCCGACCCGGACGACGACGTGCTTCCTGGTCATCTGCTGGTGATCAGGCCAGCTGCTCCGCGATGTCGCTGAAGTCCCTGGTGTTCCAGCGCTCCGGGCGCATCACGATCGCGATGTTGCGCTCGTGGGTCTCGTCGGTCGCGTCCGTGTAGGCCTCGCTCACGCCCGGCGGCAGGTAGCGGGCCGCCATCTCGTGGCGCTCCGTCTTCGTCATCGGCCACGTCTTCACGACCGGGCCTTCGACCGAGACGTACTTGTACACGCCGTCCTGCTGCTGGACGCACAGCGCGAACCGGCCGGCCGCCTCGATCAGGCGGGTCTTCCGCGAGCCGGGTGACGTCATCACGACGACGTCACCGCCCGGCTCGTAGCGGTACCAGATCGGCGTGGTCAGCGGGGCCCGCCCAGGCTCGGCCGCGACGCTGAGCACGCCGACCTGCGGCTGGGCGAGGAACGCTTCGCGCGCGTCCGTGGTCATCTTGCGGGCCATCCCCGCCTCCTTAAAGCCATTCGATTTGACTTAAGACTAGACCGCGCCGGAGCGCAAAAGCAAGTGGCTTTGCTTTAAGATGAGCCCATGACCCGACCCGGTGGCCGCAGCGCCCGCGTCCGCGACGCGGTGCACGACGCCGTCGTCGAGCTGCTCGCCATCGGCGAGATCAACGCGGCGATCCCGAAGATCGCCGAACAGGCGGGCGTGAACCCGACGAGCATCTACCGACGCTGGGGCAGCCGCGACGCGCTGCTGCTCGACGCCGCGGTCACGCGCCTGCGTTCCACGTCCCCGATCCCGGACACCGGTTCGCTGCGCGGCGACCTGCTCGGCTGGGCCGAAGGCGTCGAACGCGCGATGGGCGACCGGCGTGGCCAAATCCTGCTCCGCGCGCTAGTCGCCACCCTGCGCACGGACGAGGAGCCGCTCGAGTACCTCCGGGCCCGCGGTGACGACCTGCAGGCCACCCTCGACCGGGCCGCGGCCCGCGGCGAGCCGGTGCCGACGGTCGACGAGGTGCTCGACTACGTCCTGGCCCCGCTCTACCTGCGCGTGCTGTTCCGCCTCCCGGTCGAGCCGGGCGTCGGGGCCAAGCTCGTCGAACGGCTGCTCACGACGCTTTGAGCGCGGCCCGCCGTCCGAGGTGGTTGAACAGCAGGTTCAGCGCGAACGCCAGGATCGCCGTCACCGTGATCGAGCTGCCGAAGATCGTCTGC
Source organism: Amycolatopsis sp. NPDC005003 (assembly GCF_053600695.1). NCBI lineage: Bacteria > Bacillati > Actinomycetota > Actinomycetes > Pseudonocardiales > Pseudonocardiaceae > Amycolatopsis > Amycolatopsis sp. NPDC005003. The sequence continues at coordinate 25,514 of NZ_JBSGAI010000055.1, read as the reverse complement.
AGCCACGGCGGGAAGTGCTTGAAGAAGTCCGGCACGAACGCCGGGAGCAGCCCGACGCCGAGCGCCACCGCGACGACGAAGGTGTTGTGGTTGCCGGAGAACTCCACCTTCTTGAGGTTCTGCACGCCGACCGCGGCGACCATCGCGAACATCACCACCGCGACCCCGCCGACCACCGGCTCCGGGATGGCCGCGATGAACGCGCCGATCTTCGGCACCAGGCCCATCAGGGCCAGCACGCCGCCGGTCACCGCGACCACCCAGCGGCTGCGTACGCCGGTCATCTGCACCAGCCCGACGTTCTGCGCGAACGCCGTGTCGGGGAAGGAGTTCATCACGCCGCCGAGCACCGCCGAGACGCCGTCGGTGGCCAGGCCGCGCGCGAGGTCCGCGTCGGTCGGCGGCCGCCCGGTGATCTCGCCGACGGCGATCAGGTCGGCCGTCGACTCGGTGAACGTCACGAGCATGACGACGCACATCGACAGCACCGCGGCGAGCGGGAACTCCGGTGCGCCGAAGTGGAACGGCGCCGCGAGGCCGAACCAGCCCGCCGCGCCGATGCCGTCCCAGTGCACCAGGCCCATCGGGATCGCCGCGACCAGGCCGATGACGAGCGCCAGCAGCGGCCCGATCTGGTTCGCGAACCCCCGCAGCACCCGGGTGAACAGCACGACCAGCGCGATCACGCCGAGCGCCAGCGCGATGTGCGACGGCGCCGCGTAGTCCGGTGACGCCGGGTCGTGCCCGGCGATCATCGCCGCGCCGGGGCCGACCAGCGAGACGCCGATGACCAGCAGCAGCGTCCCGGAGACCAGCGGCGGGAAGAAACGGATCATCTTCGCGAACGGCTTCGCGATCAGCAGCCCGAACACGCCCGAGGCGAGCATCGCGCCGTAGACCGCCGGCAGGCCGTACTGCGACGCGATGAGGATCATCGGGTTGACGACGCTGAACGTCGCGCCCGCCACCACCGGCAGCCGGATGCCGAGGAGCCGCCCGATGCCGACCGCCTGTATGAGCGTCGCGATGCCCGCGACCAGCAGGTCGGCGTTCACCAGCAGCCCGATGGTCGCCGGGTCCAGCTTGAGCGCGCTGCCGACGATCAGCGGCACCGCGACCGAGCCGGCGTACATGATCGACATGTGCTGCAGGCCGAGCAACGTCAGCCGCCCGGCGGGCAGGCCCTGGTCGACCGGGTGTTTCGTCATGAACGGGCCCCCTGGTGCAGCAGCCTGGTCGGTGTCACAGCCGACGCCGTGCCGGTGACGGTAGCAAGTCCCGGGCGCGATGATCATGTTCCGGGGGGCGGCGCAACGGCCGGGAATGTGTGACCATCGGTGCATGACTTCGGGTGGCATTTCCCAGGTGGGCCCGCCGTTTCGCGCCGATCACGTGGGGAGCCTGCTCCGGCCCCCGGTGCTGCGCGACGCGCGACGGCGGCACGAAAGCGGTGAGATCGGCGCGGAGCAGCTCCGCGCGGTCGAGGACGACGCGATCCGCGACGTGATCAAGATGCAGAAGGCGGCCGGGCTGAGCTCGGCGACCGACGGCGAGTTCCGGCGCGCGTCGTGGCACATGGACTTCATCTACTCGCTCGGCGGCATCTCGAAGAGCGACCAGCGGCTGCACGTCAAGTTCCACAACCTGGCGGGCGACCTCGAGTTCAGCCCGCCCGGGCTGCAGGTCGACGGCAAGGTGCGGCTCGACGAGCCGATCTTCGCCGACCACTTCCGGTTCCTGCAGTCCCATGTGGACCCGGGCGTGACGCCGAAGCTGACCATCCCGTCGCCGAGCATGGTCTACTACCGCGGCGGCCGGGCCGCGGTCAGCGAGAGCGTCTACCCGGACCTCGAGGAGTTCTTCGCCGACCTCAGCGCGGCCTACAGCCGGCAGGTCGCCGCGGTGCACGAGCTCGGCTGCCGGTACCTGCAGCTCGACGACACCAGCCTCGCCTACCTGAACGACCCGGCGCAGCGCGAGCTGGTCGCGCGGATGGGCGGCGACCCGGACACCCAGCACCTGCGCAACATCGCGACGATGAACGCGGCGCTGGACGGCCGCCCCGAGGACCTCACGGTGACCACGCACCTGTGCCGCGGCAACTTCCGCTCGTCGTGGGCCGCCGAGGGGAGCTACGAGTTCGTCGCCGAGGCGCTGTTCGGCGAGCTCGCCGTCGACGGCTTCTTCCTGGAGTACGACGACGAGCGTTCCGGCGGCTTCGAGCCGCTGCGGTTCGTGCCGAAGGACAAGAAGGTGGTGCTCGGCCTGGTCACGACCAAGCGGCCGGAGCTGGAGGACCCGGACGTCCTGGTGCGGCGGATCGAAGAGGCGTCGCAGTACGTCGACATCGACCGGCTCTGCCTGTCGCCGCAGTGCGGGTTCTCCTCGACCGAGGAGGGCAACGACCTGACCCCGGACGACCAGCTGCGCAAACTGGAGCTGATCGTCGCCACGGCCGACCGCGTCTGGGGCGGCCACTGATGATCACGTGCGTCGTCGACTACGTCATCGACCCCGCGAAACTGCCCGACTTCGAACGCTTCGCCGCCGCGTGGATGCGGCTGGTGCAGCGCGAAGGCGGCGTCCACCACGGCTACTTCCTGCCGGCGGAGGGGGCGAGCGACGAGGCCCGGGCGTTGTTCAGCTTCGAGAGCCTGGCGGCGTACGAGCGCTACCGGACGCTGTTCGGCGTCGACCCGGACTTCATCGAGGCGGACAAGATCCGCGAGGAGAGCGGGTGCGTGGTCCGGTACCGCCGGACGTTCATGCGCCCGTTGCTCCCGGACGACGAAGAGGGGTGAGACACAGCGCGCAGCGGCCGCCGTCGGTGGTGGATCGCGTCCTCGACCTCCTGGGCGCCTTCACCGCCGAGCGGCCGCGGCTCACGCTGTCCGAGCTCAGCCGCCGCGCCGGGCTGCCGCTGTCGACCACGCACCGGCTCGCCGGAGAGCTCGTCCGGCGCGGGGCGCTCGTGCGCGACGAGACCGGCGCCTTCCGCGTCGGGCTGTGGCTGTGGGAAGTCGCTTCCCTTGCCCCGCACGGCGCGGAGCTGCGGGAGAGCGCGATGCCGTTCCTGGAGGACCTCTACGAGGCCACGCACCAGAACGTGCAGCTCGCCGTGCTCGACAAGACCGAGGTCGTCTACGTCGAGCGCATCTCCGGCCGGGGTGCTGTCAACGTCCTGACCCGCGTCGGCGGGCGGCTGCCCGCGCACGCGACCGGCGTCGGCCAGGTGCTCCTCGCGTACGCCCCCGCCGAGGCCCAGGAGGAAGTCCTCGCCGGCCCGCTCAAGACGTTCACGCCCAAGACCATCGGCTCGGCCGCGCGGCTGCGGCGGGTCCTCGCCGACGTGCGCCGGGACGGCTACGCGATCAGCGACGGGCAGATCGAGCTCATCGCCCTGTCCGTGGCCGCCCCGGTCCGCGACGCCACGGACGACGTCGTGGCCGCCATTTCCGTGGTCGTCCCGGCCGAGGGGACCGATCCGCGGACGCTGGTCCCGGCCGTGCGGGCCGCCGCGCGGGGGATCTCGCGGGTGCTCGGCGCGCCGCGGCCGTCCCGGGAACCACGCCTCGACTGACCGCGCCCGTTGTGGTCGGATGAGATCGAGGTCCGCCGGATGGGTGAGGAGAAGGAATGACCACCGTGCTCGTCATCGGTGCAGGTCAGAGCGGGTTCCAGGCCGTGGCTTCGCTGCGGGACCGGGGCTTCGGCGGCCGGGTCGTGCTGGTCGGGGACGAGCCGGGCGTGCCGTACCAGCGGCCGCCGCTGTCGAAGGCCTACCTGGCCGGGACAGCCGGGCTCGAACAGCTGCACCTGCGTGGTGCGGACTTCTTCGCCGAGAAGGACATCGAGCTGGTCGAAGGCCGGGTGAGAAGCATCGACCGCGCGGCGCGGAAGGTGAGCCTCGAAGACGGCCGCGAGCTGGACTACGACTTCCTCGTCCTGGCCACCGGCGCCCGCAACCGGACGCTGCCCGTGCCCGGCGCGGACCTGGAGGGCGTGCTGACCCTGCGCACCCGCGACGACGCCGACCGGCTGCGGGAGTCCCTCGAGCAGGCCGAAAACGTCGTCGTGGCCGGTGGGGGATTCATCGGGCTCGAGTTCGCCTCGCACGCCGGCCGCCCGATGACGATCGTCGAGATGCAGGACCGCCTGCTCAACCGCGTCGCGACCCCGGAGATCTCCGCGTACTTCGCCGACCTGCACCGCAACGCCGGGCACACGGTGCTGCTCGGCCAGGGGGTCGCGGCCCTGCACGGCGAGTCGCGGGTGCGGGAGGCCGAACTGACCGACGGCACCCGGCTGCCCGCCGACCTGGTCGTCGTCGCCGTCGGGGTGGTGCCCGAGACGTCGCTCGCCGAGGCCGCCGGGCTGCCGGTGCGCAACGGCGTCGTCGTCGACGCGCACCTGCGCACGGCGGACGAGCGGATCTTCGCCATCGGCGACTGCGCCAACTTCCCGTGCGTGCAGGCGGGCGCCGAGACCCGGCTGGAGTCCGTGCAGAACGCCGTCGACCAGGCCCGGTGCGTGGCCTCGGCGATCACCGGAACGGCCGAGCCGTACGCCAGCCTGCCCTGGTTCTGGACCGACCAGGCGGGCGCCAAGCTGCAGATCGCCGGGATCCTCGCGGGCGCCGACCGGACGGTGGTCGCGGGCGACCCGGCCGAGGGCAGGTTCTCCGTGCTGTCCTTCCGCGACGACGTCCTCATCGCCGTCGAGTCGGTGAACCGGCCCGCCGACCACATCGCCGCGCGCCGCCTGTTCACCGCCGAGCCGAAGCCCGCGTACGCCGACCTCGAAGCGAGCGCCTTCGACCTCAAGGCGCACCTGAAGTCGCGAGCGGCGTGATGCGCACGCAGGTCGCGGTCATCGGCGCCGGGCCGGCCGGGCTGCTGCTGTCGTTCCTCCTCCACGAAGCCGGGATCGACTGCGTGGTCCTGGAAGCGCGTGACCGCGAGTACGTCCGGCAGCGGGTGCGGGCCGGGGTCTGCGAGCAGCCGACCGTCGAGCTGCTGACGTCGCTGGGGCTCGGCGAGCGGCTGGCCGCCGAAGGCATGCCGCACGAGGGGTTGTCGCTGCGGTTCGACCGCGCCGACCACCGGATCGCGCTCACCGAGCTGACCGGTCGCCGTATCACCGTCTACGGGCAGCAGGAGATCGTCAAGGACCTCATCGACGCGCACGAGGCCCGCGGATACCCGATCTCGTACGAGGTTTCGAACGTTGAGTTGTCCGATGTGGACACTCGCCGGCCGCGGGTGGCTTACCGCGACAGCGAAGGCAACGCGCAGACCATCGAGTGCGACGCCATCGCGGGCTGCGACGGCTTCCACGGCGTCTCCCGTCCGTCCATTGCGGACAGTCTGACGGTGTACGAGCGCGAGTACCCGTTCGCGTGGCTGGGTGTCCTGGCGCGGACGCCGCCGTCGCACCACGAGCTCATCTACGTCCACCACGAACGCGGGTTCGCGCTGCACAGCATGCGGACCCCGGAGATCACCCGGCTCTACCTCCAGGTCGATCCCCACGACGACCTGGCGAACTGGTCCGACGACCGGATCTGGGCCGAGCTCACCGCGCGGCTCGAGGTCGGGGGTGACTTCACCCTGCGCGAAGGCCCGATCCTCGACAAGGGCATCACGCCGATGCGCAGCTTCGTCGCCGAGCCGCTGCGGCACGGGCGGCTGTTCCTGGCCGGCGATGCCGCGCACATCGTCCCGCCGACCGGCGCGAAGGGCATGAACCTGGCCATCGCCGACGTCCGCGTGCTGGCGCGGGCCCTGGAAGCGCTGCTGCGCGGCGACGAATCCCTCGCCGCGGCCTACTCGGACACCTGCCTGCGCCGGGTGTGGCGGGCGGAGCACTTCTCCTGGTTCATGACGACGATGCTGCACACCGACCCGCACGCCGACGGCTTCGCGCGGCAGCTGCAGCTGTCGCAATTGCGCTACACGACGTCGTCGCGCGCAGCGGCGACCAGTCTGGCCGAAAACTACGTGGGGTTGCCGTTCGCCTGAGATCGTCAACTCGTGGTTGACGCGCAATGGTCGTCAACCTACAGTTGACGACATGACCCTGCCGACCAACATCAAGCTCGACGACCTCATCAACGCCATCAAGAGCAACAACGAGAAGGACGCCCTCGCCCAGCTGACCGACGCGGTGCACGTGGGTCAGCACCTCGGCGAAGTGGCCGACCACCTGATCGGGCACTTCGTCGACCAGGCCCGGCGGTCGGGCGCGTCCTGGACCGACATCGGCGCCAGCATGGGCGTCACGAAACAGGCCGCCCAGAAGCGGTTCGTGCCGAAGGTGGATCCCGGCGGCGACGCCGGCGGCACCATCGAGCGCGTCTACGGCCGCTACACCGACCGGGCCCGGCACGTCGTCGTCGAAGCCCAGAAGGCGGCCGCCGAGCACGCCAGCCCGGAGATCGACACCGTGCACATCGTGCTGGGCCTCCTCACCGAACCCGCCGCGCTGGCGGCCGGGGCGATCCTGGCCCAGGGCGTGCAGCTGGACGCCGTCCGCGAAGCCGCCGAGGCGCGGCTGCCCGAGCCGGTCGACCCGGCGCCGAACGTGGTCCCGTTCTCCGGGGCGGCCAAGAAGGCCCTCGAGCTGACCATGCGCGAGGGGCTGCGTCTGGGGCACAACTACATCGGCACCGAGCACATGCTGCTGGCGCTGCTGGAACAGGGCGAAGGCACCGGCTTCGAGGTGCTCGACGGCCTGGGCATCAAGAAGGACAAGGCCGAGGCCAAGATCCTGGAGGTGCTGGCGGAACTCCTCGCCGCCCGGGGGCAGTGAGGCTCCTGCTGGCGGCCGTGCTGCTCGCGCTGCTGCTGGTGACGCTGCTCTGACCGGGTGGGACCAGGGGGTCTTCCCGGTCAGAGCAGCGAATCGTCAGGCGTCGGACTCCGGGCGGCCGTCGGCGGCCCAGGCCGTGTGGAACGAGCCTTCGCGGTCCACCCGGCGGTAGGTGTGGGCGCCGAAGAAGTCCCGCTGGCCCTGGACCAGCGCGGCCGGCAGCCGGTCCGCGCGGAGGCCGTCGTAGTAGGCCAGCGCCGTCGAGAAGCCCGGCGTCGGGATGCCGAGCTTGACCGCCGTCGAGATCACCGAGCGCCACGAGTCCTGCGCGTCCTCGACGGCCTTGCGGAAGCCGCCCGAGGTGAGCAGCGTCGGCAGTTCGGGCTCCTCGGCGTAGGCCGCGGTGATGTCGTTGAGGAACTTCGCGCGGATGATGCAGCCGCCGCGCCAGATCGAGGCGACCTTGCCGAGGTCGATGTCCCAGCCGTACTCCGTCGCGCCGGCCTGGATCTGGTTGAAGCCCTGCGCGTACGCGACCACCTTCGAGGCGTACAGCGCCTGCTCGACGTCGTCGGCGAAGCGCTCCAGCGAAGCCCCGGAAAGCGGCGCCGCCGACGGACCGCCGAGCCCGCGGGCCGCCGCGCGCAGCGACTTGGACCCGGACAGCGAGCGCGCGAAGACGGCTTCGGCGATGCCCGAGATCGGGACACCCAGGTCGAGGCCGATCTGCACGGTCCAGCGGCCGGTGCCCTTCTGCTCGGCGGCGTCCTCGACGACGTCGACGAACGGCTTGCCGGACGACTTGTCGACGTGCGCGAGCACCTCGGCGGTGATCTCGATCAGGTAGGAGTCGAGCCGCCCGGTGTTCCACGTGCGGAACACGTCGGCGATCTCGGCGGGCGCGTAGCCACCCGCGTGCCGCAGCAGGTCGAACGACTCCGCGATCAGCTGCATGTCGGCGTACTCGATGCCGTTGTGCACCATCTTCACGAAGTGGCCGGCGCCGTCCGCGCCGATGTGCGTGCAGCACGGCTCGCCGTCGACCTTCGCCGAGATGTCCTCGAACAGCGGGCCGAGCGACTCGTACGACTCCTTCGAGCCGCCGGGCATGATGCTCGGCCCGTGCAGCGCGCCTTCCTCGCCGCCCGAGACACCGCTGCCGACGAAGTGCAGCCCACGCTCGCGCAGCGCTTTCTCGCGGCGGCGCGTGTCGGCGAAGTGCGCGTTGCCGGCGTCGATGATCACGTCGCCCTCTTCGAGCAACGGCGCGAACTCTTCGATGACGGCGTCCGTCGGACCGCCCGCCTTGACCATGATCACGACCTGCCGCGGCCGCTCCAGCGCGTCGACGAACTCCTGCGCGGAGTACGCCGGGATGAAGTCGCCCTCGTCGCCGAACTGGTCCACCAGCGCGCGGGTCCGCTCCTCGGACCGGTTGTGCAGGGCCACCGTGTGACCGTGCCGGGCCAGGTTGCGGGCCAGGTTGCGGCCCATGACCGCCAGGCCGGTGACCCCGATGCTCGCCTTCTTGCTCATCCGCATCCTTCTTCCGAAGTCTCTCTCGATTCAGACCCTAGTCCGATCGACGCCTCATGGGAGGCCACGGAGGAGCAGCTCACCTAGTTCAGGAGAAGCAGCGGATCGGCCCCTTGTTGAACGCGAGCATGTCCGTGATCGCCGCCACCAAGTCGATGTTCGCGCCCCACTCGGCGCCGTCGAGCTCGGCGTACGCGCGGTGCAGGTTGCCCGGCAGCCGCTCCTGCTCGCTCAGCTCCGAGAACTCGCCGAGGTCGGTCTCCTTGGCCAGCTCCAGCGGCGACAGCCTGGCGGCCTTCCCCCGCTCGGCCGTCTTCTGGACGAAGGCCAGGTACCGGTCGACCGTGTCCACCACGTCGAGCCCGCACGGGCCGCCGTGGCCGGGCAGGATCACCTCCGGCTCCAGCTCCCGGATGACGTCGAGGCCCTTGCGCCACCCCGCCACCGAACCCATCAGCGCGAACGGGCTGCCGCCGTGGAACACCAGGTCACCGGCGTAAAGCACCCGCTGCGCCGGCAGCCAGACCAGGACGTCGTTGGTCGTGTGGGCCGCGTGCCCGGGGTGGATCAGCCGGATCTCGACGTCGCCGGCGTAGAGGGTCAGCCGGTCGTCGAAGACGATCTCGGGCGGCCGCGACTCCAGCTCGCCCCAGTCGCTGCCGACGAAGATGCCGTCGAAGGTCTGGATGCCCTCGGCCACCATCAGTTCGCGGGTTTTGCGGTGGCCGACCACGGCCGCGCCTTCGACCAGGTAGTTGCCGTTGGTGTGGTCACCGTGGTGGTGGGTGTTCACCAGCGTGGTCACCGGGCGGCCGGTGGTCGCCTCGACCGCCGCGAGCAGCGCGCGCGTGCGGCGCTCGGTGGAGCAGGTGTCGATCAGCACGGTGTGGTCGCCGGCGTCGACGAACCCGCAGTTGTTGATGTACCAGGAGCCGTCCGGCTGGACGTAGCCGTGGACCTGGTCGGCCAACCGGGTGACGGTGGCGGCGGCGGGAGAGCGATCGGTCACGGGGTCACTATGCCGCAGAGGCGGCTCCTCCGGTTGGCCGAATAATTCGGAATTTCACTGGTCCAGGCGAGTGATAGCGCAGGTGACTGGCATTCTGCGGCGTTTCCTGGAACGCTGCGCGATGTCATCATCGAGATCCGCAAGGTGAAGCACTAACCTGGGTGGGTTCGATAGTTCGCGCGCGACGGCGACCGGGAGGCCGCCGTCGCTTGGTAGTGGTCCGGGAGAGCAGGGCGATGGCCAGCACCGTCACCTCGCGCCGGAAGCAGCTCGGGAACGAGCTCCGGCATGCCCGCACCGCGGCGCGGATGACACAGCAGCAGGTCGCCGAGGTCCTCGGCTGCACCCAGGGCAAGGTCAACAAGATCGAGTCCGGTGCCGTCGGGGTGAAGCTCGGGGATGTGCGATCGATGCTGAACGCGTTCGGGATCAACGGCGAAGAGGCCGACACGCTGATGAACCTGGCGCGGGCCGCCGCCGGGCAGCGCGGCCACTGGTCCGGCTACCGCTCGGTGGTGCCGCACTGGTTCCGCACCTTCACCGACCTGGAGCCCGCGGCCGCGGAGATCCTCACCTGGCACGGTGAGCGCATCCCGGGCCCGCTGCAGTCCGAGCACTACATGCTCAAGCAGTTCACCGAGGCCGGCGCGACGGACGTGACGTCGCTCGTCCGCAACCGGCTCGACCGCAAGGCGGTGTTCGAGCAGCAGCAGCCGCCGTACTACCGCTTCATCATCAGCGAAGGCGCGCTGCGCCGCGCTCCGGGCGGGTACGCGCCCGCGGTGATGCTCGACCAGGTCGAGCACCTGCTCTCCCTGGAGAAGCACCCGCGCGTCTACGTGCACGTACTGCCGTTCGGCGCGCGGCTGGCCGCGGTGCCCAACGACTTCACGATCATGCGGTTCCCGGACCGCACCCGCGACTTCGTCTACATCGAGCACTCCGCCGGCGGGCTCTACCTCGACGACGTCAAGGACTTCAACATCTTCGTCGACTCGTGGGACCGGCTGCGTGGAGCCGCGCTGGAGCGGCAGGAGACCCGGCAGTTCCTCAAGGAGCTTGCGGAGGGTTACCGCGCCCAGATGCAGCAGCTCCAATAGGGCGAATGGCCGCCCGAGCTATCCCGGGTGGTGAACAACTTTCGGTAGAGTCGGCCTGTTGCGCTGGATTCCACCGGAAGTGGACATCGTGGACCCCGACTTCCTCCCCGACGCGGTCGACCTCGACCGGCCGAACGTGGCGAGGATCTACGACTGGGCGCTCGGCGGCACCGCGAACTGGGCCATCGACCGCCAGTACGGCCAGCAGGCGCTGAAGGTCTTCCCGCTGGCGAAGACCCTCGCGCGCGCCAACCGCGACTTCCTGGGCCGGGCGGTGCGCTACTGCGTCGCCCAGGGCATCACGCAGTTCCTCGACCTCGGTTCCGGCATCCCGACCGCGGGCAACGTGCACGAGGTGGCCGACGACCACTGCGACGGCAGCCGGTGCGTGTACGTCGACAACGAACCGGTGGCCGTCGCGCACGGGCGGATGCTGCTCGAGGAGGCCGGCGACCCCGAACGCCACGCGGTGCTGCACGCCGACCTGCGGGACGCCGGCGAGGTCTGGGAAGCCGCGCTCGCCACCGGCGTGCTCGACCCGGACCGGCCGATCTGCCTGCTGACCGTGGCGGTGCTGCACTTCCTGCCGGACGTCACCGGCGTCCGCGAAGCCATCCGCGACTACCGGACGCTCCTGGCGCCCGGGTCGGCGTACGTGCTTTCGCACGCGACCGAGTCCGGCGTCGAAGGTGAAGAGCTGGCGCAGATCAGGAAGCTCGTGAAGCTGTCCGAGCAGTCGAGCTCGCCCGCGATTTCCCGGTCCCTCGACGAGATCGCGGCGTTCTTCGGTACCTTCGACGTCGTCGAGCCCGGGATCGTGCCTGTGGGAGAGTGGCGCCCGGAGCCCGGCGCCGCCACGGTCCCCCTCGCGAGCGTGGTCGGCGGTGTCGGCCGCAAGCCTGGAGGACGCAATGACGACGCAGGACCCCGAAGCCCCTGAAGGCGTGGACCTGGAACGGCCGAACGCCGCCCGCATCTACGACTGGTTCCTCGGCGGCGACGCCAACTGGGCGATCGACCGCCAGTTCGGCGAGCAGGCGGTCAAGACCTTCCCGATGATCAAGACCGTCGCCCGCGCCGGCCGCGACTTCCTCGGCCGCGGCGTGCGGTACCTGGCGCGCAACGGCATCGACCAGTTCCTCGACCTCGGCTCCGGCGTCCCGACCGTCGGCAACGTCCACGAAGTCGCGACGGACGTCAACCCGAACGCCCGGTGCGTGTACGTCGACAACGAGCCGGTCGCGGTGGCCCACTCCCAGATCCTGCTGGAGCGGGAGGGCGTCGCGGGGCGCCACGCGGTGCTGCAGGGCGACCTGCGCGACCCGGCCGACATCTGGAAGCGCGCGCTCGACACCGGCGTCCTCGACCCGAACCGCCCGATCGGCCTGATCATGGTCGGCGTCCTGTACTTCCTCGGTGCCGACGAGCCGGTGGCCGAGACCATCCGGAAGTACCTGACCCTGCTGCCGTCCGGCTCCTACTTCCTGTCCTCGCACCTGACCGACGACGGCCTGCACGAGATGGCCGACGCCGAGAGCCGCGAGACGATCATGGCGCAGTACAACAAGTCGAGCACGCCGCTGCACCTGCGCAGCCGGGCCGAGTTCACGTCGTTCTTCGAGGGGCTCGAGCTGGTCGAGCCGGGCATCGTCTACCTGCCGGAGTGGCACCCGGAGGAGATCGAGTCCAAGGCCACGAAGAAGCTCGCGAACGACCCGGCGTTCGTCGGCCACCTCTGCGGCCTCGGCCGCAAGCCGTGACGGCGGCCGCCTACGACGCGGTCGCCGTCCAGTACGCGGAATTCGCCGCCGAAGTCTGGGACAAGCACGCCCTGGAACGGGCGGTGTGGGCGGCGTTCGCGGATTCCGTCCGCGGCCGCGGCCCGGTCGCCGACCTCGGCTGCGGTCCCGGGCACCTGACGGCGCACCTGCGTTCGCTGGGGCTGGACGCGTTCGGCGTCGACGTGTCCCCGGCGATGATCGAGCTCGCCCGGGCCGCTCATCCGGAGCTGCGGTTCGAGGTGGGGTCCATGGCGGCGCTGGACCTGCCGGACGCGTCGCTCGCCGGGATCCTGTCGTGGTACTCGCTGATCCACACGCCGCCGGCGGAGATCCCCGGGTACTTCGCCGAATTCGCCCGAATGTCGGCGCCCGGTGGTCACGTTCTGTTGGAGTGCTTCGAATCCGGGGGCGGCCCGCTGACGCCGTTCGACCACAAGGTGACGACGGCCTACAGCTGGCCGCTGGACGAACTGGCCGGATTCGCCGCCGCGGCAGGCTTCACCGAGGTGGGCCGGGTGTACCGCGAGCCGGGCGAGGGGGAACGGCCGATGCGGCACGGCTGCCTGCTGCTGCGGAAAACGTAGCCCCGCACGGCAAGAGCCCCGGTTCCGCAGGAAACCGGGGCTCTTTCGTGGTGGTACGGCAGTTCAGGTGGTCAGGCTGGTCAGGCGCGCGAGCCGATCCGGCCGCGCATCAGCGGCGTCAGGTCGATCGCGGCTTCCAGCGGGCGGGTGGTGCGGACCCCGTCGGCGTGGCGCCGCAGCGGGAGGTCCTGGTCCGTGGCCCACGTCGTGGTCTTGCGCAGCGGTGCCTGGATCAGGCTGAAGCCGAAGCGGTTGCGCAGCTCGTTCCCGATGCCCCGGCGGCCACGGTGTTCTTCGTCCTCACGGCAGAAGAGCGAGTTCACCCGGACGGCCATTCGTCTACACCCCCAGCTCTGGTCGCGGTGCTTCGGCGTTCCGACCGGAAAACGCTTCCGCATCTGGAGTCCGGACCAGCTCGGTCGCGGCCGCGGCGGCAGCTCGTCCGGAGACGGCGAGCCTGGTCACGGCGAGCGCGCCGGGTGGCGCACTGTCCTCGACGATCACGCTGTTCCTCCCCCATGAGGTCCTGCTGTGGCTTGGCTTGGTTCGGTCCACTGGTCTTCCGGCACTCGGCCGGTTCAGCACTTCGGCCCGTGTCGACGACCGCCCGCCGCGAGCAGGCAGTCATTCACCGACACCAGCGCCCCGGCCGATGCGATTAATCCTACTCCTGGAATAATCTTCATGTCGAGGCCGTACCCAGTTGATCACCCGCTTGGCCCTGTGGCTTGGTCCATTGAGACACTGAGTAGCCGGGAGCGGGTGCCTTCGACCAGGTCACGACCGCGCCCCCCATCGATCCTCGGAGGTACGACCCATGGCGGATTATCCGTCGTTCGCGGATTACGATCCGAACACGGCCGTGACCCTGTTCGAAGAGGCCGCCTGGGAGAAGTCGTTCGCCAGCGAGCCCAACGGCGGGAGCTGTGTCGAGGTCAACCTGGGCCGCGACGGCCTGATCGGCGTCCGGGACACCAAGCTCGCGACCAGCCCGGTCTTCGTGTTCGACCCCGCCGAGTGGGAAGCGTTCCTGATCGCCGTCAAGGCCGGGCAGTTCGACCTGCCCGCCTGACCGACTGCCGGCGATCACCGGCGAGCCCGGAACGGTGCCGTGGAACAACAACGGTGACGGCCCCCTTCCCCGGGTCTCTACGGTGAAGGAGGCCTTCGCGGCCGCGCGAATACGTCCGGGCGCCTGATGTGAGGGGAATCTCACCCGATTGCCGGAAGCTCCGCAGCCGGCCGCGGGTCCGGCCGGGCTGGGCGAAGGTGTGGGTGAAGCCGACGTCCGGGTCGTACGCGGCGACTGTCTCATTAGGATGGTCGCGCTGCCCCGGGACGATCGCGTGGAGGTCCACAGTGGACCGAACTGGCTGAACTCGCCACCGCGGCGGGCGAGTTCGGCGGCGGCGGGCGGCCGGTGGCGCCGTCGGTGCGGCTCATTCCGATCCCCGGTTCGGGGACGCTCGACCCGGGAGCCTCAGGGATCGAGGAACTTCCGCAGGTGAGCGACCACTTCGCCGGGTTGTTCCTCGGGGAGGAAGTGGCCGCACTCGGCGAGGGCCGCGCCGGTGACGTCGTCGGCGTACTCCCGCCAGATGTCGAGCGTCGGGAGCGTGCCGAGCAGGCCGTTCGCGCCCCAGAGGGCGAGCAGGGGCTGGGTGAGGCGCTTTCGGGCGGCGAAGTCGGCGTCGTCGAGCTCGGCGTCGTCGGGGAAGGAGGCGCGGTAGTCGTCGAAGCCCGCCCGGAGCGCGCCCGGCTGCGAGAAGGCGCGCACGTACTCGGCCTGCGCGTCGGCGTCGAGGGCGTGGCGCTGGTGGGTCCAGCGCTCGAAGAAGTAGCCGAGGTAGCCGGCGATGTTCTGCCCGGCCAGGAGTTCCGGCAGGTCGGGCTGGAGGTGGAAGAGCCAGTGCCAGTACGCCTTGGCGACGCCGGCGTCGAGGCGCTGCCACATCGCGCGAGTCGGGGCGATGTCGAGCACGGCCAGGCGATCGACCTGGTCCGGGCGGTCCAGGGCCCAGCGGTGGGCGACGCGGCCACCGCGGTCGTGCCCGGCGACGGCGACCTTCGTGAAGCCGAGGTGCTCGGCGAGGGCGGCGATGTCGGCGGCCATCGTGCGCTTGTCGTAGCCGTCCTTCGGTTTGTCCGTGCGGCCGTAGCCGCGCAGGTCGGGCGCGATCACGGTGTGCGTCTCGGCGAGCGGGCCCAGGACGTGGCGCCAGCAGTGCGACGTCTGCGGCCAGCCGTGCAGCAGGAACAGCGGCGGGCCGTCGCCGGCGCGGAAGTAGTGCACGCGAATGCCGTTCACGGAGGCGACGTTGTCTAACCGGTTCATGGGGTTAGACGATAGCGCTGCTTCTAACTGTCTTCAAGGGTTAGAATGACCGGCATGGAATGGGTCTTCGACGGCGGACGGCCGTGCCTCGACCTCGTCAACACGCTGCGCAGCCGGCACTCGACGGGTTTCGAGCTGCTGACCGGGCCGGACGCGCTGGCGGAATGGCTTTCGCTGGCGGGGTTCACGACGGGGCCGGTGCCGGTGACGGCGGGCAACGTGCTGGCGGCGAAGGCGCTGCGGGAGGCGATCGACCGGGTGCTGCTGCCGCCGGAGGAGCCGTCGAAGATGGACGTCGAGCTGGTCAACAACGCGGCGGCTTCGGCCCCGGCGCCCCCACCACGCCTGGCATTGGTGGGCGGCGTGCTGCGGCGCGAGGTCCCGGCCCCGAAGGACCCGGTGGCGGCGGCCTTCGCGGCGCTGGCAGCGGACGCGATCGACCTGGCCACGAGCGAGGCGGAGGTCCGCGTCTGCGCGGCCGACGACTGCGGCCTGCGGTTCTGCGACGCCTCCCCGCGCCGCAACCGCCAGTGGTGCTCGATGTCCCGCTGCGGCAACCGCGCCAAAGCCCGCGCCCACTACGCCCGCACCGGTCCACAGGCAAGGCGAGATGGGGACAACCGGCCCTAGCAGCCGCCCTCGCCCCCGGTTTTAGTCACAGCCAGCCGATACGCTGGAGACGGGGGGCGCCCCCGCGGGCCCCCACTCGCGATTGCCACCCCGCCCGCCTCCGTGTCGCCCCGCCAATCACGCGAGATGCCCTTGCAGTCACGCGAGATGCCCCGCTGGTCACGCGAGATGCGCCTCCAGTCACACGAGTTCGGCCTCCAATCACGCGAGATCGGGTTGCAGTCACGTGAGCTTGGCTTTCGGCCCCGCGAGTTCGTGCTGCTGTCACCCGAGCTCGGCCTCCAATCACGCGACATCGGCCTTCGGCCAAGCGTGCCACCGCCCGGCGCGCTCAGAGGCGTGGCTTCGCGCCCGGACCCTCGCGGCGGACCACCGCCCGATACACCCGCGGATGCGCCCGGAGCCACACGTTGAGCTTCCCGATCCACCGCATGTGCGCCGTCCGCAGCCCGGCTGGGATCGGGGTCGCGAACAGCCGTACCGCCGCCGCGAACCTCGCGAACCGGCGCTCGTCCGCGGCCGTCCACCGGAGACCGAGCCGCGTGCGGAAGTCCGCCGGCAGCGTTGCCCGGATCAGGAACAGCTGGATCCGGGCATGCCACCGCCAGCAGCGGTCCGGCAGCCACCGGACCGGCTTGCGCACCGTCCGGATCGTCTCGAAGAGCTGCTCGATCGTCGGGTTCACCGAAAACCCCGCCACCATCGAGTCGTAGTAGCGCTCGAAAGCCGCCCAATCCGGCGGCAGATCCCGTGAGCGCACCCCCAGCATCCGGCCGACGTCGCACATCTGCGCGTAGTACTCGCCGAGCTCCGATGTGGACAGTGGCCGTCCGAAAAACCGCTGCACGTCAACCGGAACCTTCACCAGCGTCGCATGCACCCACGCATACGCCGCGGGATCCAGCGCGCTGTACCGCCGTCCGTCCGCCACTCCCGTGAACGTCCGGTGCAACGCCCGCAACCGCGCGGCTTCGACCCGCGCACCCGCGTCGCCGCCGTAGACGTAGATCGACAGCGACGCGCCCGTCCGCATCAGGCGGGTCCACGGATCCGACGTGTAGTCCGAGTGGTCGCGCACGCCTGCCGCGACGACCGGGTGTGCCACCTGCAGCACCAGCACCTGGCCGGCCAGCAGCCCGTCGCGGAAGTCGCCGAAGTACTTCCACGCCGCCGTTCCGCGGACGATCGGCCGTGCCATCAAGCTCCGCGGATCAGCATCATCAACGGCTCGGCCACCGGCGTGTCCGTCTCGCCCGTCGCCAGGCGCCGCAGCTGCAGCCCCGCGATCAGTGCCACCACCGGGCCGGCCAGCCGGGCCGGTTCGGGGACGCCCAACGCGTCGAGGATCGTCACGGCCAGCTCGTCGTACGCCGCGAAGCAGCGCGAAGAAGCTTCGTGCAGCTCGGGGTCGCGGGCGGACTGGAGGTACAGCTCGTGCGCGCCGAGCTCGTCGGCCCCGAACGGCAGCTGCGCGATGACGTGCTCGACGACCGACGCCGCCTGCTCGACACTCAGGCCTTCCGAGCGGTAGCCGTCGACGATCGCGCCGAGCTTCGCCGTCTCCTCCTCGACGAACAGCAGCATCGCCTCGCGCAGCAACGCGGTCTGGCTCGGGAAGTGGTAGGTCAGCGTGCCGAGCGAAACGCCGGCGGCGGCGACGATCCGGCGGTTCGTCAGCCCGCCGACGCCGTGCTCGCCGACGACGGTCAGCGCGCCGCGCAGGATGGCGTCCCGGGTGCTTACCAGCTTGTCGCGGGATGCCGCTCCGGCCACCGTTCGACCTCTTCCAGTTGCGCGGCGAGGGAGATCAGCCGCTCCTCGGCGTGCGACGGGCCGAGCAGCTGCGCGCCGAGCGGCAGCCCGTCCGCCGTCTGCCCGGCCGGCACGTTGACCCCCGGCCAGCCCAGCACGTTCCACGGCCAAGCGTACGGGCAGGCGGCGATCATGGCCTGGTCGGTCTCCCAGCCGGACAGCCCGTCGAACGTGCCGACCGGCGGCGGCGGGGTCGCGGTGGTCGGCGTCAGCAGGACGTCGACGCGGCCGAACACCGAGCCGATCCGCCGGTGCAGGCCCGGCTCGAGGGCGCGGGCCAGCCGCAGCGCGGGGCCGGCCAGCAGCCGGCCGTGGCCGGCGTTGCTGCGCGTGCGCGGGTCGAGCCCGGCCCGGTCGGGCACCCGCAGCGTCCAGTCGCGGACGCCGGTGAGCGACCGCGGCAGGAACGTCAGCCCGATCAGGCCGTAGTCCGGCTCGACCTCGACGATCTCGTGGCCCAGCCCGGCGAGGGACTCGGCGAGCCGGCGCACGGCGGCGTCGACGACCGGGTCGAGGCGGGTCTTGGTGGCGGTGAACGGGATCCGCGTCGACAGCCCGATCCGCAGCTTCCCCGGCTCGCGCGCGGCGGCCGCGCGGAACACGCCGGGCGTCCCCGCGGCGGCGTCGAGCAACAGGGCGGCGTCCTCGGTCGTGCGGGCCAGCGGGCCGAGCACGGTGAGGCCGTGGAACAGCTCGCCGCCGGTGGGGATCCGGCCGCGCTGGGTTTTGATGCCGACCAGCCCGGTCCACGCGGCCGGGATGCGCACCGAACCGGCGCCGTCGGACCCGAGCGCGGCCGCGATGACCCCCGACGCCACCGCGGCCGCGCTCCCGCCCGAAGAACCCCCTGGGGTGTGGCCGGGGTGCCACGGGTTGCGCGTCACGCCGAAGGCCGGGCCTTCGGTGAACGGCCACTGGCCCAGCTCGGGGGTGTTCGTCTTGCCGATGATCACAGCTCCGGCCTCGCGCAGCAGCGCGACCGCGGGCGCGTCGGCCGTCGCGCACGGGAATTCGCCGGGGCAGCCGAAGGACGTGGGCAGGCCGGTGAGGTCGACGTCGTCCTTGATCGCGACCGGCACGCCGAGCAGGGGCGCGCGCTCGCCGGCGGCCAGGCGCCGGTCCGCTGCCACGGCTTCGGCGAGGGCTTCGTCGTCGCGGAGGTGTTTGAACGCGTTGAGCGTGGGCTGGCTCGCGTGCGCGCGCCCGAGCGCGGTCGCGGTGAGCTCGGCGGAGGTGACTTCGCCCGCGGCGAGCTGCGCGGCCTGGGCGGCGAGGCCCGTGAAGTCGAGGCTCGTAGCGGTCATGGCGGCCCCCGAAGATTCTCGTTCGTTCGAACGAACGTTACCGGATACCGGCGGTCTTCGGCTACTCCCGATGAGTTTTCCCTGCCGCGGCCGTCTACCCGACCGACGACTACGTGAGGAGAAACCATGGCCACGGTGCACGCGGGGATGAGCATGTCGCTGGACGGCTTCGTCGCCGACCGCCACGGCGGCACGGCCCGGCTGTCCGACCCCGCCGCGTCGACCGGGAGCGAGTGGATGACCGACCTGATCCGGGAGACCGGCGCGGTCGTCCTCGGCCGCCGTTCGTACGCGATGGCCGAGGACCCGGACTGGTACGTCGGCAACTACGAGTTCCAGGTCCCGATCTTCGTCGTCACGCACACGCCGCCGGCCGTGCTGCCCGCTCAGGACGAGCACCTCACCTTCACCTTCGTGACCGACGGGATCGCCTCGGCGGTCGCGCAGGCGCGGGCGGCCGCGGGGGAGCGGGCGGTCAAGGTGATCGGCGCGAGCGTGGTCCGGCAGGCCGTGCGGGCCCGGCTGGCCGACGAGCTGCACGTCCTGATCGCTCCGGTGCTGCTGGGCGCCGGGCTGCCGTTGTTCGGCGACCCGGATCTCGGCGGTGTCGCGCTCAGGCGGATCGGCGTGCGCGAGGTCGGACCGGTCACCGAGCTTCGCTTCGAGGTGGTTTAACCCCATATAGTGGTTAGAAAGCCGATCCTGGAGGGCCGATGACGTTCGACTTCGCCGGATTTCCCGCCGCCGCGCTGGCGGCGATCCCCCGCGTCGACCTGGGCGGCTGGCCGACCCCGCTGCAGAAGGCACCGCGGCTCGGCGAGGCCCTCGGCCTGCGGAACCTCTGGCTGAAGCGCGACGACGTCCACCCGCTCGGCGCCGGTGGCAACAAGCTCCGCAAGCTGGAGTACCACCTGGGCGCGGCCGAAGAGGCCGGCGCGGACACCGTGATCACCTTCGGCGCGCTCCAGACCAACCACGGCCGTCAGACCGCCGCCGCGTGCGCGAAACTCGGCCTGCGCTGCGAACTCGTGCTCACCGCCAAGGTCCCGCGCGACGGCGAGGCGTACGAACGCGGCGGCAACCTCCCGCTCGACCGGCTCTTCGGCGCGACCGTCCACGTCTGCGCCGACGGCGAGGAGACCGGCCGCGTCTACGACCGCCTGGTCGCCGAAGCCGCCGCCGACGGCCGGAAGGTCTTCACCGTCCCGGTCGGCGGCTCCAACGACCTCGGCGCCCTCGGCTACGTCCGCGCCACCTACGAACTGGCCGAACAGCTGGAAGAACGCGGCATCGAGCGGGCACACCTGGTCGTCCCGCACGCCAGCGGCGGCACCGCGGCCGGCGTGACGCTGGCCGCCGGGCTGCTCGGCGGGCTCGGCGTCGGCATCGCCTGCGTCAGCCACCCGCTCGACGAGGCCACGGAGAACCTCCACGACCTCGTCGGCGGCGCGGCCAAGCTGATCGGCGTCGAACCGCCGCCCTTCACCCACGCGAGGCTGGGCGATTCCACGCTCGGCCCCGGCTACGGCATCCCGACCGACGCCGTCTGGAACGCGTTACGGCTCTTCGGGCGCACCGAGGGCGTGGTGCTCGATCCGGTCTACACCGGCAAAGTGGCCGCCGCGCTGGTCGAATGGGCCGGCCACTTCGCCCCGGACGACCACGTGGTGTTCCTGCACACCGGTGGCATGCCCGGCCTGTACGGCTACGCGCCCGAATTCGCGGCGGCCGTCGAAAGCTGACTCCAGCCGGGTCGACAGCCACAGCAGCGTGCCCAGCAGCACGACGTCGGTGAGCAGCAGCAGCCGCTGCGTGACGCCGATCGGGAACGCGTCGGAGATCTCGCGGAACGGCGTCACCCCGGCCTCGCTCAGCCGCACGAACACGAAGCTCAAGGCGAAGAGCGCAAACGCGCCCGCGGTCAGCCGGATCGACCGGACCAGCGCGACGCGCTCCGGCCGGCCCTTCAACGGTTCCAGCAGCGAGATCGCCGCGCCGGGCAGGCTGCAGAACGCGACCAGGCACGCGTAGAGGTGGATCTCGCCGCTCACCGGGTCGGGCGCCTCGGGGTAGCTGGCCGGGAAGATCGCGGCCGCGGCCAGCCCGAGCGCCCACAACGCGAGCAGCAGCCGGGTGGTCCGCGACAGCGGCACGCCGGCGACCTGCAGCGCGCCGAGCACCGCGAGCGACCCGATGGCCAGCGAGAGCACGCTCGCCGCGAGCATCCCCTCGCCGCGGTCGGTCACCGTGTAGCTCGACAGCGTGTCGTACACCGGATTGCGTGAGCTGACGACGTGCAGCACCACGGCGGTGAACAGGCCCCACCCGATCGCCGCCACCGCGACGAGCCGCCACGGTCTAGTGCGCTTCCCCGGTTCCATCCCCATGCATCCAGGTTCGCCGGAAACGCGGCCCCCGTGATCAGGGAAGACCCTGATTAACCCCCTGATTGAAATCGACGAGGACGAGCGCCTGGTCGTCGTGCCGCTTCGGCCGGGGCCAGCGCTCGCCGTCCGGATCCTGCTTTTCGGCGGTGCGGACGGCGGCCAGCACGGCGTCGGGCCCGTCGGCGCGGATGACGGCCAGGACCTCGGGCCAGTCGAACAGTTCGTACTGGTCGACGCCGATGGACACGCCGTCGCTGGCGAGCAGCACCGCGTCGACGTCGGCCCGCGGCCAGCTGCGCCGGACCGAGTGCGCGGCGGCGCCCGGGACGGCTTCGGCGACCCAGAAGCCGTCGTGGGCGTTGCGCCGGCGCCGGACGTCGGCGCCGGTCTGGAGCAGCCCGCGTCTTCGCAGCCGGGTCAGCCGGTCGTCCGAGACGACGTCGACGCCGAAGCCGCCGAACCCGACCACCGGGCTGTCGGCCAGCACCAGCGCGTCGACGCGGTCTTCGAGCCACCGCACGGCCGCGACCGTGCTCGACGGCGAGCGTTGCGGCCGCAGGTCGTGCTCCGCGGCGAGAGCGGCGATCGCGCTGGTCAGGAGCTCGGTCAGGTCGGCTTCCGGGGCCGCGTGGAGGTCGACGGCGAGGCGCCGGGCCAGCCGCTCGGCGTACCAGCCGCCCGGGGGTTGCGCGGGGTCCGACGAGGTGGCGCCGTCCAGGACGAGCACCGCGTTGGCCAGCACGACCACGTGGTCCTCGGTGGGGCGCGGGTGGCCGTCGGCGCCCACCCCGGCCCGCTCGGCGATCGCGATCTCGGGCATCACCCGACTGTACGTCGCTCTTTCGGTGGCTTCGCGCTGAGCGGGCACGGCGGACCGGGACCGGGCGAGTCGGAGGGCCGGCACTCGCACCCGCCCTCCCTAAGGGGGCCGCCCCAGATCCAGTCTATCGACAGCTCCCGACGAAAAGCCGCGAAACGGCCAGGTCAGAGCCCGCTGTCCACACATCGGCCGAGATGTGGACAGTCCGTCCCAGACCAGCCTCGGCCAGTCAGCCCGAAGCAAGTGTCAACCCTAGTTGACAGTCGCGAGATGTCAACGTAGGTTGACAACCATGACGGAAGCGACGGATTTGGCCGCCCGGGCGGGTGACCGCGATCCCCGGGTGGGGCTGCGCGCGGTCGCCGCGCTCCGGCGGCTGCTGGAACAACTGGAGGCCGTGCAGGTGCGCAGCGCGCGGGTGCACGGCTGGTCGTGGCAGGAGATCGCCGCCGAGCTGGGGGTCAGCCGGCAGGCCGTGCACAAGAAGTACGGGAGGCACTGATGTTCGAGAGGTTCACGGCCGACGCGCGGATGGCGGTCGTCGAGGCGCAGATCGTGGCGCGGGAGTCCGGCTCGGTGGAGATCGGGCCGGCCCACCTGCTCGCCGGGCTGGTGAAGACCGGCGTCGGGGTGCTCGCCGAGCTGGGGGTGTCCACCGAAGACATCGCGGCCGAACTGGCGCGCACCCGGCGCCGCGGCGGTGTGAGCGACGCCGACGCCGAGGCGCTCACCGAATTCGGCATCGACGTCGAGCAGATCGTCGAACGCGTCGAGCAGACGCACGGCGAAGGCGCGCTCGCCGGCCGGCTCGGCCCGGCCAAGCGCGGGCACATCCCCTTCACCGCACAGTCGAAGAAGACCCTGGAGCTGAGCCTCAAGGAAGCCGTCCGGCTGGGCGACAAGCACCTGGGCCAGGAACACATCCTGCTGGCGCTCGCGCAACAGCGCGGCACCGACGAGGTCCTCGCCCGGCGCGGCGCGGACTACCGGACGCTGCGCCGGGCCGTGCAGCAGCGCAAGGCCGGTTAGCGGTCGCGCCAGGTGGTCAGCGGCAGCAGCGCCTGGGTGAGCGGGCCGATGGCGAGGGCGTAGAGCACCGTGCCGACGCCGACGGTCCCGCCGAGCAGGAAGCCGGCCGCCACCACGGTCACCTCGATGCCGGTGCGCACCAGCCGGACCGACCAGCCGGTGCGCCCGGCGAGCCCGGTCATCAGGCCGTCGCGGGGGCCGGGGCCCAGCCGGGCGCCGACGTAGGTGGCGGTCGCGACGCCGTTGAGCACGACCCCGCCGGCCAGCAGCGCGATCTGCCAGCCCAGTTCGTGCTGGTCCGGGAGGAACGCGCGGACGACATCGACCACCACCGAGATGACCACGACGTTCGCGATGGTGCCGATGCCGGGCCGCTGGCGCAGCGGGATCCACAGCAGGAGCACGGCCACCGAGATGAGGCCGGTGACGGTGCCGAACGTCAGGCCGGTGTGCTTCATGACGCCCTCGGCCAGCACGCTCCACGGCTCGAGGCCGAGGCCGGCGCGGGTGACGAGGGCGACGCTGGCGCCGTAGAGCGTGAGGCCGGCCAGGAGCTGGGTACTGCGGCGGACGGGGTCGCGGGTGATCCGGACGGGCCGGAGGTCGATCTGAGCCACGTCTCCACTATCACCGCCAAGTGGCCTGGTAAACCATAGCCAATTCGAGGATATTGGTCTCATGGAACCCGCGCTCCCAGTCGGTGGACGGATCTCAGGGCCGCGATTGGCCATCATGCTGGGCTCGTGGCGGCAAGGTGGCTCCCGGCAGGGGGCGGCCGACCTGGCCGCGGCCATCGAGCTGCAGGTGCTCGACGGCCAGCTCCCGCTGGGCACCCGGCTGCCCGCCGAGCGCGAGCTGGCCGACGCGCTCGGCGCCAGCCGGACGCTGATCGGCGCGGCGCTCGACCGGCTGCGGGAGAGCGGGCTCGTCGCGAGCCGTCGCGGCGCGGGCTCGTGGATCGCCGCGCCCGGGCGCCGCCGCCGTGGCCCGCTCGCGCCGGCGGGCGCCGGCTCGATCGATTTCACCCACGCGTCCTCGCCCGCGGTCCCGGGCATGGCTTCGGCGGTCGACACGGCCCGCGTCCGGCTCGCCGACCACCTCGGCGACCACGGCTACTCCGAACGCGGCCTGCCCGGCCTGCGCGAGCGGATCGCGCGGCGCTACACCGAACGCGGGCTGCCGACGACGCCGGCGCAGGTCATGGTCACCAACGGCGCGCACCACGCGTTCGTGCTGGTGCTGCGGATGCTCGCCGGTCCCGGCGACCGTGTGCTGGTGGAACAGCCGACGTACCCGAACGCCCTGGAGGCGATCCGCGCCGCGCACGCGATCCCGGTGCCGGTGGCGCTCGACCCGAGCGGCGAACGCGGCTGGGACATCGCCGGCGTCGACGCGGCGGTGCGCCAGGCGTCGCCGCGGTTCGCCTACCTGGTCGTCGACTTCCAGAACCCGACCGGGCTGCGCCTGGACGCCGAAGGCCGCGCCCGGCTCGGGACCGTGCTCGCCCGCGCCCGGACGCCGGTCGTGGTGGACGAGACCCTCGTCGAGCTGGACCTGGAAGGCGATCCCTTGCACGGACCGCCGCCGCTGGCCGCGTTCGCAGGCGACCTGGCCATCTGCGTCGGTTCGGCGTCGAAGACGCACTGGGGCGGGCTGCGGCTCGGCTGGATCCGCGCGTCGGAGGACCTGCTCGGCCGGCTGGTTTCCGCGCGCTACGCGGTCGACCTCGGGTCACCGGTGTTCGAGCAGCTCGTGCTGACCGAGCTGATGGCCGACGAAACCCTGCTGGACCGCCGTCGCGCGGAACTGCGCTGCTACCGCGACGCACTGGCCGGCGCGGTGCACCGGTACCTGCCGGACTGGACGTTCACCCTGCCGTCGGGCGGCCTGTCGGTGTGGTGCCGGATGCCGGAGCCGGTGAGCTCGCGCCTGGCGGTGGCGGCGGCGAGCCACGGAGTGCAAGTGGCGCCCGGTTCGCGCTTCGGCGTCCACGGCGGGCTGGAGCGCTGGATCCGGCTGCCGTTTTCGCTGCCACCGGACCGGATCGACGAGGCCGTCCGGCGGCTGAGCGCGGCCGAAGCGTCGGTCCGCGGCACCCCGGCCTCCTTGGACGCGCCCATCGCATGAACGAACCGGTGCGCCGGCTGCGAGCCCGCTCCCAGGGATGGGCGGCGTTCGTGTGCAGCCGGCACACCGGTTCGTCGTTCCACACACCCGCTCACGGACGTGACCCCGTTCGCGGGTACCGCGGCTTCCCGGCACCGCCCCTCGACGTGCCGGGAAGCCGGCGGCTCAGGTGCGCTCGCGGTACTGCGAGTCCTCGCTCGGCGCGGTGAGCGAGGGCTCCCGGAGCGCACCCGGTGTGGGTCCCGGCGCC
>NZ_JBSGAI010000054.1:0-55838 GCF_053600695.1 Amycolatopsis sp. NPDC005003 | reverse complement strand
CCGCCCTGCCCCCCCTGGTGGGTGGGTGGGGGGGGCCGCGCGGGGGGCGCGGGGGGGGCGGCCCCGGGGCCCCGCCTCGTCTATTTGGGGGGTCGTGTCGGCCGGGCGTGGCGCGGGGAGCGGGCATCTCGCGTGATCAGCGGGGCATCTCACGCGACTGGAGGGGCATCACGCGTGATCGGGGACGGAACTCGCGTGATTGGAGGCGGGAGTCGCGTGATTGGGGGCGGGGCTTGGGGGGCGTTCGGCGGCGGGGGCGGGTTGCGGATGGCGGGTTTCCCACCGATCCGGGTACGACCGGCGCGTTCGCGCGGACGGTCGATGGACAGCGCCGGGTTCGGTGAGTAGCTTCCCGATACTGGCGCCTCCGAGTGGATTTCTGACGTCCGACGGCGCCCGCTACCTTCTGGGAGGCTGGTCGTGACGACCCGAAATCGGAGGTTCCATGCGCTCGCCCTGCCCGTCGCGGGGGTGCTCGCCTTCACCGGTGTGGGTGTCGCGACCGCGGCGAGCGCGCCGCGGATGAGCGTGGACGCGCAGGCCGAGGCCGCCGCGACACAGGCGCTGCGCGGGCTGACGCTCGAGCAGAAGGTCGGCCAGCTGTTCGTCACCTGGGTGAACGGCAAGACCGCCGACGAGGTCAACCCGAAGAACCAGACCGACTTCGGCGTCGACACCCCGGCCCAGGTCATCCGGAAGTACCACCTCGGCGGGGTCATCTACTTCAACAACGACTCGCGCGACAACTTCGACGACCCCGTGCAGGTCGCGAAGCTGTCCAACGGCCTCCAGAAGGCCGCCGTCACGAGCGGGGCGCACATCCCGCTGCAGATCGCCGCGGACCAGGAAGGCGGCACCGTCACGCGGATGGGCGCGCCGGCCACCGAGTTCCCGAACGCCATGGCCATCTCCGCCGGCCGGGACACGAACCGCGCGACGCAGGCCGCGACGATCCTCGGCCGGGAACTGCGCGCCGTCGGGATCAACCAGGACTTCGCGCCCGATTCGGACGTCAACTCCAATCCCGTCAACCCGGTCATCGGCGTCCGGTCCTTCTCCGGGCGGCCCGGCCTGGCCAGCGACTTCGTCACCGCCGAAGTGAAGGGCTTCGAGCAGTCCGTCGCGGCGACGGCCAAGCACTTCCCCGGGCACGGCGCCGCGCCGACCGACAGCCACACCGGGCTGCCGCGGATCGACAGCACCGAGGCGCAGTGGCGGGCCACCGACGTGCCGCCGTTCAAGGCCGCGATCGCCGCCGGCGTCGACTCGATCATGAGCGCGCACATCCAGTTCCCGAGCCTCGACCCGTCGCTCGAACCCGCGACGCTGTCGAAGCCGATCATCACCGATCGCCTGCGCAACGAGCTGGGCTACGACGGCGTCGTGATCACCGACGCCCTCGAGATGGAGGGCGTCCGCAAGCTGCACAGCGACGCCGAGATCCCGGTGCTCGCGCTGAAGGCGGGCGTCGACCAGCTGCTGATGCCGGTGCACCTGGAACTCGCGATCAACTCGGTCCTCGCCGCCGTCAGGTCCGGTGACCTCCCGATGCGGCGGATCGACCAGAGCGTGCTGCGCGTGCTCAAGCTCAAGTTCAAGCGCGGCATCCTGTTCTCGCCGTTCGTCGACACCGGCAAGGTCATGAAGACCGTCGGCGTCCCGGCGAGCCTCAAGACCGCGCAGGACATCGCCGATCGCGGCATCACGGCCATCGCGAACGACGCCGGCCTCCTGCCCCTGAAGCAGAAGCCCGCGACCACGCTCGTCACCGGCTGGGGTGTCTCCACGACAGCGACCCTCGCCCAGAAGCTGACCGCCCACGGCACGGCCGCGACGGCCTACCAAACCGGCCAGACCCCGACGGACGCCCAGATCGCGCAGGCCGTCGCCAAGGCCCAGACCGCCGACCTGGTCGTCGTGCTGACGAACAACATCGCCACCTACCCCCTGCAGACCAAGCTCCTGGACGCGCTGCAGGCCACCGGGAAGCCGGTCGTCGCGGTCGCCGCGCAGATCCCGTACGACGCCGGCTATCCGAGCGCGGTGAAGACGTGGCTGGCCACCTACGGCTACATCGGGCCGACCCTGGAGGCGCTGGCCAAGGTGATCCTCGGCGAGACGAAACCGGTCGGGAAGCTGCCGGTCGACATCCCGGCCGGCGCCGACGTGCAGACCGTGAAGTACCCCTTCGGCCACGGGCTGACCTGGTGAACCTCAACCGGCGCCACTTCCTCGGCGCGGGCGCGCTCGCCGTCCCGATGCTGGCGGGCGGCTCGGCTGTCGCCGGAGCCCAGCCCGAACCGGCCGGGCGAGAACACAGCCGCGTCCTCACCGGCGCGGAGCAGCTGGCCGCGCAGGGCTGGCGCCCGCTCCAGGGCCGCAAGCTGGGCGTGCTCTCGAACCCGACCGGCGTCCTGCTGAACGGCGACCACATCGTCGACTCGATGGTCGCCGCCGGTGTGAAACCGGTGGCGGCCTTCGGCCCCGAGCACGGCTTCCGCGGCAGCGCGCAGGCCGGCGGCTCCGAGGGCGACTACACCGACCCTCGCACCGGCATCCCGGTCTACGACGCGTACGGCGTCGACGCGACGAAGCTCGCTTCGCTGTTCACCAAGGCAGGCGTCGACACAGTCGTGTTCGACATCGCCGACGTCGGCGCCCGCTTCTACACCTACATCTGGTCGCTCTACACCGCGATGGCGGCCGCGGCGCAGGTCAAAGCCGCCTTCGTCGTGCTCGACCGGCCGAACCCGCTCGGCGGCCGGGCGGCCGGCCCGGTGCTCGACCCGAAGTTCGCCTCCGGGATCGGGCGGCAGCCGATCGCCCAGCAGCACGGCATGACCGTCGGCGAGCTCGCCCGCTTCTTCGCCGGAGAGTTCTTGCCGGACGAAGTGCACCTCGACGTCGTCGAGGTCCGCGGCTGGCAGCGTGACACGCTCTTCGCGCGGACCGGGCTGAACTGGGTGCTGCCGAGCCCGAACATGCCGACGCCGGACACCGCGCTCGTCTACCCGGGCACCGGGATGTTCGAAGGCACGGTGTTCTCCGAGGGCCGCGGCACGACCCGGCCGTTCGAGATCATCGGCGCGCCCGGGCTCGACTGGCGCTGGCGCGAAAAGCTCGAAGACGAGCAGCTGCCCGGGGCGAAGTTCCGCGAGACGTACTTCGTCCCGACGTTCGGCAAGTTCGTCAACCAGACCTGCGGGGGCGTGCAGCTGTCCGTCAGCGACCCGCAGGCCTTCGACGCGATCCGGACCGCCGTCGCCATGCTCGTCACGGCGAAGGCCCTGCACCCGGACGTGTTCGCCTGGCGGCCCGACAACTACATCGACAAGCTGTCCGGGTCCGACCGGCTCCGGACCATGGTCGACGCCGGCGCAGGCGTCGACGAGGTCACCGGCGCCTGGCGGGCCGAGCTGGCCGGCTTCAACCGGAGACGCCGCCACTACCTGCTCTATCGCTGAGGGGGAGACTCGTGCGTGCTAGGAAGGTGCTCGTCGCGGCCACCGCAGTGCTGGTCGCCCTGACCACATTGACCTCTGGAGCCAGCGCCATCACCAGCCACGATCCGGCGACCGGCCGCTTCGACCGGCCGCAGCACGGGTTCGCCCCGCCGTGGACGACGCTGCGCGACGGACGGCCCCAGGACGTCGGCCTCGACCCGGCGCCGATCAAGGCCGCCGAGGACTTCCTGGCGAGCTGGACGAAGCCGGACGCCTCCGGGCACCCGCACTTCTCCGGGGCGGTCGGCCTGCTCGCGCACGACGGCGTGGTCGTCGACCGGTACGCGGTCGGCGGCGCGCTGCGGTACGCCGACGCCAAGGGCACCGAACTGCCCGCGGAGCAGCAGGTCCCGATGAAGAACGACACGATCTTCGACCTGGCCTCGATCTCGAAGCTGTTCACCTCGATCGCCGTCATGCAGCTGGTCGAACGCGGGCAGTTCACCATCGACACGCCCGTCAGCCGCTTCTTCCCGGAGTTCGCCACCGGCGACAAGGCCGCCATCACGGTCAAGATGCTGCTCACGCACGTCTCCGGGTTCGACGCCGACCCGATCCCGTCGCTCTGGGCGGGCTACCCGGACATCCCGTCGCGCCGGCAGGCCGTGCTCGACAGCCCGCTGAAGAACAAGCCGGGGACGACGTACCTCTACTCCGACATCAACCTGCTGACGCTGGGCTTCATCGTCGAGAAGCTGACCGGCCAGTCCCTCGACAAGGTGGTGCACGACCGGATCACCGCGCCGCTCGGCATGGCCGACACCGGGTACAACCCGCCCGCGGCGAAGCTGGCCCGGATCGCCGCGACGGAGTTCCAGGCGAACCCACCGCGCGGGATGGTGCGCGGCAGCGTGCACGACGAGAACGCGTGGTCACTCGGCGGCGTCGCCGGGCACGCGGGCGTGTTCAGCACCGCGGGCGACCTGGCCACCCTCGCCCAGACGATGCTCGACGGCGGCAGCTACCGCGGGCACCGGATCCTCCGCGAGGAGACCGTGCGCCGGCTGCTGACGAACTACAACCAGCAGTTCCCGGACGACGCGCACGGCCTGGGCTTCGAGCTCGACCAGCCCTGGTACATGGGCGCCCTGGCGTCGCCGGTCACCGCCGGGCACACCGGTTACACCGGAACGACGCTGGTCATCGACCTCGAGTCCCGGTCGTTCGCGATTCTGCTCACCAACCGGGTGCACCCGAGCCGGAGCTGGGGCTCGATCAACACCGCCCGCCAGGTCTGGGCGACGTCGCTGGCCAGGGCCATGGCTGTGCGGCCGGTGGCCGGGAAGGACGCCTGGACGAGCACGCTGGGTGATGCCGGGGTCGCAACGCTCAGCACCCGGGCGTTCACCACGCATAGTGATCAAGCGCGGGTGTCCTTCGCTGCTTTCGTGGACACCGAAGGCAGCAGTGATCCACTTCAGCTGCAGGTCAGCACCGACGGCGTTAACTGGCAACCGATCGCCCTATCGGTTTCCGGACCGGGGGCACCCTCCGGAACCGTGACGTCGCTCTCCGGGCACGGGCACCGCACCTGGTGGCGGGCGGTGGGCACCGTGCCGCAGGGCGCGTCGGTGCACCTCCGCTGGCGTTACAGCACCGACCCGAGTTACACGGGACGAGGAGTTTCGGTGGACGGTGTGAAAGTCACCGAGAGCGGCCGATCACTCCTCGACGGTGAACGAGACCCCTCGACCTTCGTCGCAGAGGGTTGGCAGTTGACCTCTCGGTGACCGGCCGGTCGCCGAGTGTCCACCACAAGCCTGAGTTTACCGTCTTCTTGCCGCTTGCACCGCGACACTAAGTTGCCAAGTCGTTAGCTTGACCTCGTTAACAAGGTCGACCTGGTTGGCGACTTTCTGGTCAGTGATTAATCGCAAATCCAGATCCGCAGACACGGACGGGTTGCGATCCGACCGAAGGGTGTGGGTAGCCTTGTCGCAGATGCCAACGGTTAGTAACTTTCCGACGGTGAGTGATACCGAATCCGTAGTCGGCACGGCACCGTCCGAGCCCGTATCGGTCCAGACGGCCGTGCGGGACGCCGACTCCAGCCCGCTGGTGCGGATCCGGTCCCTGCTCCCCGGCCTGGCGCGCGCCGAACAGCGCGTGGCCAAGGTGGTGCTGGAAG
This sequence comes from Amycolatopsis sp. NPDC005003, assembly GCF_053600695.1. NCBI lineage: Bacteria > Bacillati > Actinomycetota > Actinomycetes > Pseudonocardiales > Pseudonocardiaceae > Amycolatopsis > Amycolatopsis sp. NPDC005003. The sequence continues at coordinate 50,207 of NZ_JBSGAI010000054.1, read as the reverse complement.
ACCCCGCGTCGGTGGCGCGGCGCAGCATCACCGAGGTGGCCTTGGCCGCCAACACGAGCGAGACCACGGTGACGCGGTTCTGCAAGGCCGTCGGCGTCGGCGGGTACCCGCAGCTGCGCATCGCGCTGGCCGCGGACACCGCGCGCACCGAGGCGCGCACCACGCGCAACCTCGGCGGCGAGATCGGCCCGGAGGACGACCTGGCCGCGGTGATCGGCAAGGTCAGCTTCGCCGACGCGCGGGCCGTCGAGGAGACGGCCGACCAGCTCGAGGTCGCCACCCTCGAGCGGGTGATCGAGGTCGTCGCGAGCGCCGGCCGGGTGGACGTCTACGGCGTGGGCGCCAGCGCGTTCGTCGCCGCCGACCTGCAGCAGAAGCTGCACCGCATCGGCCGCGTGTGCTTCGCGTGGTCGGACACGCACATCATGCTCACCTCGGCCGCGGTGCTGAGCCCCGGTGACGTCGCGATCGGCGTCTCGCACACCGGCGCGACCACCGACACCGTCGAGGCGCTGCGCGTGGCGCGGGAGCACGGCGCGACCACCATCGCCGTGACGAACTTCCCGCGGTCCCCGATCACCGAGGTCGCCGACCACGTTTTGACGACCGCGGCCCGGGAAACCACGTTCCGTTCGGGCGCCACGGCGAGCCGGATCGCCCAGCTCACCGTCATCGACTGCCTGTTCATCGGCGTCGCGCAGCGGCACATGGACGCGTCGGTCAGCGCACTGGACGCGACCAGGGACGCAGTCGGATCACACCGCTTGGGGGTCAGGCCGGACGGTCGTCGCCGTCCGCGGGAAACCGGCAAGTAGATGACCGGAGAAAATGTGAGGCGCATGATGACTGTCCCCGTGCAGACGGTGCACGTCGATTCGCCGACCGAAACCCGCAATCCCCGCACGCGGGACATCGACCTGATGTCCACCGCGGGGATCCTGGGCGCGATCAACGCCGAGGACCGCACGGTTCCCGGTGCCGTCGCCGCGGTGCTGCCCCAGGTGGCGCACGCGGTGGACTACGCGGTGGACGCCCTGCGGGCCGGGGGCCGGGTGCACTACGTCGGCGCGGGCACGTCCGGGCGGCTGGCCACGCTGGACGCGGCCGAGCTGGTGCCGACGTTCAACGTGCCGGGCGACTGGTTCATCGCGCACCACGCCGGCGGCGAGCGCGCGCTGCGCCAGGCCGTCGAAAACGCGGAGGACGACTCGGCGGCCGGGGCGGCCGAGATGGCCGCGATGGTGCAGCCGGGCGACTTCGTGCTCGGGCTGACGGCGTCGGGCAGGACGCCGTACGTGCTGGGCGCGCTGCTGGCGGCGTCGCGCCAGGGCGCCCGGACCGGCCTGGTCTCGGGCAACGCCAAGGCCGCGAAGCCGGCCGGGGTGGACGTGCTCATCGCCGTCGACACCGGTCCGGAGGCGATCGCCGGCTCGACCCGGATGAAGGCGGGCACGGCGCAGAAGATGATCCTCACGTCGTTCTCCACCGCGACGATGATCAAGCTGGGCCGGACCTACTCCAACCTGATGGTCAGCATGCGGGCGACGAACGCGAAGCTGCGCGGGCGGACCATCCGGATCCTGCAGGAAGCCACCGGTATGACGATGGCGGACTGTTCGGACGCGCTCACCGAGGCCGGGGGCGACCTCAAGGTGGCGCTGGTGCACTTGCTGTCCGGCGAGGACGTCAAGAGCGCCGCGAAGGCTCTGCACACGTCCGGCGGGCACGTGCGCAAGGCTCTGGACACTCTCAGGGTGCGAGCGAGCTAGATCTTTATCTGTTCATCTGTCTAACCTCTCAGATGAGAGGAAGGCGGGTGGGCGATGGCGGGCACGGACGAGGGCTCGCGGCGTGGGCTGACGCGCCGCGAGTGGGTGTCGATCGGCGGGATGGGCGGATTCGTCCTGCTGCTGAACGTCGTGGGCTGGGGCGTGCTCACGGCGTTCGTCGTGCCGCACCACTACGCGCTGGGCACGTCCGGCGTGTTCGGGATCGGGCTGGGTGTCACGGCGTTCACGCTCGGCATGCGGCACGCGTTCGACGCCGACCACATCGCGGCGATCGACAACACGACCCGCAAGCTGATGGGCGACGGCCAGCGGCCGCTTTCGGTCGGCTTCTGGTTCTCCCTCGGGCACTCGACGATCGTGTTCGTGCTGTGCCTGCTGCTGTCGCTGGGCGTCCGCGCGCTGGCCGGGCAGGTCGAGGATGACTCGTCGGCGTTGCACCAGGCCACCGGCGTGATCGGGACTTCGGTGTCCGGGGTGTTCCTGTACGTGATCGCGATCCTCAACCTCGTGGTGCTCGTCGGGATCCTGCGCGTCTTCAAGAAGATGCGCCGCGGCGACTTCGACGAAGCCGCGCTCGAACGCCAGCTGGACAACCGCGGCGTCATGAACCGGCTGCTGCGCGGCGCGACGAAGGCCGTGCGCAAGCCGTGGCACATCTACCCGGTCGGGCTGCTGTTCGGCCTCGGCTTCGACACCGCGACCGAAATCGGGCTGCTGGTGCTGGCCGCGGGCGCGGCGACCTTCGCGCTGCCGTGGTACGCGATCCTCGTGCTGCCGATCCTCTTCGCGGCCGGGATGAGCCTGTTCGACACCGTGGACGGCTGCTTCATGAACTTCGCCTACGGCTGGGCGTTCGCGAAGCCGGTGCGCAAGATCTTCTACAACATCACGGTGACCGCGCTGTCGGTCGCGGTGGCGCTGCTCATCGGGACCATCGAGCTGGTGTCGATCCTCGCCGAGAAGCTGGACATCACGAGCGGGCCGCTGGCCGCGATCGCGTCGGTGAACCTGGACTACGTGGGGTTCGGGATCGTCGGGCTGTTCGTGCTGACCTGGGTCATCGCACTGGCGGTGTGGCGGTTCGGGCGGATCGAAGAGAAGTGGTCGGCGAAGCTTTCCTGAGCGCGTCGCCCAGCGCGGCGACGGCGGCCAGCGCGCCGGCCGGGCCGACCCACGACGGCCCCGCGGCGGCGAGGACCACCCCGCCCACCGCGGAACCGAGCGCGCCACCGACGTAGATCGCCGAGCCGTTCAGTCCCAATGCGACGGTCGGGGGGAGCGCCGGACGACCACTTCGAGCCGCGCGCGCAGGCCGGCCGCCGGCACGCGCACCTCGGGGACGAGCGGGATCAGCACCGCGACGAGCACCGCGGCCACCCCGATCCCCCACATCACCGCGCGCCAGCCGAACCAGTTCCCGGCCAGCACGCCGAGCACCATCGACACACTCATCCCGGCGGAGACGGTCGCGAGCGCGCAGCCACGGCGTGCTTCGGACGAGAGCGTCCCGGCGAGGACGTAGGCGTTGGACTGGAAGGCGGCCGCACCGATCGCCGCGAGCAGCCGCGCGACGGACTCCGTCACGTGCAGGTCGGCGGCGATGGCTTGCTGGACGCCGTGCTCGCCTAAGAAGCCGCGTCCGAAATGCTCTTCGCTTCGCGCGCACCCGCTTCGAACGCTTCGCAGCAGAAGAGCAGCCACGCGCGCACGCCCTCCGGCGTCCCGCCCGCGAATCCCTCCGCCGCTTCGAGGTAATGCGGGACCCGGCGGAAGAACGCCACTTCCGGCACGCTCAACGACTTCGGGTCGAGACCGGTCGCGACCATCGTCAGCCGGGCGGCCGCGCGCGCGACCACGCCGTCCGCGCTGCCGAACGGCTTGAGCGCCAGCAGTTCTCCGTGCACGACCGCCGTCAGCACCGGTCCCGGCACCGACGTCGCCCCGGTCACCAGCTGGGCGAGCAGTTCGAGGCGGCCGCCGCCGGACTGGGGGCGGCCCAGCGCGTCCAGGTCCTCCACGAGGTCCGCCGCGGCGAGGACGTGCAGCCGCGCCAACGCCTGCAGTGGCGCGCGGCGCCACGTCGGCAGCAGCGACTCCAGCGTCTCCGCGACGCGCAGGGCGCCGGCGAGGACCGGGTCGGCGACCGCGCCGTCGGCGGGCAGTTCCGGGTTGGCGCCTTCGATGCCGGCGGACGCGCGGGCCGCACGGACCGAGGCTTCCGCCGCCGTCGCCGCGCCGCCGCGGAGGTTCGCCGGGAGGCGGTGGACCGCGAACACCGCGTCCTGTGCGGACTTCGCGGCCGCCGCGACGCCTTCGAGGTCGAGAAGGGGCTTCAGCGGGTCGGTCATGCGTCGAGCACCTGTCCTTCGCGGGTGACCACGGGCGGCAGCACCGACCACGGGAAGTTGATCCAGCGGTCGGTGTGCCGCCAGACGTACTCGCACTTCACCGTCGAGTGCGGCTTCTCGTAGACGACCGCCGAGCGCACCTCGGCGACGTGCTCGAGGCAGAAGTCGCGGACCAGCTTGAGCGTGGCGCCGGTGTCGGCGACGTCGTCGGCGATCAGCACCTTCTTGCTCGTCAGGTCGACGACGTTGGGCACCGGCGGCAGCATCACCGGCAGGTCGAGGCGCTGGTCGACGCCGGTGTAGAACTCGACGTTCATCACGTGCAGGTTCTTCACGTCGAGCGCGTAGCCGAGCGCACCGGCGACGAAGAGGCCACCGCGCGCGATCGAGAGGATGAGGTCCGGCGCGAAGCCGTCTTCGGCAATGGCGTGAGCCAGTTCACGGCTCGCCGTGCCGAACAGCTCCCAGCCCAGCTCTTCCCGCTCTTCGGCCATCGATCTCGCCCTTCGTCGTGGTCAGCCGAGCATAGGCAACCCCGAAGTGGCCTTTGAAAATGCTCGGAAATTGGCTATCACAGGAAGCCAATAGCTTGCTTACGGTGATCATGTGAGCGACTGGAGCACCCGACCGACCCTGTCCGGAGCGCACGTGCGCCTGGAGCCGCTGGCACCCGAGCACGCCAAGGGCCTGCTCGAGGCCGGCGCCGATCCGGGCATCTGGGCGTGGCTGAGCAGCCGGCAGCCGGGGGATCTTCCGGCGGCGGAGCGGCTGGTGGAGCAGGCGCTCGCCGACCCCGACCGCCGTCCCTTCGCGCAGATCGACGTCGTCTCCGGCCGGGTCGCCGGGACGACGTCGTACTACCAGGTCGTCGAGAAGCACCGGATCCTGTCGATCGGGCACACCTGGATCGGCGCGGACTGGCAGCGCACCGGGCTCAACACCGAGTCGAAGCTGCTCCTGCTGGCCCACGCGTTCGAAACCCTTGGCGCGCAACGGGTTTCCTGGGAGACGGACATCCGCAACCTCCGGTCGCAACGCGCCATCGAACGGCTCGGCGCGCTTCGCGAGGGCGTGCTGCGGGCGCACCGGATCCGGCCGGACGGATCGTCGCGCGACACCGTCCTCTATTCGATGCTGGCGCCGGAGTGGCCGGCCGCGAAGGCGCGGCTGAACGAACGCTTAGTCACCGGGGCTCGCCTGCCTCGGTGAAACGGCCGGGCAACGTGGGTGCAACCTTTTACAAGGCGGACTAACGTCGCTAGCGTGCCGCTAGCCGTCATGTCGGCGCACTACAGGAGGCCTTGCAACCATGACCGAGCAGTCCCCCGCCCTGGACAACCTGCTCACCGAGAGCCGCACCTTCCCGCCCAGTGACGAATTCGCTGGCCAGGCCAATGCCAAGGCCGATCTGTACGCCGAGGCGGACGCCGATCGCGAAGCGTTCTGGGCGAAGCAGGCGGAGCGGCTGACGTGGGACACGAAGTGGACCACGGTACTGGACTGGACCAATGCGCCCTTCGCGAAGTGGTTCGTCGGCGGCAAGCTGAACGTCGCCTACAACTGTGTCGACCGGCACGTCGAGTCCGGGCACGGCGAGCAGGTCGCGATCCACTGGGTCGGCGAGCCGGGTGACACGCGGGACATCACCTACGCCGAGCTTAAGACCGAGGTTTCCAAGGCCGCCAACGCACTCACGTCGCTGGGCGTGACCGCCGGCGACGTCGTGGCGATCCAGCTGCAGATGGTCCCCGAGGCCATCTTCGCGATGCTCGCGTGCGCGCGGATCGGCGCGCTGCACAACGTCGTCTTCGGCGGCTTCTCCCCGACGGCGCTGCGGGCGCGCGTCGACGACGCCGCCGCGAAGGTGGTCATCACCTCCGACGGCCAGTTCCGCCGCGGCAAGGCCGCGCCGATGAAGGCCAATGTCGACGAAGCGCTCGACGGCGCCGAGACCGTCGAGAAGGTCATCGTCGTGAAGCGCACGGGCGACAAGCTCGAGGGCGACGTCCCGTGGACCGACGGCCGCGACCTCTGGTGGCACGAGCTCGTCGACGGACAGTCCGAAGAGCACACTCCGGAAGCCTTCGACAGCGAGCACCCGCTGTTCATCCTCTACACGTCCGGGACGACCGGGAAGCCGAAGGGCATTCTCCACACTTCGGGCGGCTACCTGACGCAGACCGCGTACACGCACCACAACGTCTTCGACCACAAGGCCGGCGAGGACGTCTACTGGTGCACCGCGGACATCGGCTGGATCACCGGCCACAGCTACATCGTCTACGGCCCGCTCGCCAACCGCGTCACGCAGGTCGTCTACGAAGGCACGCCGAACACCCCGCACGAGGGACGGCACTGGGAGATCGTCCAGAAGTACAAGGTCTCCCTCTACTACACGGCGCCGACGCTGATCCGCACGTTCATGAAGTGGGGCGCGGAGATCCCGGAGAAGTACGACCTGTCGTCGCTGCGGGTGCTGGGTTCGGTCGGCGAGCCGATCAACCCCGAGGCGTGGATCTGGTACCGCGAGAACATCGGCGCGGGCAAGACGCCGATCGTCGACACGTGGTGGCAGACCGAGACCGGCGCGATCATGATCTCGCCGCTGCCGGGCGTCACCTCGACCAAGCCGGGCTCGGCGCAGAAGGCACTGCCGGGCATCTCGGCGAAGGTCGTCGACGACACCGGCACGGAGGTCGGGCACGGCGGTGGCGGGTACCTGGTGCTCGACAAGCCGTGGCCGTCGATGCTGCGCGGGGTCTGGGGCGACGAGGAGCGCTTCAAGGAGACGTACTGGTCGCGCTTCAAGGACCAGGGCTTCTACTTCGCCGGCGACGGCGCGAAGTACGACAACGACGGTGACGTCTGGTTGCTGGGCCGCGTCGACGACGTGATGAACGTGTCCGGCCACCGCATCTCGACCACGGAGGTCGAGTCGGCGCTGGTTTCGCACCCGACGGTGGCCGAGGCCGCGGTCGTCGGCGCGACCGACCCGACGACCGGCCAGGGCATCGTGGCGTTCGTGATCCTGCGCGGCAACGCGGTGGACGGCGGCGAGGAGGCCATCCAGGCGCTGCGCAACCACGTCGCGAAGGAGATCGGGCCGATCGCGAAGCCGCGGCAGATCATGGTCGTGCCGGAGCTGCCGAAGACGCGCTCGGGCAAGATCATGCGCCGCCTGCTCCGCGACGTCGCGGAGAACCGGCAGGTCGGCGACGTCACCACGCTGGCCGACTCGTCGGTGATGGACCTGATCTCGTCGGGCCTGAAGTCGGGCAAGTCGGAGGAGTGAGCTAGCGTTCTCGCCGTCAGAGCCCTTCCGGCTTCGCGCCGGGAGGGCTCTGTCATGACACCCCGTGTGGCACGAGTCGAACGCATGTTCTACGCTGTGCCGCGAACCACACCCACTTCCCGGGCAAGGAGACGACACGACGATGACCGTGGATGTCCTGACGCACGACGAGGAAACGGCCGAGGCCCCGGTTTCCGCTCCGGCTCCGGCTTCGGAGGTTTCCGCCGACGAGGCGGCCGTCACCGAGTCCGCGTCCCCGGCCTCTTCCCCGGAGGCTCCGGCCGCCGAGGAGGAAGCCCCGAAGCCGAAGCGCGGCCGCCCGAAGGGCGCGGCGACGGCGTCGACGGCGAAGAAGACCCGCACGGTCGAGCTGATCCTCACGGTCACCGGCACCGCCGACGGCGAGTGGCAGGCCGAGCTGAAGAACGGCTCGAAGTGGGTCGCGAAGGGCCTCGAGATCCCGGCCGCGGCGGTCTCGCGGGCGGCGAAGGAGCTGCACAGCGACCTGTCCGGCCCAATCGACGAGGTGATCAACCAGGCTCGCGAGGCGCAGGCCGCGAAGGTCGCCGCGCTGGAGGCCGAGCTCGAGAAGGCCAAGCAGGCCTTGGCCGAGCTGGACGCCTGAGCTTCACTCCGGGAAACGCCCGGTCCGCTTCGCGCGGGCCGGGCGTTTCCGCTTCCCAAGATGCCTCAAGTGATCGGTGGGCGGCCGGGCAGTGGTGCCTTGAACTCCACCCACATCGCGTCCGTCAGGGCCTCGACGTGGTGGGTCACCCCGCGCGGGTGCAGCACCGAATCACCCGGCTCCAGCTCCGCCTCCACGCCGGCCACCGCTCCCCGCAGCCGGCCCGACAGCACGTAGACGATCGAGTCGTGGTCGTGCGCGTGCGGCGGCGAAGACACCCCCGCCGGGTAGTGGATCAAGTACGCCAGCCCGCCGGCTGCCTGCTCCAGCAGCCGGAAGCGGCCCTCGCCCCCGAGGAGCGGCGCCCCCTCCACCGCCACCAACGGCTGCCACACCTGCTCTTCCATGCCGACCATCATGACCCGGACCGGCTGAGAGTCCACACAGGACGGCTTAGGTAAGGCACGCGTTATTTAGGCGCACCTGACAAAAGCGCAAGTCTCGCCACGATTCCGCTTCCGTGTTTCACTGGTCCGGTGACCGAAACGATCGACGGTGACGCCGTGGAGCACGCGCACGAACCGCACCAGGGCGTCGGCGGGAAGCTGAACTGGCTGCGGGCCGGGGTGCTCGGGGCGAACGACGGCATCGTGTCCGTGGCCGGCATCGTCGTCGGCGTCGCCGGGGCGACCACGGAAAGCACCACGATCCTCACCGCCGGAATCGCCGGGCTCGTCGCCGGCGCCTTTTCGATGGCCGGCGGGGAATACGTTTCGGTGAGCACCCAGCGCGACACCGAACAGGCCTTGCTCCGGCTCGAAAAGCAGGAACTCAAGACGATGCCGGAGGCCGAGGAGCGCGAGCTCGCCGAAATCTACGAGGACAAGGGCCTCTCGCCGGACCTGGCGACCCAGGTCGCCCGCGAGCTGACCGAAAAGGACGCCCTGCAGGCGCACGCGGAGGCCGAGCTCGGCATCGATCCCGGCAACCTGACCAGCCCGTGGCAGGCCGCGTGGGCCTCGCTGCTCGCCTTCTCCGTCGGCGCACTGCTGCCGATCCTGTCCATCGCCTGGGCCGGTGTCTCCCTGCGGGTGTGGGCGTGCGCCGCCGCTGTCGTCGTCGGCCTGACGCTGACCGGGTACATCAGCGCCCGGCTCGGCGAGGCGAACGTGGGCCGCGCGATCGTCCGCAACGTCGGCGTCGGCGCGCTGACCATGGTCGTGACGTACTTCGTGGGCGTGATCTTCGGGGTGACCGTGGGCTAGTGAACACCCCGTGTGGCACCGGTCATGACAATGCGTGACTGACGACTGGTAAAATGGCACCTAGGTGCGCCGGGAAGCCTGGTCGGCAACAGTGATCAGCGACCCCTGGAGCCGCCCTGGTGACCCGCCCGTTCAGCGAATTCGCCCGCTACCTGCGCACCGAGACGACCGGTGGGCTCATCCTCCTCGGTGCGACGGCGGTCGCGCTGCTCTGGGCCAACTCGCCGCTGCGGGAGAGCTACCACGCGCTGCGCGGCTTCCGGCTCGGCCCGGAGTTCCTGCACCTGAACCTCACGCTCGGCGACTGGGCGAAGGACGGCCTCCTCGCTCTGTTCTTCTTCGTCGCCGGGCTCGAGCTCAAGCGCGAGCTCGTCGTCGGCGAGCTTTCCCGGTTCAAGCAGGCGATCCTGCCGGTCGTCGCCGCGATCGGCGGCATGGTCGTGCCCGCGCTCGTCGCCCTCGGCGTCGGCTGGGGAACGCCGGGGATCGACCGGGCCTGGGCGATCCCGGTCGCCACGGACATCGCCTTCGCCCTCGGCGTGCTCGCGCTGACGGCGTCGAACCTGCCCTCGAGCGCCCGTGTCTTCCTGCTTTCCCTCGCCGTGGTGGACGACCTCGGCGCGATCGTCGTCATCGCCGTGCTGTTCACGACGGGCTTCGACCTGGTCGCCGTGGCTGTGGCCGTCGTCGCGCTCGCCCTCTACGCGTTCTTGCAGCACCGCCGCGTCCGGACAGCGTGGCTGTACGTCCCCCTGACGTTGGTCGTCTGGGTCGCGGTGCACTCGGCGGGCATCCACGCCACGATCGCCGGCGTCGCCTTGGGTCTGCTCACCCGCGTCCGCGCCGACGACGGCGAGGCGGAAGCGCCCGCGCTGCGGCTCGAACACCGGCTCCAGCCGTGGTCGGCGGCGGTCGCCGTGCCGGTGTTCGCGCTCTTCGCGGCCGGGATCTCGGTCGACGCCGACGCGCTCGGCGCGGTCTTCACCACGGCGTTGCCGCTCGCGGTGCTCGCCGGGCTGCTCGGCGGCAAGGTCGTCGGCATCCTGGGGGCCAGCCTGCTCGCGGTGAAGCTGCGCGTGGCGGAGAAGCCGCGCGGGATGGGCTGGCGGGACTTGGCCGCGTTGTCGGTGCTCGGCGGGGTCGGGTTCACCGTCAGCCTGCTGATCGCGGAGCTGGCGCTGCCGGATGAGGCGAGCGAACTGGCGAAGGCGGCGGTGCTGATCGCTTCGGCGACGGCGTCCCTGCTGGCGGCGGCCCTGCTACTCCGACGTAGCAAGGTTCACGCGCGAATCTCCGACACACTGTGACGCCGCCGCGCCCGGTTTCGGGACACATGGCACGATGACCCGGTGAGCAGCCCCAAACACGAACGCACCCCCGACGGCGTGGGGGCCGTGCCTTACCTCCCGCTGTCCTCCGCCACCGACGTCCCCGGCGACCAGTCGATCGGCCGCCTGGTCGGCGACGCGACCCAGCACATCTCCACCCTGGTCAGGGCCGAGATGGAGCTGGCGAAGTCCGAACTGGTCGGCGAGGTGAAGAAGGGCCTCAAGGGGGCCGTCTTCTTCCTGATCGCGCTGACGGTCTTCCTGTACAGCACGTTCTTCCTGTTCTTCTTCGCGGCCGAGGGGCTGGCCCAGTGGCTGCGGTACCGCTGGATCGCGTTCGGCATCGTGTTCGTGCTGATGCTGCTCGTCGCGGGCGCGGCCGGGTTCCTCGGCTACCGCAAGGTGAAGAAGTTCAAGGCACCGGAGCGGACCATCGCCAGCGTCAAGGAGACCGCCGCCGCGCTCAAGCCGCAGCGTGCGCCCGAAGCCGGCTTGACCACCCGCGACTGAAGTCGTTGCACGCGTCCCCCGACCCGTCGATCGTCCGGCTCGACGGCCCGTGGGTCCACCGCGACGTGTCCGCGAACGGCATCCGGCTGCACGTCGCCGAGCTCGGCGAGGGGCCGGTCGTGGTGCTGCTGCACGGGTTCGCCGAGTTCTGGTGGACCTGGCACCACCAGCTGCGGGCCCTGGCCGAAGCCGGGTTCCGCGCGGTGGCCGTCGACCTGCGCGGCTACGGCGACTCGGACAAGCCGCCACGCGGCTACGACGCGTGGACGCTGGCCGGTGACGTCGGCGGCCTGATCAAGTCGCTCGGCGCGCGCCGCGCCCACCTCGTCGGGCACGCCTGGGGCGGCATGCTCGCCTGGACGGTCGCGGCGCTGCACCCGCGGCTGGTGTCCTCGGTGACGGCGATCGGTGCCGCCCACCCGCTCGCGCTGCGCTCGGGCGCGGCCCGCCCGTGGCGCGGCCAGGGCCGGGCGGCCGGCCACCTCTTCCGCTTCCAGGTGCCGATGGCACCGGAGAAGTGGCTCACGAAGGACGACGCCCAGGCCGTCGCGGACCTGTTCGGCGGCTGGGCCGGCCACCGCTGGCGGTCCACATCGGACTTCGACGGCAGCGTCGAGGCGTTCCGGCAGGCGATGCTCGTGCCCGGGGTCGCGCACAGCGCGCTCGAGTACTACCGGTGGGCGTTCCGCGCCCAGTTCCGCGGCGAAGGCCGCCGGTTCACCGACGCCGTCGGCACCCGGATCGCGGCGCCGACGCTGCAGCTGCACGGCGCCGACGACACCTGCATCCTCCCGGAAACGGCGCTGTCGTCGACGCGCTGGGCGGGCCCGCACGCCGAGCCGGAGATCTGGCCGGACGTCGGGCACTTCCCCCACCTCGAGGCGCCCGACCGCACATCCGCGGCCCTGGCCGGCTTCCTCAAGCGAGACTGATGGCGTTCTTCGCCCGCTCGACCGACTCGTCCGAGGCCGGTCCTTCCGGGTTTTCGGTGGCCAGCGCCTGGTTCAGCTCGACGAAGGGCCGCATCCGCGTTTCGTAAGCCGCGAAAGCCTCGTCGTGGCTGCCCCGGCCGAGTTCCTGCGCGAGGACGTACGCGCCGACCAGCGCGAGGCTCGTCCCCTGGCCCGACAGCGCCGAGGCGCAGTAGCCGGCGTCCCCCACCAGCACCACCCGCCCGGCCGACCAGCGGTCCAGGTGGATCTGGGCCATCGCGTCGAAGTAGAAGACGTCCGCCGCCGCCATCGCTTCGAGCAGTTTCGGCACCTCCCAGCCGACTCCGGCGAGCCGCTCGGCGACCAGCCGCTTCTGCTCCGGGACGGTCAACCGCGGCAGCGGTTCCGAGCCGAAGCCGAGCGTGACGCGCAGCTCGGTGTTGTCCCGCACGGGATACGCGACCCCGCCGGTGTGCTCGTGGCGGAACCAGACCTGCCAGTCTTCGAGCCCCAGGAAGTTGGGCGCCGGGAAGATCGCCAGGTACTGCCCGAGGTGCCGGGTGAAGTCCGCCTCCGGCCCGAAGGCGAGCTGCCGCACCACCGAGTGCAGGCCATCGGCCCCGACGACCAGGTCGAACGTCCGGAAGCCACCGCGCTCGAACTCGACGCGCACGCCGTGCTCCTCTTCGGTCAACGCCGTGATCGCGTCACCGAAGACGTACTCGACGCCGGGGGCGTCCAGCAGGATCGCGACGACGTCGTCGCGGAGCACCTCGAAGTCGGCGCTGTCGAGCCGCCCGCTGCTGTAGGTGTGTTCCTCGGACCGGTACAGCTCCTGGCCGTCGCCGTCCACCACGGACATGCCGCGCATCCGGGTGCGCAGTGCGCGCATCCGGTCGCCGAGACCCAGCTCGTCGACGACGTCGAGGGCGACCCCGCGCACGTCGATCGCCTGGCCGCCGGTGCGCGGGCCGGGCGCCCGCTCCACCACGGTCACCGCCCAGCCGGCGCGCGCCAGGAACCGGGCCAAGGTGCCGCCGGCGACACCGGCGCCGGAGATCAGGACGTTCCGCATGGTTTCCTCCAGGTTCGTACGCTTGTACGCTCCACTCTGGACAACCCACAGCTGAACGGCTATTTCTGTACTAGTACAGATGGCCTTCTGTACTAGGTCAGGAGACCGCCGTGAAGTACGTGGCCATCGCCGACGAGCTGCGCGGCCGGATCGCCCGCGGGGAGCTGACGCCGGGCGCACGGGTGCCTTCCACCCGGCGGCTCGCGGCGGACCACGGCGTCGCGCTCGCGACCGCGGCGAAGGCGCTGGACCTGCTGAGCCAGGAGGGCGTCGTCCGCGCCGAGCCGCGGTCCGGCACGGTCGTCGCCGACCGCGACCACCGCGGCGGCCGCCGGGGGCTCACCCGCGAGCAGCTCGTGCGGACCGCGATCACCATCGCCGACACGGAGGGCCTCGGCGCGCTGTCGATGCGCGGGGTCGCGGCCCGCCTCGGCGTCGCGGCGATGGCGCCGTACCGGTACGTGCGGAGCCGGGACGAACTCGTGCTGCTCATGGCCGACGCGGCGTTCGGCGAGCGCGGCTACCCGGCGAAGCCGTCGGGTGACTGGCGTGACCGGCTGGCGCTCGGCGGCCGCACGCTCTGGTCGCTCTACCGGCGGCACCCGTGGCTCGCGCAGCTCGGGCCGATCACGCGACCGCTGCCGCTGCGCAACCTCGCCGTCCACGGTGAGTGGGCGCTGTCCGCGCTGTCCGAGCTCGGCGTCGACGCGGCGACGCTGTGCGACCTGCACGTCCTGTTCTTCAGCCACGTTCAGGGCCTGGCGATCCACCTGGAACGCGAGCAGAGCGCGCGGGCGTCGTCCGGGCTGACCGAGGACGGCTGGATGGACCACCAGAGCACCGCGGTCGCGGCCATGACGGCCGGGCACCCGACGTTCGCCAAGATGTTCGCCGACCTCACCGAGACCGGCTACGACCTGGTGCTGGACGACATCTTCGAGCTCGGCACGCGGGCCCTGCTCGACGGCCTGGCGCTGCGGTACGGGCGTTAAGCGGCGCAGGAGCCGGTGGACACGTTCGTCGTCTGCGACGGTGCCGCGTCGACCTCGGCGCGGACCTGCTCGGCCGTCAGCGTGAACCCGGTCTCCGGGTCCTCGACCGCCGCGCCGAAGACGACGCCGATGACCTTGCCGTCCGGGGTCACCATCGGGCCGCCGGAGTTGCCGCTGCGGATCTCGGCGCGGACCGTGAAGACGTCCCGCTGCACGGTGTTCGCCTCGTAGATGTCCGGGCCGCGCAGGTTGATCCGGCCGCGCACGCGCGCCGGCGTCGCCCGGTACGGGCCGTCGAGCGGGTAGCCGAGCACGACCGCGCTGTCACCCGCCGACGCCGTCTCCGGGGCGAACTGGAGCGGCTCGGCCTTCAGGCGCGGCACCGCGAGCACCGCGATGTCGACCTCCGGGTCGAAGTAGACGACGCGGGCCGGGTAGTCGCCCTGGGTCGTCTCGATACCGACGGTGTCGGTGCCCGCCACGACGTGCGCGTTCGTCATCACCCGCTGCGGCGCGATCACGAATCCGCTGCCTTCGAGCGATCGCGAGCACGAACTCGCGGTGCCGCGGATCTTGACCACGCTGCCGTGCAGCTCCTGGACGATCCCGCTGCGCTGGAGCGCGGGGTCCGGCGGCGAGGTGTCGGCCGTCGGCGCCTTCTGGAACGGGTCCACGATGGACGGGAAGCCGGACGCGTCGAGCAGCTTGCGCAGCTGGCTCGGGAAACCCTGGGCGGCCGACGGCATGGCGTCGTTGACCTTGCCGAGCACCACCGAGCCGTTGATCGCCTTGGCCAGCCCGGGCAGGCCGGACACGGTGGTCAGCGGCGTCGCGATCAGCCACGCCACCACGAACACGACCAGGGCCTGCACGACCGCGCCGAGCGCCTTGTCGATGCCGGAGAGCCGGTCCGGGTTGATCTTCTGCCGCAGCCGCCGGCCCACGTAGACGCCGATCGCCTCGCCGAAGGCGACCAGGAAGACCACGGTCGCCACCGCGAAGGCGACCTTCCAGACGGGGTCGTCGAAGAACGCGACGACGACCGGCGCGAGCTTGATCCCGGCGACCGCGCCGAGGATCACGCCGACGAGCGACGGCAACGCGATGATCACGCCCTGGTATGCGCCGGACACCGCCGCCAGCAGCGCCAGCAGCAGCACCAGCACATCGACCCAGTTCACCGCGTCACTCCTTCACACGGGCATCGAACGCGGCCAGCGCCTCGTCGAGGTCCCGGACGTCACCCGAGTCCCATTCGCGCTCCCAGCCTCCCAGACTCAGGAGGACCGACAGCAACCCGGCCGTGAACCCCCAGACGAACAGGCCGCCGACCTCGAAGGCCGGCCCCTTCCACGGCATGCCCTTCTTCTGCACGGTGAACCGGTTCGCCGGGTCGACCAGGTCGGCGATCGCCACGCGCGCGACGGACGCCGTCTCGGCCGGGTCGACCGCGTGCACCGGCGACGGCTCGGCCCAGTGCGCCAGCACCGGCGTCACGGCGAAGCCGGACACCGGGACGAACAGTTCCGGCAGCACCGCGACCGGCCGGACGCCGGAAGGGACCACGCCGGTCTCTTCTTCGGCTTCGCGCAACGCGGTACCGACCGGGCCGCCGTCACCCTCCTCGGCGCCGCCGCCGGGGAAGGCCACCTGGCCGGCGTGCGAGCCCAGCGTGTCGGCGCGGCGCTGCAGCAGGATGTCCGGCTCGCCGTCGGCCTCCCGCTCACCGAAGAGGATGAGCACGGCGGCCGGGCGGGTGTACGCGTCTTCGGGCGGGCTGAACCGCGTGAAGGTCCTGGAATCGACCTCGCCGCTCACCTTGACCAGCGGCCGGAGCCACTCGGGAACCGACTCGGGTTCGACCAGCGGTCCGATCACGATGCCCCCTCGACTGCCGCGCGCACCTGGTCAGTGTTCACGAACGAGCGCGGATTCGCGATGAACCGCACCTCGCCGGACGCGGTGACCAAGTAGGACGCCGGGAGCGACGGAGGCACCTTCAGCGCCGTCCGGACCGGGCCGGTCCGCCCGTCACCGTCGAACACCGACGGGAGGTGCACCTTCAGCTCGGCCAGCAGGTCCAGGCCGTCCTTCGCCGGGCTCTGCACCTGGACGCCGAGGACGCGCACGGCACCCGGCTGCTTCGCGTACTCCTGGAGCACGGGCAGCTCGGTCCGGCACGGCTGGCACCAGGTCGCCCACACGTTGACCAGCGCGGGAGCACCGGCGAGGGCCTTGCCGACGTCGACGCGCACGCCGTCGCCGAGACAGTCCACCGTGACGCCTTCGAGCTGCTTCACCGGCTGCGCCGGGCCCGGCGCCGGGCACGGCTGGAGCGCCGCCGCGGACCGGGCGGGCCCGAGGTCGCCGGCCGGCTTCGCGGCGGAGTCGTCACCCCCGCGCGGCAGCAGCGCGACGATCAGCGCCACCGCCAGCACCGCGGCGGCCAACGCCCACTTGGTGACGCTCGTCACCGAGGCGCAGCCAGGGCCAGGATGTGGTCCTTTTCTTCGCCTTTGACCAGCTTCGCGGCTTCGCCGAACCCGGTCGGGCCGGTGCCGTACGACGGGCAGTCCTTGGCCAGCGGGCAGGCGCCGCAGGCCGGCTTCTTGGCGTGGCAGACGCGACGGCCGTGGAAGATCACCCGGTGCGAGAGCATCGTCCACTCCTTGCGGGGGATCAGCTCGCCGACCACGTGCTCGACCTTGACCGGGTCCTCCTCCGCCGTCCAGCCCCAGCGCCGGACCAGCCGGCCGAAGTGGGTGTCGACGGTGATCCCTGGCACGTCGAAGGCGTTGCCGAGGACGACGTTGGCGGTCTTGCGGCCGACACCGGGCAGGGTGACCAGGTCTTCGAGCTTGCCGGGGACCTCGCCGCCGAAGCGCTCGACCAGCGCCGCGCCCAGCCCCATCACGGAGTTGGCCTTGGCCCGGTAGAAGCCGGTGCTCCGGAGGTACTCCTCCAGCTCGGTGCGGTCGGCGCCGGCGTAGTCGGCGGCGGTCCGGTAGCGCTTGAACAGCGCGGGCGTGACGAGGTTCACGCGGACGTCGGTGGTCTGCGCGGACAGCACGACCGCGACCAGCAGTTCCAGCGGGGTGGTGAAGTCGAGCTCGCAGTGGGCGTCCGGATACACGTCGTCGAGGCAACGCTTCATCCGCCTGGCGCGTCTCACCAGAGCTAACCGGCTTTCACCAGCGCCCTCACGGGGGGCGTTCGTGGTGGCAGGTGGCACCCCGATAGCCTACGGGCGCCGTCGGACGAGCCGGTGACTGCACCGGTGGACGACCGACACGCCAGAGCACCACCTCGGCGCGTTTTCCGGCCGCCATGAGCGAGGATCTGGAGTAGATGCTTTCCATCGAGTGTTTCGGGGTCCGGTCATGACCGTCTGGTTCGTCATCCTGGTCCCCCTGGTGATCATGTTCTTCGCGCTCGGCATGGAGCGCGTGGAGAGCAGACTGAAGCACGTCGCGGTGCAGGAGAACGAGGTCGAAGAGTTCCTCGAGCAGGCGCAGCCCAACGAGGTCAGGGCGCTCTACGGGCACGGCATCGGCCGCGCGCTGGAGCTGTTCCGGCTGCGTAGGCTGGGCGGACGGGCAGCCAGGCTACGCGCGCGTCGCGTGCGGAGTTAGGCTCCACGTTCGAACGAGATCGTTTCCGCCACGTGCGAGTCCGGCGAGCGATCTCGGGAGTACGCCCTAGACTGACGCGCAAGTGATCGGCGTCACGCTCCTCCAGCCAAGGGGGAGCGTGATCGTTTCTCGACGAGGAGGCACCCGAGGTGGACGAAACCCTGGCCCGTGCGGGCATTTTCCAGGGTGTGGAGCCGGCAGCGGCGGAGGCGCTGGCCCAGACCTTGGAATCCGTGGAGTTCCCCCGCGGCCATGTCATCTTCAACGAGGGCGAACCCGGCGACAAGCTGTACATCATCCAGTCCGGCAAGGTGAAGATCGGCCGCAAGTCCCCGGACGGCCGCGAGAACCTGCTGGGCATCTTCGGCCCGTCGGACATGTTCGGCGAGCTGTCCATCTTCGACCCCGGCCCCCGGACGTCGAGCGCGACCACGGTCACCGAGGTCCGCGCGGTCACCATGGACCGCCCGGCCCTGCGCCAGTGGATCTCGACCCGCCCGGAGATCGCCGAGCAGCTGCTGCGCGTGGTCGCGCGCCGCCTGCGCCGGACGAACAACATGGTCGCGGAACTGATCTTCACCGACGTCCCGGGCCGCGTGGCGCGGGCGCTGCTGCAGCTCGCGCAGCGGTTCGGCAGCCAGGAGGCGGGCCTGCTGCGGGTCACCCACGACCTGACGCAGGAAGAGATCGCCCAGTACGTCGGCGCGTCCCGCGAGACCGTCAACAAGGCGCTGGCCGACTTCGCCCACCGCGGCTGGCTGCGGCTCGAGGGCAAGAGTGTGCTGATCCTGGACCCGGAGCGGCTGGCCCGCCGGGCCCGCTGAGTCTCTCTCACGTCGAAGGCCTCTCGGCTTGCCGAGGGGCCTTCTTCGTGGCTTCATGGTGTCCCGGTGTCCTGGTCCACGACTGTGTCACCGGACAACAAAGAGCCGGGCGCCACCCCCGACGTGGCGCACCGGCTCTTCGTTGTTTGCGCGGACCATCCCCCGACGATCCGCGCTCCCCGCCCTCCGGGCCGGGCCCCGACCCGTGTGCCGGAGGGAGCTGGGTTTCTCTGCTGTTGTTCAACCATCACGGCCCATACCCACGAATTCAAGGCCATTCACTCTCAAGGACGCCGTCGGGGGCGTTTCGTTGCAGGAGTCCACGGAGAATATCGTCAGTGTTACCTGATCGAAACCTGGTGAACCGGCGCCAAGATCCACCTCCAGTCTGCCGGTGACGCACGTGACCGTCAAACAACTGGTACTGACGTACCAGTCTGCGGCATACTTGTACGCGTGTCCCAGTCTGTCTCGAACCACGAAAGCCGCACGTCCCTCGCCGACTACCGCACCGCGCTGACGACCCGGGCGGCCCGGTGGCCCGCCGTCGCGGCCGTGCTCGCCCGCCTGCCGATCGCCATGATCGGCATCTCGGCCCTGCTCTACGTCCAGCGCGAGACGGGTTCCTTCGCCGTCGCCGGGCTCGTCTCGGCCGGTTCACTCGTCGGGGTGTCGGTCGGCGCGGTGGTGCAGGGCAGGCTGATCGACCGGTTCGGGCCGACCCGCCCGCTGCTCACCGTCGCGCTCCTGCTGGCGCTGTCGATGAGCGCGCTGGTCACGGCGATCGAATCGCACGCCGCGACGGCCGTGCTCGTCGCGCTGGGTGCCCTCACCGGGCTGACCGAGCCGATGGTCGGATCGGCGTCGCGGGCGCTGTGGGGGCGCCTGCTCCCGCCGGGTGGCCCGCGCAACGCCGCGTTCTCTTATGAGGCGATCAGCATGGAGGTCTTCTTCATCCTCGGCCCCGGCGTGGCCGGGCTGCTGGTGATGGCGCCGTGGGCGGGCACCGGGCTGGTGCTGGGGGTCGCGCTGCAGTTCACCGGCGCGGTGCTGTTCGCGCTGAGCCCGGCCGTGCGGGCGTGGGGGCCGTCGCCGGAGTCTCACGGGTCGCTGCTGGGCGCGCTGGCGAGCCCGGGCATGCGGACCCTGGCGGTGGCCGCGCTCGGCTTCGGCGTGGTGATCGGGTTCGTCGAGGTCGCCGTGCCGGCGGCGGCCACCGAGGCGGGCTCCCCCGCTACGGGTGGGTTGCTGCTGTCGGCGTGGTCGCTGAGCTCGGTCGCGTTCGGCGTCGCCTACAGCCTGCGGCCCTGGCCGCGGCAGCTGGGCGTGCGGCTGCCGGTGCTGCTCGGCGGGTTCGGCGCACTGGTCGCCCTGCTCGCGTGGCCGTCTTCGCTGTGGGGCCTGGCGCTGATGATGCTGCTGGCGGGCGCGTTGATCACGCCGCAGTCGACGGCCCACTCGACGACGATCGAGGTGGTCGCACCGTCCGGGACGGCGGCGGAGGCGTTCGGCTGGGTGCTGACGGCGGTGACGCTGGGCCTGGCGGCGGGCCAGTCGATCAGCGGGTACGTCGTCGAGCACGCCGGCCCCGGCGCGGCGTTCCTGGCGGCGAGCGTGGCCGGGCTGGTGCTGGCGGTGGTCGTCTGGCTGCTGCGCGGCACGGTCCGTTCCGCCCGGTCCGCTCCGGTTCCCGAGCTGGTCAACGCGTAGGCGGCCGGTTTTTGTCGGTGCCGGCCGCTAGCTTGCGGGCATGGACGTCACCGCGCCTGCCCACCGCCTCTCGGCGGCCGTCTCGGCCGCGTCGCGCCTGCTGCCGTCCCGCACCGGGCTGCGGTTGGCGGCGGACGCGGCCGGGCTGACGGTCGCCGGCGCGGCTTCGGACCTCGCCGTCAGGTTCGGCTGCCCGGCGACCACGCACACGGACGGCTCGGTCGTCGTCCCCGCGGCGCCGCTGGTGGAGACGCTGAAGGTGCTCGACGCCGAGCTGGTGCGCTTGGTCGTCGAGGGCAGCCGCCTGGCGTTGCGGCTGGACAACGCCCGGTTCGCGCTGCCACTGCTGCCCGGCTCGGGGGGCACCGCCGACCCGCCGGTTCGCGTGGCCGAGGTGGACGGCGCGGCGTTCGCGTCGGCGCTGCGGATCGTCGCGGGCACGGCGGCGAAGGACGACCCGCTGCCGCTGTTCACCGGCGTCCGCGTGCAGGCCGCCGGCGCTCGCCTGACGTTGACGGCGTCGGACCGCTACCGGATGGCGGTGGCCCGGCTGCCGCTGCGCGCACCGGGCGCGCTGGACGTCCTGGTCCCGGCGCCCCTGCTGGCCGAGGCGGCGCGCCAGGCGGCCGGCGCGGTCGGCCTCCACGTCGCCCCGGGGCGGTTCGGGCTGAGCTGGCCGGGCGGCCTGGTGGCGACGGCGGTCCTGGACGCGGGCTTCCTGTCGGAGGAGTCGATCGCCTCGGGCGAGGTGGACACCACGGTGACCCTGGAGGCGGCTGCCTTGGCGGCGGCGGTCCGCCGAGTCGGGGTGTACGCGGAAGACCGGCGGGTCCTGACGTTGGAGGTCGGAGACGCCCAGGTCCGCTTGGCGAGCGCCCGCCAGGACACGGGCGAGGCCGAGGAGGTCCTGAAGGCGGAGGTCGGCGGCGGCCGGACGTCACCGTCGTTCCAGGCCCGGTACCTGCTCGATGCGCTGGGGGCGTTCGCCGGGGAGCGGGTGACGTTGGCGATCCAGCCGGGGATGCGGGCGTGCGTCCTGCGGTCGGCGGAGCCCGGGGAGGTGGCGCTGACGTACTACCTGATGCCGATGCTGCCCCGGTAGCTCAGCCGATTCCGAGCAGTTCCGCCAGGTCGATGAGGGCCACGTCCTCGGCCGGGCCGTGGGTGAACTGGCTGACCGTCATGGCCGCGCTCCCGAAGCGCTGTTCGTAGGCTTGCCGGAGATTCGGCGCGGACCGGCCGAGCATCCACTCCACCGACGAGCCGCTGGTTCGCAGGAACTCGATGGGCACCGGGCCGAGGACGTAGAGCTCGGCCCGAAGCTCGCCGCGCCCGAGGACGAGCCCGACCAGGTCGGCCACGAGCATGCGCTTGCGCATCGCGTCGCGCCCCTTCCAGCCCGCGGCTTTGAACTCGGCCACCCGGCGGTCGGTCTGCAGGTCGAACTTCCGGTCCGGATCGTTTCCGGAAGCCAGCGAGGGGCGGCGGGCGATCCGTTCCCCCGGTTCGAGGATTTTCGGCAGAGCGCGGACGATCATCGTCGCGTGGATGAGGTCGCTGATCCGTCCGGCGTGCCGCCGGAGCTGGCGGATCGCGTAGTGCGAGATGAAGTCGGTCCGCGGGACCCCGAGTGAACGCTCGCTACAAGGTTCCGAAGCGTTTCAACGTCCGGATCATCGGCGCGGTTTCCACCTGCCGGACGCCCGGCAGCCCGCCCAGGTCGTCGGCCAGGTACGAGTACAGCGCCGCGTCGTCGCGGCAGCCGACGGTCACCACCAGGTTGGCCGGGCCCGTGGTGGCCGCGGCGAACGCCACCGGTGGGTGCGTGGCCAGCGCCCGGCCCGCCGGCTCCAAGGCCGAGGGCGCCACCGTCAGCCACAGGGTGGCGGTCAGCGGGTAGCCCAGCAGTGCCGCGTCCACTTCCACGTCGAAGTACAGCACCCCCGACGACCGCAGCACCTCCAGCCGGCGGCGGACCGTCGACTCCGACCGGCCGGAGGCCGCCGCCAGTGTCGGCAGGTCGGCCCGGCCGTCGTGGGCCAGCGCCGCCATCAGTGCCGGGTCCCCCGGCTCCGGGCGGTAATCGACGTCCGGAGCCGGGCGGCGCAAAGCCGCCACCTGCTCGGCGGACAACGCGTTCGACCGGCCCGGCCACCCCGCCGGGCCACCGGCGAACCGGCGCAGCAGCCGGTACGCCGTCATCGACACCACCCGCGGCGTCCGCGGCAGCTGCCCGAGCAGCAACCCGTCCGCCTCCTCGCGCTGGGGTGCCCGGATGAAACACGCGATCTCCGTGCCGCCGGACAGCAGGCTCACCCACTGCGTGTCGTCCCGGCGGGCCAGCGCCGCCGCGATCGGGGCCGCCGCGTCCGGGACGCAGCGGAGGCGGACCAACCAGTGCACCTGCCCCAGCGCGGCCGCCTCCGGGACACCCACCACCCGCAGCACCCCCGTCGACCGCAGCCGCCGATAGCGGCGGGCCACCGTCTGGTCCGACACGCCCAGCACCGCCGCGATCGTGCTGAACGACGCCCGGCCGTCCAGCTGCAGCGCGTGCGCCAAGCCGCGGTCCAACTCGTCGAGGAGACCGGATTCCACCAAACGAGCCTAGGAGATGTCGGATTTCGGGCACAACCGAGCGATGAAGGGAAGAAAGGCGGCAGGACGACCACGATCGAGGTCATGCACATCGACCACACCGTCTTCCTGACCAGGAACTACGCGGACACCTGGCGGCGCTACGAAGAACTCGGCTTCACGCTCAGCCCGCCGTCGCGGCACTTCGCGGCCGTCAGCGACCAGAGCGAACCGGTCCCGAGCTGCACGGCGAACCGCTGCGCCTACTTCGGCGACTCGTTCCTCGAATTGATCGGCATCGTCGACGAGGAAGCGGGCGACCCGTGGCGCGTGCTGCCGATCCTCGACGCCCGCGGCGACGGCCTGCACGGCTGCTCCTTCGGCGTCGACGACTCGGCAGCAGCCGAACGCCGGCTCCGCGAAGCCGGGCTTTCCAGCTCAGGCGTTTTGCAGCTGCAGCGGGACGTCGAGCTACCGGAAGGCACCCGCACCGCACGCTTCCGCAGTGTCCACATCGGACGCGACCGGACCCCCGAGGGCATCCTGCACACCGCCGAGCACCTCACCCCGGAGTACGTCCACCAGCCGCGCTACCTCGGCCACCCGAACGGCGCCCGCGGTGTCGCCGGAATCCTGCTGGTCGTGCCCGACGACGAGGTCGGCGCGTACCGCGACCGCTACGACGTGATCACCGGCGGCCGGTCACTCGTCGACATCGCCGCGGTGAGCGACCTCGACACCCTCCTGCCCGGCGAAACTCCGCGAGCACTGCCGTACTTCGCCGCGCACGGCGTCGTGGTCAAGGAGCTGGCGAAAGCGCGGAAGCTGATCGAGGACCACGTCCCGACGACCACGAACGACCGCGGGTTCTTCGTTCGCGCCGGCGACGCCTTCGGGGCGGCCGTGTACTTCGCGGAGGCGAAATGATCGTCGAAACGGCAACCGGCCGGGTCCGCGGGCAAGACGGCACCTTCCGGGGAATCCCCTACGCCACCGCGAAACGCTTCGAACTGCCCACGCCACCGAAGCCGTGGACCGGTGTCCGGAACGCGCTCGAACCCGGCCCCGCGGCGCCTCAGCCGCCGTCGCGGCTGGAGCACGCGCTCGGGCCGATGCCGCTGCGGCAAAGCGAAGACTGCCTGTTCCTCAACGTCTTCACCCCCTCGGTCAGCGGGAGCAGGCCGGTGCTCGTGTGGATCCACGGCGGTGGGTTCTCCAGCGGCTCGGGCGGCCAGGTGTGGTACACCGGCACGCGCCTGGCCCGCGACGCCGACGTCGTGGTCGTGACGATCAACTACCGGCTCGGCGCCCTCGGCTTCGCCGCGCTGGACGGCGTGCCGCCGAACCTCGGGCTCCGCGACCAGCTCGCCGCCCTGGAATGGGTGCGGGACAACATCGCCGCTTTCGGGGGAAACCCGGCCGAACTCACCCTCGGCGGACAGTCGGCCGGTGCCCAGTCGACGCTCGCCCTGTGGTCGTCGCCGCGGACGCGAGGGCTCGTCAAGCGGATCGCCCTGCAGAGCGCACCCGTCGGGATGCGGCCGTCCACATGGGACGAAGCGAACCGGATCGCCCGGGCGCTGCCGGACCCCAGGACCGCCCCGGTGGACCGGCTGCTGGCCGCTCAGCTCGCGGTCCCCGGCCAGCCCGGCTCGATCGAGCCACCGTTCCAGCTGGTCGCCGACAACGACCTCGTCGCCGAAGACCTCGTCGAAGCCGCGTCCGAGGGACCCGCGCTGATCAGCTGGACGCGCGAGGAACTCCGCGCCTTCGTCCCCGACGCGCCGCGGGAAACCATCGAGCAGGCGAACAGCTTCTTCACCAGCGACCGGCTGGTGAAGAAGCTCGGCGCCTTCACCTACCGCTTCGACTGGCAGGCGCCCGGCAACCGCTTCGGCGCCTGCCACTGCATCGACATCCCGTTCCTCTTCGGCACCCACGACGTCTGGGCCGCCCCCATGCTCGAAGGCGCCCCGAAGGGCCTCGAGAACGAGACCGGGCTCCGCGAAGTGTGGGCCGCCTTCCTCCACGGAGAGCGACCCGGTGCGCTCAGGCCGCCGAAGCTGCCTTGACCGCCGCCTCGACTTCGGCGAACGACGGGTTGACCATGGCCGTCGACCCGACGATCACCGTCGGCACCGTCTCGTTGCCGTTCGCGACCTCGCGGACCCGTGCGGCCGCCGCCGGGTCCTCCCAGATGTTGATCGCGCGGACGTTGAAGCCGCTCTTCGACAGCGGGCGCTCCAGGGCGGCGCAGAACCCGCACCCCGGCCGCCAGTAGAACTCGACCTCGACGTTGCTCATCCGTTCTCCTCCGACCGCAAGTAGTCCAGCTGCGCCTGCACGCTCCACTCGGCGGGCGCCCACAGCGCCCGGTCGACGTCGGCGTACACGGCCTCGACGACCTGGCGCGGCGTGGCGTCCGCCCCGAGCGTCTCCAAAGCCGAACGCACCTGGTCGAGCCGCTGTTCCCGGTGGGCGAGGTATTCGCGCGCGGTCGCGGGCAGGTCGGGGAGCTCCGGACCGTGCCCGGGCAGCCCGGCCGTCCCGGACGGCAGCTCGATCAGCTTGCGCAGCGAACGCAGGTAGTCGCCGAGGTCGTGCAGCACCGTCGTGCCGCGCCCGAGGATGGTGTCGCCGGTCAGCACCTGGCCGTCGAGCACCAGCGACACCGAGTCGTCGGTGTGGCCCGGCGTGTGCAGGACCCGAAGCGACAGGCCACCCGCCGGGATCACCTCGCCGTCGGCGAAGGGCGAAGCACCGACGCACAGCGCGGGGTCGAACGCCCGCACCGGCGCACCGACGCGCTCGGCGAACCACGGCGCGCCCTCGGCGTGGTCGGGGTGGTGGTGCGTGAGCAGGATCAGCTCGACCGGACCGACCCCGGCCAGCAGCTCGAGGTGCTCGAGGTCGCGGTAACCCGGGTCGACGACCACGGCCGGGCTCGACGGCGTCGCCCGCAGCACCCAGCTGTTCGTGCCTTCGAGCGTCATCGACGACGGGTTGTTCTCCAGCAGCACCGAAGCCGTCTCGGACACCTGGCGCAGCACGCCGTAGGCCGGGGCGCTCATCGCGGCTCCAGGACGACCCGGACGTGGTCGTTCTCGCGGACCAGCGTCGGCGCGATCCGGACGATCTCGCGCGGCGCGGCCAGCACGTCGTCGGCGGTGGCGAACTCGGCCAGCTCGCTCAGCGTCAGCCAGGTCGGCGGCATCAGCATCCGGCGGCCTTCGCGCGCATCGGCGATGGCGTCTCCGGGACGCTGCCAGCCGGAGCTCGACGCCTCCGACGTCGCCCCGTCGGCCTCCTGGCCCTCGGGCAGCTTCGCGACGTAGAACCGGGTGTCGTAGCGGCGCGGCTCCTGCTCGGGCGTGATCCAATGCGCCCACGGCCGCAGCAGATCGGCCCGCAGCGTGAGGCCCGCGTCGGCGAGGAACCCGGCCAGCGACACCTCCCGCGTCTCCAGCGCTTGGCGGGCCGCCGCGTACGGGGTGACGTCGGTGAGCACCTCCTCCGCGCCGCCCGCGAGCAGCACGCCGGACTCCTCGAACGTCTCGCGCACGGCCGCGCAGGTCAGCGCCCGCGCGAGCGCCTCGTCGCAGCCGAACCGCGAAGCCCACCACGACGGCTCGGGCCCGGCCCACGCCACCGAGGTGTCGGCGTCACGCCGGTCGACCCCGCCGCCGGGGAACACGGTCATCCCGCCCGCGAACGGCATGCCCTTGACCCGGTGCTGCAGGAAGACCTCGACGCCGTCGGCGCCGTCACGGACCAGGATGACGGTGGCCGCGTCCTTCGGCGTCGCCGGCGGGCCGTCGGCGTTCGCGCGGGTGGCCACCCCCGCGCCGACCGGGATGTCGAA
Organism: Amycolatopsis sp. NPDC005003; assembly: GCF_053600695.1. Taxonomy (NCBI): domain Bacteria; kingdom Bacillati; phylum Actinomycetota; class Actinomycetes; order Pseudonocardiales; family Pseudonocardiaceae; genus Amycolatopsis; species Amycolatopsis sp. NPDC005003. The sequence continues at coordinate 23,445 of NZ_JBSGAI010000054.1, read as the reverse complement.
GACAAACTCCTTTGGCTGCTCCACGTGGGCAACATACCTCCGGTACCCGACGTCCCGTCGCGCAGTTGTGGCCCGCCGGACACAGCAAAAGCGGCACTTTCCCGGGGAAAGTGCCGCTTCGTGCCGCAAACCTCAGGGAGCGGTCCAGCCGCGCTGGTCGCCGCCGGACCGGGAAGCCCCGTTGAGGCGCATCTTCGCCGCCTCGGCCCGCTCGCGCTCGGCCAGCTCGGCGTGCAGCTCGCGCAGCAGCGCCCGGTCGCGCTCGCTCAGGCTCGGGTCGTCCAGGTCCAGCGCCGGCAGCTCGACGACCTCGTGCATCGACGGCTTGCCCGCGGCGATCTCGCGGCCCTTCTCCGGGTCCTCGGCCAGCGCCTGCCGCAGCTGCGCCACCTCGGCCGGGGTCAGGTCGGCGGTGCGCTCCGCCCGCGTCTCCGACCGCGCCTTGCGGGGCGGCTCGGCGGCCGGCGGCGAGACGATCGGCACCACCGGGGCGACCGGCTCGGCCGGCGCCGTCGTGGTGCTGCTCGACCGCATGCTGTGCCGGCTGCCCGATTCCGCGACCGGCTCCGAGCTCACCGGGGCCGACGGCTTGGCGGGCTCGGGACGGTACGTCGACGCGGGCGCCGACGTGCTCCCGGTCACCCAAGCCGGCGACGCGGCGGCCGACGCGGCCTGGTGGTACTCGGAGTGCGCGACGCCCGGACCGCTGACCTCGACGACCGAGTGGATCCCGGCCCGGCGCAACGCCGTGTCGACGCGGAACGCGACGGCCGGCGGGTTGCCCTCCGGCCCCAGCTCGACGAGCACCACGCGCTGCGGCAGCGCACCCGGCACGCTGCCGGCCGGGGTGTTGCGCCACACCGCGTGCACCGAACGGACGTCCGGCAGCACCTGCAGCGTGCGGTCGAGCGCCTCGGCGATGCCGAACTCCGGCGCGTTCTCGCCGCTGAACCGGTGCGTGTTGACCGGCTCGGCCTCGTCGACCAGCAGGTCGTTCGCCAGCGTCGCGTCCGACCGGCTCATCTCGAGGACCAGCGCGAGCTCGCGCTGCTCGGCGGAGCTGACCGGGATCCGGCCCGCGATGAGCGTGCCGGTGGTCAGCTCGACCGCCTCGTCGATGTGGGCCCGGGCGATCAGCTCACGCGCTTCGGTGAGCGCGCTGTCGTCGATCCGGCCCGCCAGGGCCAGCAACAGGTTGTGCAGGCGCAGGGGCACCGAGAACCCGTCCATGGGCGGGCCGTCGTGGACCTCCACCATTGCCTTGCTCCCTCCCAGCTCGCTGGCGGGCGAGCGTTATGCGGCTACTAGCCGGGACCCCGCCACGGCGCCCACGCAGACCAGCTCTGAGTCGGCCAGCGCGGCCCGGTGGTACCCCGGCAGGTCGAAGCGCGGCGGGATGACTTCGACGCTGGGCTCTTCGTCGCCCAGGACCCGCAGCACCCGCTGCAGTTCGCCGGTCAGCCTCGGCAACCCCGCCTGCGCGGTGATGAGCAGGACGCGCTTCGCGGTCCCCTGCCCGACCACACCGACGTGTCGCCAGCTCTGCCGCACTTCCCCCACGTCCGGGCGACCGCGCAACGTTGCGTGGATCAACACGGACACGGAGTCGACCGAGTTAACCCATTCGGGCGCACTCGACGTGAATGTGTACCGGTTCTCGGTGACGTCGTCTACCCCCAGCGTCGAACTGACCTGATGCCAGTCGGCGCCGTGCGGGATCAGACCGGCCACGAGCAGCCGGTACTCCGTTTGGTCGAGGTCGATCCTGTGCTTAAGCAAAGACCTCGGCAGGGTCCGGGCGAGAGTGCCCATGGCGCCCTCGCCGAGCCAGTCGCGGAACCGCCACAGCAGCTGGTCGGGCAGCCGCCCGGCCAGCCGGAGCAGCAGCTCGTGGGTGGACTGCTCGATGTCCGGGTCCATCACTGCACCTCCACGATCAGTTCGACCTCCACCGGCGAGCCGATGGGGAGCTCCGCGACGCCGACGGCCGAGCGGGCGTGGACACCCGCGTCGCCGAAGACCTCGCCGAGCAGTTCGGACGCGCCGTTGACGACCGCGGGCTGACCGGTGAAGCCCTCCGCGGAAGCCACGAAGCCGACAACCTTGACGATCCGCGCGACGTTGTCAATGCCGACCAGTGCGTGCACGGCCGCGAGCGCGTTGAGCGCCGACGTGCGGGCGTGGCCCTTCGCCTCTTCGGGGCTGATCTCCGCGCCGACCTTGCCGGTCGCGGCGAGCACGCCGTCGACGAAGGGCAGCTGGCCGGAGGTGTAGACGTGCTTGCCGCTCTGGACGGCGGGCACGTACGCGGCCAGCGGGGCCGCGACGCCGGGCAGCTCGATGCCGAGCTCCTTCAGCCGTTCGCTCCAGCTCACCGGGTCAGCCCTTCGGACGCTTCAGGTAGGCGACGTGCTGCTCGCCGCTCGGGTTCGGCAGCACGGTGACCAGCTCCCAGCCGTCCTCGCCCCACTGGTCGAGGATCTGCTTCGTGGCATGGATCAGCAGAGGGACGGTGGCGTACTCCCACTTGGTGGCGCTCATAGCCGGGAGCGTAGCCAAGCGGGCAAGGGCGCCGGGGACGGCCGCCGGAAAACGGATGGCGACGCGCCGGGCTGTGGTCCATCTCACGCCCGGCCACCGCTAGCGTGGGTGCGTGGAAACGTGGCGGGTGATCGCGACGGCGTTGCTCGCGGCGGCCGGGCTGCCGCTGGTGCTCGTCGTGATGGCGAAGGTGCGCGACCGGACGCAGAGTTCCGGCCAGGTCGCGCTCGGCGGGGTGATCACCTTCACCCTGCTCGTGGTCGTGGGCGTGCTCACCCTGACCGTGCTGCCCGGCCTCGTGAGCTGGGCACTCGTCGCGGCCGTCGCCGCTGCGGCAGGCGTCATGCTGCTGGCCAGTTGAGCGCTGAATTAGGGTGCAGAAGTGACCATTTCCCATGCCGGCTGGACCGACGAGCTTGCCCGCGCCCGGCTGCACTTCGTCACCGGCAAGGGCGGGACGGGCAAGACGACGCTCGCCGCCGCGCTCGGCCTCGCGCTCGCCCGCGAAGGCCGTCGGGTGCTGCTCATCGAGGTCGAAGGCCGGCAGGGCATCGCCCAGCTCTTCGACACCGAGCCGCTGCCCTACGCCGAGCAGCGCATCGCCGCCGTCCCGGGTGGGGGCGAGCTGCGCGCGCTGCACATCGACGTCGAAGCCGCGCTGCTCGAGTACTTCGAGATGTTCTACAACCTGGGTTTCGCCGGCCGGACGCTGCGGCGGATGGGCGCGATCGAGTTCGCGACCACGCTCGCGCCGGGCCTGCGGGACGTCCTGCTCACCGGGAAGATCAAGGAGTGCGTCGGCCGGACCGAGTCCGACGGGCGGCACACCTACGACGCCGTCGTCGTCGACTCACCGCCGACCGGCCGGGTCGTCAAGTTCCTCGACGTCACCAAGGCCCTGACCGACCTCGCGAAGACCGGCCCGATCCGCGGCCAGGCCGACGGCGTCGTCCGCCTGCTGCACTCCGGGGAGACCGCCGTGCACCTGGCCACGCTGCTGGAGGAGATGCCGGTGCGCGAGACGGTCGAGGCCGTGGCCGAGCTGGACGGCGCCGACCTGCGCCCGGGCGCGGTGCTGGTCAACCGGGTCCGGCCGCCGCGGCTGCCCGCCCGTTCGGTGACCGCCGCCGCCGACGGCCGCGTCGACGCCTCCCGCGTCCGCGCCGGGCTCGCGTCGGCCGGGCTGAAACTGCCGGAAGACACCTTGGACGCGCTCGTGGAAGAGACTGTCGAACACGCGGTGCGGGTCGCCGCGGAGCAGCGGGCCCGCGAGCAGCTCGCCGAGGCGGACCTGCCGACCCTCGAGCTGCCGGACGTGACCGACGGCATCGACGTCGCGGCCCTCTACGACCTCGCCGAGGCCCTGACCGACCAGGGGGTGCGGTTGTGACCACCATCGACATCGACGCGCTGCTCGACGCCCCGGAAAGCCGCGTGATCGTCTGCTGCGGCTCCGGGGGCGTCGGCAAGACGACCACGGCCGCGGCGCTGGCCCTGCGCGCGGCCGAACGCGGCCGCCAGACCGTGGTGCTGACGATCGACCCCGCGCGCCGGCTGGCCCAGGCGCTCGGCCTGCGCGAACTCGGCAACCACCCGAAGCAGGTGCAGGTCGAGGGGTTCGAGCCGAAGGGCGAGCTCTGGGCGATGATGCTCGACATGCGCCGCACGTTCGACGACATGGTGCGCGTGCACGCCGGCCCGGAACGCGCCGAGCAGCTGCTCCAGAACCCCTTCTACCAGACGATCTCCACGTCGTTCTCCGGCACGCAGGAGTACATGGCGATGGAGAAGCTGGGCCAGCTCGCGGCCACCGGCGAGTGGGACCTGATCATCGTGGACACCCCGCCGAGCCGGTCGGCGCTGGACTTCCTGGACGCCCCGACCCGGCTCTCGAGTGCGCTGGACGGCCGGATGATCCGGCTGCTCACCGCCCCGGCGAAGGCCGGCGGCTGGGGCCTGCGCAAGGTGGTCAACGCCGGGTTCTCGATGTTCGCCAAGGCGGTTTCGACGATCATCGGCGGCCAGCTGCTGACCGACGCGTCGGCGTTCATGCAGGCCTTCGACAGCATGTTCGGCGGATTCCGCGAGCGCGCCCGCAAGACGGCGGAGCTGCTGCGCTCCTCCGGCACGTCGTTCCTGGTGGTGGCCGCGCCGGAGCCGGACGCGCTGCGCGAGGCGTCCTACTTCGTCGAGCGCCTGTCGGCCGAGTCGATGCCGCTGGCGGGGCTGATCGCGAACCGGACGCACCCGGTGCTGGCGAAGCTCTCGGGCGCGGAGGCGCTGGCGGCGGCCGAGTCGCTGCAGAGCGCTCCCCTGGCCGAGGCGGTGCTGCGGCTGCACGCCGACCGCGTCGAACTGGCGGCGCGCGAGGAGCGGCTGCTGGCGCGGTTCACCCGGGCGCACCCGGAGGTGGCACTGGCGAAGGTGCCGGCGCTGGCCGGCGACGTGCACGACCTTGACGGCCTGCGCGACATCGGCGTGAAGCTCGCCGGCTGAGCGGTACGGGCGGCGCGGCAGCAGGACCGCGCCGCCCGCAGCCGCTCAGCCGACCTTGACCCGCTCCGTCGCGTCCCGCTTGGCCGCTTCGAGCAGATCGGCCCAGCTCACGACGTCGGGACGGCGGCGCAGCAGAGCCCGCCGTTCCCGCTCGGTCATCCCGCCCCAAACGCCGAAGTTGATCCGGCCGTCGAGCGCTTCGGCGAGGCATTCCGTGCGGACCGGGCAGCCCATGCAGACGGCTTTCGCCCGGTTCTGCTCCGCACCCCGGACGAACAGGCCGTCCGGATCGGCGTCCCGGCAGGACGCGTTGATTCGCCAGCTCGACTGGTTGGTTTCCATACCCCCAGCTCCCTACCCTGGTGATCGACGCACCAGCGGGGGAAAGGCACTGCGCTCCCTTGCCCCCGCGAGCGTGTCTCCCTCAGCTCACGTCGGTTACCCGGGCACCTCCCCGGTGCCGGTGCCGCTGAACGGAGCAGGCGAGCTCCCACTCGCGTTGATCCATCCGACGGCTTGTCTTCGTGAGACGTTGACGGACTGTAGGGGCCTTCGGTTCCCCCCGTCGAGACCCAGGATGCCTTCCGTTACCAGTTGTCACCGAACGGGGTCTGTTTTGTCACTGATTTCACACCGTCGGAGACACGGCGTCACCGGCACCTGATCCGTTCCGGGTAGCCTGGCCCTCGTGCGAAAAGCGGATGGTTTGTTCAAGCTCATCGGCCTCTGTCTGCTCGCGGGGGTACTCGTCGCCGGCATGCTGTTCCCCGTCGTGGGTGCCGCCGGTGTGATGTCCAACCAGGCCAGCGAGACGGTGGAGAAGACCTCCAGCGACCTCGCCGACATCCCGCCGCCGCTCGTGACGACCGTCACGGACAGCGCCGGCTCGCCGATCGCCACCCTGTACAGCCAGTACCGGCTGCCGATCAACCCGGACCAGATCAACGAGGCCACGAAGTGGGCACTGGTCTCGGTCGAGGACAAGCGGTTCTACGAGCACCACGGCGTCGACTGGCAGGGCACGCTGCGCGCGGCCGTCAGCAACAGCACCGGCGCCGACACCCAGGGTGCCTCGACGCTGACCCAGCAGTACGTCAAGAACTACCTGATCAACGTGGTCTACCGGACCGACCAGATCGGCCAGAAGAAGGCACAGGAGCAGTCGATCGCCCGCAAGCTCAAGGAAGCGCGGATCGCGATCCAGCTCGAGACGAAGCTGACCAAGCAGCAGATCCTGGCCGGCTACCTCAACATCGTCGAGTTCTCCCGGCAGATCTACGGCATCGGCGCGGCCGCGCACGCGTACTTCGACACGACCCCGGAGAAGCTCACCGTGCCGCAGGCCGCGATGCTGGCCGGCCTGGTGAACAACCCGATCAACAACGACCCGTGGAACCACCCGGACAAGGCCACCGCGCGCCGCAACCTGGTGCTCGACCGCATGGTGGACAACAAGAAGCTGGCGAAAGCCGACGCGGACCGCTTCAAGGCCGAGCCGCTGGGCGTGGTCCCGGACGCCCCGAAGAAGCCGGCGGCCAACTGCATCGGCGCGGGCGCCGAGGCCGGCTTCTTCTGCCAGTACGTCGAGGACTACCTGCTCAAGTCCGGCGCGATGACCAAGGACCAGCTCTACTCCGGCGGCTACACGATCAAGAGCACGCTGGACCAGCGGGCCAACCACGAGGCGAAGGTTTCGGCGGAGGCGCAGGTCAAGAAGACGCAGCCGTACGTGGCGAACACGTTGTCGCTGGTGAAACCGGGCAAGGACCGGCACGAGGTGGTGGCGCTGGCCTCGAACCGCGACTACGGACAGGACCAGAACGCCGGGCAGACGACGTACGCACTGCCCACCGGCGTGTACAACACCGGTGGCGCGGGTTCGACGTACAAGATCTTCACCAGTGCGGCCGTCCTCGACAAGGGGCTGGCCGGGATCTACTCGTCGGTGGACATGCCGGACACCTACACCTCGCGCTTGTTCACCACCGGCAAGGGCGGGTGCAGCACCACGCCGACGGGCAAGCCCAACACCTACTGGTACTGCGTCGGAAACGCGGGCGACTACAGCAAGGCCGCGGCGAACGCGACACTCCAGACCGCCCTCGCGACGTCCCCGAACACCACGTTCCTGGAACTCGAGGACCGGCTCGGCAGCACCGGCCCGGCCATCGACATGGCCAAGCGGCTCGGCATGCGCGACACGATGGCGAGCACCACCGGCGGCGGCACGGTCGACCCGAAATCCCCGGACGCCAACAAGCGGGTCAGCCAGGCGGAGGTCTACGGGCCCACCGGCAACAGCCCGGGCTACGGTGCGTTCACCCTTGGCTTCAGCCCGCTGAGCGGGCTCGAACTGGGCAACGTGGCGGCGACCATCCTGTCCGGCGGTGTGTGGTGCCCGCCCACGCCGATCGCCGCGGTGACCGACCGCAACGGGGCACCGGTGTCGGTCAAGGAAGCCCCGTGCGAGCAGGCGGTGCCCGAACCGCTGGCGAACACCCTCGCCGTCGGGATGAGCAAGGACGACCAGCCGGGCGGCACGTCGAACCGCGCGGCGGCCGACGTCGGCTGGAACCGGCCGATGATCGGCAAGACGGGCACGACCCAGGGCAACGTCTCGGCGACGTTCGTCGGCGGCACCCCCCAGCTGGCGGGCGCGGCGATGACGTTCAAGTTCGGCGGCGGCCAGGGCGGGATCTGCGACGCCGGCCCCGGCAACGTCCGCGTCTGCCCGAGCGGCAACATCTTCGGTGGCAAGGCGCCGGCCCGCACGTGGTTCGGTGCGATGAAGAACATCATGGAAGGTCAGCCACCCGCGGATCTGCCGCAGCCGGATCCGCGGTACATGGGCGGTGGCGAGCGCTAGGTCCGACGCGGAAGCGGGGCGGGAGGTGCGGAACCTCCCGCCCCGCTCAGCCTTGCGTGGACAGGATCTGCTCGTTCCACCAGTAGTAGAGCTGGTCCAGTTCGTCGGCGTTCGTCACCTTCGCCGACTTCAGCAGGCCGGCCATGAGGTTGTGCGCGTCCGTCCACACGAGCATCGCCGGGTTGCCGAGGTAGCAGGTCAGGTACTCGCCCGGCACCGGGCTGCGTTTCTCGGCGCGGTAGTAGGTGCCCCAGATCTTCGGCGCCTTCAACGGACGGCAGGCACCCTGGGCGTCGTTGCGGGTCAGGCCCTGTGATTTCACGATGTTCTGGAAGAACGCGTCCATCGCCGCCGCGTCGGCGAAGCGGAGGAAGCGGGCGCCGGTCGGCTGCTTGAAGACCACGTTCCCCGACGGCGTGTCGCCGACGTTCGAGTCCACGCATTCCACCGCGGCCACCGCGCCGGCGTCCGGCGCCGCGTCGGCGCAGGTGGCGTTTCCGCGGTACGCCGTGGGCAGGGCGGCGGACAGCTTGCTGTCGTGCGCCGGCTTCGATTCCGATGTGGACGGCCGGTCCGCCGACGTCTCCGGTGGCGGTTCCGTGACCGGAGCCGAGCTCTCGCCGGTGGTCGTGGGATTCGACGGGCCCGGCCCGGCCGTCTGCGCCGCCTTGTCCCGCGTCACGACGTAGGTGATCACCAACGCCACCACGACGATTCCCGCCAGCACCGCGCACAGCGCGATCCACCGGTTCCGCGGTGCCTTCGGAGCCTGCGCCGGCGGTGATGCCGGGGCGCGGGGCGGAACACCCGGCGGGCCGGTGAACGGACCCGGGCGCGGCGCCGTCGGGACCGGCGTCGCCCGCGTCGGGGTGGCCAGGCCCGGCAGGGTCTTCTGCCACGTCGGGAGCGGGGGCGCCGGCGCGGTCACCGCGGCGCGGACGGCGTCGGCGAACGCCCCCGCCGTCGGGTACCGGTCCGCCGGGTTCTTCGCCATCCCGCGCGCCACCACGGCGTCCAGCGCCACCGGCAGGCCCGGCCGCGCCCGGGAAAGCACCGGCGGTGGCGCGGTCAGGTGCGCGCCCATCTGCGCGGCCGCGCCCTCGGCCGGGAACGGGCGGTGCCCGGTGAGGCACTCGAAGAACACGCACGCCAGCGCGTAGACGTCGACCAGGCCGGTGATCGGGGCGTCGCCGAAGCGTTCCGGCGCCATGTAGTCGAGGGTGCCGATCACGTTGCCGGTGCCGGTGATCGACGTCCCTTCGGCGGTCATCGACCGCGCGATGCCGAAGTCCACCAGGTACACGAAGTCCGCGCTCGTCACGAGCACGTTCGACGGCTTGACGTCCCGGTGCACCAGGCCGTCCGCGTGGGCGGCGTCGAGCGCACCCGCGACCTGGGCCACGATCCCGGCCGCCCGCGCCGGGTCGAGCGGCCCGTCCGCCAGCAGTTCCTTCAGGTCGCGACCCTCGACGAGCCGCATGTCGAGGTACAGGCGGCCGTCGATCTCGCCGTAGGCGTGGATCGGGATCACGTGCGGTTCCCGCAGCCGGGCGACGATCTGCGACTCGCGGCGGAACCGCGCGCGGAAGGCCTCGTCGGCGACGAACGGCTCGGACAGCAGCTTCAGCGCCACGACGCGGTCGTGCGCGGTGTCGTACGCGCGGTGGACCTCGCCCATGCCGCCGCGGCCGAGCAGGCCTTCGATCCGGTACGGCCCGAACTGCTCCATCGTTCTCCCCAAGCCCCCCGGCCTGATTTCCCGTGTCCGGGCCGACGCAGATGCTAAGCGGCAGGTTCCCCGAAACGGCGGTGAAGTCACCCAACCGTTGAGCACGTATCCTGGGTGCTGTGAGCACGCTCAGTAACACACGCACGTCGGGGGCGACGGCGGCGCGCCTCGCCGCGGGGACGCTGGCGCTCGGCGCCGCCACGCTCGGTTACGCCGTCGGGATCGAACGGCGCCGCTGGACCCTCCGCACCGCCGAACTGCCGGTGCTGGCGCCCGGCTCGCGGCCGTTCACCATCCTGCACGTCTCGGACCTGCACATGCTGCCCGGCCACCACAGCAAGCAGCGCTGGGTCGCCGCGCTCGACGAGCTGAACCCGGACCTGGTCGTCAACACCGGCGACAACCTGTCGCACCGGACGGCCGTCCCGGCGGTGCTGCGCGCGCTGGGCCCGCTGCTCGACCGGCCCGGGGTGTTCGTCTTCGGCAGCAACGACTACTACGCGCCCAAGCCGAAGAACCCGGCCCGCTACCTGATGCCGCAGGGCAAGAAGAAGCGCATCCACGGCGTCCAGCTGCCGTGGCGCGACCTGCGCGCGGCCTTCGTCGAGCACGGCTGGACCGACCTGACACACGTCCGCCGCACGATCGACGTCGGCGGGCAGCGGGTGTTCGCGGCCGGCGTCGACGACCCGCACCTGCGCCGCGACCGCTACACCGACATCGCGGGCCCGGCCGACAGCGGCGCGGCCGTCCGCCTCGGCGTCACGCACTCGCCGGAGCCGCGGGTGCTCGACACGTTCGCCACGGACGGTTACGACCTCGTCCTGGCCGGCCACACCCACGGCGGCCAGCTCCGGCTGCCGGGTTATGGCGCCATCGTCACCAACTGTGACCTGGATCGCAGCCGGGCCCGTGGTGCCTCGCGGTGGGGTGCGCACATGTGGCTGCACGTCTCGGCCGGGTTGGGGACGTCGCCGTGGGCGCCGGCCCGGTTCGCCTGCCCGCCGGAGGCGAGCCTGTTGACGCTGGTCCCGCGCGGATCGGGGTCTTCGGAGCCCCATAAGTCGGCCCCCCGTAAAGCCCGCGACAGCGTCCGCTAGACTTCTCCACGACCCGTTAAGCAGTACCTCGGGGTGTGGCGCAGCTTGGTAGCGTGCCTCGTTCGGGTCGAGGAGGTCGTGGGTTCAAATCCCGCCACCCCGACGAGTAAGAGCCGGTGTCTTCGGACACCGGCTCTTCTGGTTTCAGGGTCTGGTCGCCGTCACCTCGACCCAGCACTGGCTGAAGTCCCCGTCACCGCCGCGGGTCCAGACCCACGCCGACCGGGCCGCGCTCGCCAGCTGGTCGCGGTCGCGGGCGTACGCCGGGTCCGCGATCGCCGCGTCGAGTCTCGACTCCACGTACTTCGCCAGGTCGCGGTAACTCATGTCCTCGCGGTACTTCGCCCGCGACGCCACCTCCGTGAAGCCCGCCCGGACGCACTCCTCCGCGATGTTCCGGCCGGCGAACGGGTTGCCGCCCGCGCGGCGGCGCAGGAGGTAGTGCCCTCTCAGCGCCGCGTCGACGTTGGCCGTCTTCGGCCGCAGGCGGGCCTTGCTCCAGTCCGATGTGGACAACGCCAGCTTACCGCCGGGGCGAAGCACCCGGCGCAGCTCCGCCAACGCGTCCGCCGGAGACGAAAGGTGTTCGAACAGCGCGTGCGAGAACGCCACGTCCACGCTGCCGTCCGCGAACGGCAGGTCGTACGCCGAGCCGACCACGAAGTCCACTGTGGACCTCCCGGCGCGGCGGGCCGCCTCGCGGGCGCGCGCCACCTGGCCCGCGTCGCGGTCGACACCCGTCACCCGGGACTCGGCGGCCAGGCCCAGGGTGATCGAGCCGGGGCCGCAGCCCAGGTCGACCACCCACATGCCCGGCTTGAACAGGGGCTGGGCGAACGTCGCGCGCTCCGCCGCCGTGCGCGCGGACATCATCGACACCGCGTCTGCACCGTAGCCCGGCGCGTAACCCTCCAGCACCCCGCACACAGTACGGCCAGAAGGTGGCAGGATCGAGGGGTGAGCACGCAGTCAGCCAACCAATATCCGCCCGCGGTGGTCCCGGACCGGCTGTTCGAAGACGCCGAAGCCGAAGCCCGCTGGCGCGCCCGCTTCCACGCCCCGCGCATCTCCGTGCCCGAGTGGGCCCGCGACGCCCCCGAAGCGAACGTCTACGTCTCCAACGCCAGCGGCGTCTGGGAGGTCTACGCCTGGAACCGCGCGACCGGCGAGCACCGCCGCGTCACCGACCGGCCCAACGGCACCATGCACGCGACGCCGTCCCCGGACGGCGAGTGGATCTGGTGGTTCGACGACACCGACGGCGACGAGTTCGGCTCCTGGGTCCGCGAGCCGTTCGCCGCGACCGAGGGCAGCAAGCCGGAGAAGGCCGTCCCGGACGTCCACGACGGCTACCCGGCCGGCCTCGAGATCGGCACCCGGCTCGTCGCGGTCGGCGTCTCGACCGACGACGGCAGCGAGCTGTTCGCCAGGGCCGGCGGCGAGACGCGCCGGTTCTACAGCCACCCGGACGACGCCGGCATCGCGTCCCTGTCCCGCGACGAGAGCCTGATCGCGATCTCGCACTCCGAGCACGGAGACTCGCGTCACCCCGCGCTGCGGGTGCTCGCGACCGACGGGTTCGGGACCGTCGCCGAGAAGTGGGACGGCGAGGGCAAGGGCCTCTCCGCGCTCGAGTTCTCCCCGCTGCCCGGCGACCAGCGGCTGCTGGTGCTGCACGAGCGCCGCGGCCGCGAGGAGCTGCTCGTCTGGGACGTCCGGGCCGACACGGAGACCGAGATCGAGCTCGACCTGCCCGGCGAGGTCGTCGCGGGCTGGTACCCGGACGCCCGCGCCCTGCTCGTCGTCCACTTCCACGAGGGCCGCAGTTCCTTGTACCGCTACGACCTCGACACCGCCGAACTGTCCTCAGTGGACACGCCGGCGGGCCGGATCGGCGGCGCGGGCGTCCGCCCGGACGGCACGGTCGAGTACTCGTGGTCCAGCGCCGCCGAGCCGGCCGCGGTGCGGGCCCGGACCGCCGATGGCACCGACTCGATCCTCCTGGAACCGCCGGGTGAGCGGGCGCCGGGCTCGGAGCCGATGACCGACGCGTTCGTCGAAGGCGTCGGCGGGCGGATCCACGCGCTCGTCTCGCGGCCCTCGAACGCGCCCGACGGGCCGCTGCCCACGGTGTTCTCCCTGCACGGCGGCCCGCACGCGGCGGACGAGGACCGCTTCTCCGCCTACCGCGCGACCTGGCTCGACGCCGGGTTCGCGGTGGTCGAGGTCAACTACCGCGGCTCGACCGGCTACGGCTCGGCCTGGCGCGACGCCATCGAGGGCAGGCCCGGCCTGACCGAGCTGGAGGACGTCGCCGCGGTACACGACTGGGCCATCCAAAGTGGACTCAGCGACCCGGCGAAGTGCGTCGTGAACGGCGCTTCGTGGGGCGGCTACCTGTCCCTGCTCGCGCTCGGCACGCAGCCGACGCGGTGGGCGGCGGGCGTCGCCGGGGTGCCGGTGGCGGACTACGTCGCCGCGTACGAGGACGAGATGGAGCAGCTGCGCTCGTTCGACCGCGCGCTGTTCGGCGGTTCGCCGGAGGACGTGCCCGCGGTGTACCGGGAGTGCTCGCCGATCACGTACGTCGACGCCGTGACGGCGCCGGTGCTCGTGCTGGCCGGCGACAACGACCCGCGCTGCCCGATCCGCCAGATCGAGAACTACCTCGACCGGCTCGGCGGCCGCGACCTGCACCACGAGTTCTACCGCTACGACGCGGGCCACGGCTCGCTGGTGATCGCCGAGACGATCAAGCAGACCGCGATCGAGGTCCACTTCGCGCAGCGGGCCCTCGGCCTGCGCTGACACTTCGCCGGGAGGCCGCTCCGGCCTCCCGGCGGGTTCAGCGGTCCGAGTACAGGACGCCGCCGGAAGCCCAGTGGTCGGCGCCGATCTCGACCAGCGTCACCTGGACGCCTTCGGGCTTGCCGCCGCAGGTGCGGACGAAGGCGTCGGTCAGCTCACGGACCAGGGCGCTCTTCTGGGCCGGGGTACGGCCGGGGAACATGGCAACGCTGATCATCGGCATGAGACGCAGCCTAGAGCCCCCGGTTCACCGTCTGAAGCTTGGTGACGGCAGCCGCGTCGCCCTCGAACTCGAGGTGAACGGCGTCCCGGCCGAAGACGAACAGCAGCAGGTCCACCGGCTCCCCGACGACGGTCACCGGATCGGGGCCGGTCTTGACGGCGGCCTCCCGGCCGTCCGTCGTGCGCAGCGTCACGCCGACGGGTGACTTGCGGAGGTTCAGCTTGGCGGCCTGCTTCACCGACTTCCAGGCGGCGGCGTCCCGGGTCGGGTCCGCGGGCCGCGGTTCCCAGCCGTCCTGCGCGCGCCGGACGTCTTCGTGGTGGACGAGGAACTCGGCGGTGTTGGTCAGTTCGTCGAGCGGGCCGATCGCGGTGGGCCAGAACTTCGACGGCCCGGTGCGCACCTGCTCGACCAGTCGCGCCCACGGCTTCGCCGCGTAGCGCTCCTGGACTTTCTGCGTGTACCCGGCGAGCGCGGGCACGACGATCCCGGGAGCGGCGTCCGCCCGGTGCTCCCGCACGACGAGGTGCGCGGCGAGATCGCGCGTGGTCCAGCCATCGCACAAGGTCGGCGCATCCGGCCCGAGTTCTTCGAAGAGCGCGCTCAGCGCCCGGCGTTCGTCAGCAGCGACACCCATGTGAGCGAGGTTACCCGCCGGTAGACGGCCTTGGCGACGAGAAGAGACCACGGGCACGCGCCCCAGCCCGTAACTCGCGTGATCGAGCCCGGAACTCGCGTGATTGCGCACGTGACTCGCGTGATCAGGGGCGTTCCGGCTCCGATCACACGAGTTACGGACCGGATCACGCGAGTTCCGGATTCAGTGGTGGAAGGCGGTCGCTTTCGAGGGGTCCTTCGGGCGGCCGCCGAGCTGCTCCAGCTCGGGGAGGACCCGTGCGAAGTCCGCCAGCAGCAGGTCCGCCAGGTCGTGCGTGAAGCCGTTGCGGACCACGATGCGCAGGACCGCCAGGTCCGTCCGGTTCTCCGGGAACGTGTACGCCGGCACCAGCCAGCCCCGCTCGCGCAGCCGGCGTGACACCTCGAAGACGTCGAACCCCGCGTCCGGGCGGGTCGTGACCGCGAACACCGGCAGCTGGTCACCTCGCGTCAACAAAGAGAACGGCCCGAGGGCGGCGATGCCGGACGACAGGTGCATGGCGACGTCCCGCGAAGCCTGCTGCACCGCCTCGAACCCGGAGCGCCCGAGCCGGACGAACGTGTAGTACTGGGCCGCGACCTCGGCACCCGGGCGGGAGAAGTTCAACGCGAACGTCGGCATGTCGCCACCGAGGTAGTTCACGTTGAACACCAGCTCGGACGGCAGCGCGGCCTTGTCGCGCCAGAGCACCCAGCCGACGCCCGGGTACACCAGCCCGTACTTGTGGCCCGACGTGTTGATCGACGCCACGCGCGGGAGGCGGAAGTCCCACTCCAGGTCCGGGTCGAGGAACGGGGCGATCATCGCGCCCGAAGCGCCGTCGACGTGCACCGGGATGTCCCATCCCGACCGCGACTGCAGGGCGTCCAGGGCCGCCGCGATCTCCGCGACCGGCTCGTAGCTGCCGTCGAACGTCGAGCCGAGGATGGCGACCACGCCGATCGTGTTCTCGTCGCAGCGGGCCACCGCCTCTTCGGCCGTGAGGTGGTAGCGGTCGCCCTCCATCGGGACCAGCCGGGGCTCGACCTCCCAGTACTCGCAGAACTTCTCCCAGCAGACCTGGACGTTCGCGCCCATCACCAGGTTCGGCTTCCCGGTGCGGCCGAGCTTGGACCAGCGCCGCTTCAGCGCCATCCCGGCGAGCATGCAGGCCTCCGACGACCCGGTCGTCGAGCAGCCCATGACGTCCGCCGGGTCGGGCGCGTGCCACAGGTCGGCGAGGATGTTCACGCAGCGCCGCTCGAGCTCGGCCGTCTGCGGGTACTCGTCCTTGTCGATCATGTTCTTGTCGACGCACTCGGCCATCAGCTCGCGGGCCTGCGGCTCCATCCACGTCGTGACGAACGTGGCGAGGTTGAGCCGCGCGTTGCCGTCCAGCATCAGCTCGTCGCGCACGAGCTGGAGCGCGGTGTCCGGCGGCAGCGGGTCGTCGCGCAGCTTGTCGTGCGGCATGACGAACGACGCCGCGAGCGCCGGGTTCGTCCCGGCGTAGAACGGATTCGTCCCGGCCGCGCGGTCCGGGCGGCCGGCGTTCCCCTGATGCAAGACCATGCCACCGAAGGTACTGGCGCGCACCGACGAAAAAGGGCCGTCCCGTCCGGAACGGCCCTTTCGTGGCGGGAAGTCAGGCCTGCTGCGCCTGCCACATCCAGTGCGCCTCTTCGAGCGCCCGGGTGATCTCGATCAGCAGGTCCTGCGTGACCAGGTCGCTCTTGTCGGTCTCGTCGATGCGCTGGCGCAGCCGCTCGATGAGCGCGGCCAGGATGTCGACGATCGCGGCGACCGTGGACTCGACCGACTGCCAGTTGTCCGGGTACTCGGGCACGCCCGAGCTCTCGACGACGGTCTTGGCCTTGCCGTTCGGCGAGACGCCGATGGCGTTGGCGCGCTCGGCGACCTCGTCGACGTACTGGCGCGCGGTGTTCACCAGCTCGTCGAGCTGCAGGTGCGCGCTGCGGAAGTTCGGCCCGACGACGTTCCAGTGCGCCTGCTTCGCGATGAGGGACAGGTCGACCAGGTCGACCAGCGTCGCCTGCAGGGCGTTGCCGGTGATCTCCTTGTCGGCCTCGGAAAGCGGGCTCTTGATCGGAGACTTGCTCATCTCTGGTGATCCTTTCCTCGGACTGGTTCGGAGTGGGGTCAGACGGTCGCGGAGAGGGCGACCTCGATGTTGCCGCGGGTGGCGTTGGAGTACGGGCACACCTGGTGCGCCTGCTCGACCAGCTGGTCGGCCTGGGCCTGCTCGAGACCCGGGAGCGAGACGTTCAGCGCGACGCCGAGGCCGAACCCGACCTCCTGCTTGAGCACGCTGACCTCCGCGGTCACGGTCGAGCCGGTCAGCGGGACCTTGGCCTGGCGCGCGACCAGCTGCAGGGCGCTGTGGAAGCAGGCCGAGTAGCCGGCGGCGAAGAGCTGCTCGGGGTTGGTCTTGTCGCCGCCCGGGCCGCCCATCTCCTTGGGGACGGCCAGCGACTCGTCGATGACGCCGTCGGAGGACGTCACTTCGCCGTTGCGACCGTCGCCGCGTGCCGTCGCCACCGCGGTGTAAAGCGCCTGACCCATGCTCAGCCTGCCTTCTGTCCCGGACGCCCCACAGCGGGCGTCTCACTGGGCACAACATCCCGCACCCGCGGAACGGTGCCCCCACATGGCAGGCATCACGTCATAATTGTTACCCGGCGGCGACCGGGCGAAACGTCATGCGGTGCGCGTCACCGCGAATTCCGCGACCTGCCGCCCGATCAGGCGAAGGGTGCGGACGCTCTTCTCGTCGGAGGCGCCGCCGGCCTCGTCGAACTTGGTCTCGGCCGAGTTGATCGAGCCGCCCAGCGGGGTGGCCCAGCCGCGCAGGGCGTGCGTGATCGTGCGGAGCTGCTCGAGCGTGGTCACCGCGGCCTGCCAGCCGTAGGCGACGGCGGCGAGGCCGACCGCGCGGCCGTCCAGGTACGGGCGGTCGTCCTCACGCAGGTCCTCGACGTAGTCCAGGGCGTTCTTGACCAGGCCGGACAGCGCGCCGTGGTAGCCGGGCGAGACGACGATCAGCCCGTCGGCCGCCCGGATGGCCTCCACCAGCCGGGTGGCGCGCTCGTCGCGTTCGGGCACACCGGCGTCGTAGAACGGCAGCACGAGCTCCGGGCCGGGGATCAGCCGGGTCCGGACGCCCACCTCCGCGGCGCCCTCGAGCGCGATCTGCAGCGCACGTTCGGACTGGGAGCCCTCGCGCAGAGAGCCGCCGATCCCGAGCACGTTGATCGTCCTGGCTGAAGTCACGTTTTCAGGCTAACCCCTCTACTTAACTGGAGGACCAGACTGTGAGACCGAGGTCCTGGTCACAACTGGACCAGCTACCTACTGGCAAGTAACGTCCAGGGCACGCTCTCACGCTGATGGAGGAACCATGGCGATCCCGCTCCCGGTCCGTGCCCAAGCGGCGGCGTCGCAGCTCGCGTTCTGGCTGCCCACCCCGGTGCGGCGGGCCGTCGCGGGCCGGACCGTCCGCATCGACGGCCAGGACCTCGCGCTCGACGCCCAGCTTCTCCTACGGCTTCAAAGGATCGCTCGAGCGGAGCTCGTGCAGGGCTCGGTCGAGCAGTCGAGGGCCCTGCTCGACGCCGGGCGGCACCTGGTCAGCGGCAAGCCGATCGAGCCGGTCTCGGTGCGGGAGATCGCGGTGCCGACCCCTGACGGCGACTTGCCGGCGACGCTGTACACGCCGGTCGGGTTGCCCGAGGCGTCGCCGCTGCTCGTGTTCTTCCACGGCGGCGGCTGGGTGATCGGGACCCGGGCGAGCCACGACAACGCCGCCCGCTTCCTGGCCAAGCACGCCGGGGTGCGGGTGCTGTCGATCGAGTACCGGCTGGCCCCGGAGTTCCCGTTCCCGGCGGCGACGGAGGACGCGCTGGCGGCGTTCGAGTACGCGGTGGCGAAGGCGGGCGACCTGGGCGCGGACCCGGCGCGGATCGCGGTGGGCGGCGACAGCGCGGGCGGCAACCTCGCCGCGGTGACAGCCCAGCAGGCGGTGCGCCGCGGCGGCCCGGTGCCGGCGTTCCAGCTGCTCATCTACCCGGCGACGGACTTCGCGCGGCGGTACCGGTCGCAGGACCTGTTCGCCGAGAACCTGTTCCTGACGGACGTGCACATGAAGTGGTTCGAGGGGCATTACGTGCCGGAGGGCACGGACCTGACGGACCCGCGGTTGTCGCCGTTGCACGCGGAGGATCTCAGCGGCCTGCCGCCGGCCTTGGTCGTGACGGCGGGGTTCGACCCGCTGCGCGACGAGGGTGAGGCGTACGCGGAGAAGCTGCGCGAAGCGGGGGTCGAGGTGGCGTTGCGGCGGCACGAGGACCTGATCCACGGGTTCATCAACTTCACCGGGGTGGGCACGCGGTTCCGCGAGGCGCTGGCGGAGATGGCCGGCGCGCTGCGGCAGGGATTGTCCAAAGTGAACTGAGCTGACGGGCACCTTCCGCTCGCCACTCGCGGGGAAGGTGCCCGTCAGCCCGGCTCGGCCGGAAACGACCCGGGGCCCGGCGCGGAGGAATGTCCGCGGCCGGGCCCCGGGCCCCCCGGTTTCCTGCGGTGGCTACGACCCTGGAACCGGCAGCGGTGGCAGCGGCAGCGGCGGCACCGGCAGGGCGCCGAGCAGCCCGCCCAGGATGCCGGTGAGGGCACCCAGCAGGGCCTTGAGGAGGTCGCTGACGATCTTCAGCGGACCGGGCAGGTCCGGGATGGGCGGCAGCGGCAACGGCGGCAGCTGGCGCGCCTTCGCCGCCGGGTCGGCCAGCAGCCGCGTGGACTCGTCGGCGCGGCCCTTGGCGAGGCCGGCGAGCTGCCCGGTCTCGGTCTGGATCGTGTAGCGCTTGCCGGCCGCGATGTCCGCGAGCACCGGGCTCAGCTGACCCAGGTCCGCCCGCGTGGCGCCGACGTCGCCCGCGTAGGCCACCTTGGTGAGGTCGTCACGCATCTGGAGCACCTGCGCGGCGAGGGCCTGGGTGCTGGAGGAACCCTTGCCCCCTTGCGGGCTCGCCGACGCGATCCCCGCCGTCGCCACCGCCAGCAGACTGCCGGCGGCTACCAGGGCGATGGCTCGCCCGAACTTGGCTTTCATTCCTTACCTCCTGGCCTCGGGAGACCTGACGGGTTAAATCGATACCCCCCGTGTCGGAGATAAGCCACCCGATCACCGGTTCGGGATGTTTAACACCCTTACGTGCCGGATCTGAATGAAGCGAACTGGCCCGCATTGGATTAACCGCAAAACCTTGCCCATCCCTCTGAAGATCATCCTGACCGATTCCGAGGATCACCGCTGGTAGCTTTCGTCCACTATGGAACGTCCGGGTAACCCACACGAGTGTAAACAGTGATCATTTAGCTTCATCACTCCGTCGGACAGCGTGTCCCGACTGCTCCAGATGGGTCGTCCCCCACGCTCGCACCGCCACCCACACGGTTTCCCCCCGAGGTGGAAGCGGGAATGCGAAATCAATTCCGGAATTCAGAGCGGCAGGCCCGCGTCCAGGTGGGCGACGGCCTGATCGATGACCACGAGCGTGTCGGCCTCCGGGTCCGCCGCGGCGCCGAGGAAAGCGGCCAGCACCACGCCGACCACCGCGCCGGCCCAGTTGCGGACCTCGAAGTCGTCCGCGGCCCGGCCGGTGCGCCGGGCGGCCAGCCCGGCCAGCACGTCGATGCCCTCGGCGAACTTGTCCATCACCGCACTGCGCAGCTCCGGCTCCCGGAACACCAGCGCCTGTCGCTGGCGTTCCCGCTCCCACTCCCCGGCGGGCAGCTGCTCGCGGATGAAGTCCATGGTCGCCCGCAGGGCGGCGATCGGGCTCAGCTCGGGCGGCTGCGCGACCGCGGCCTCGATGAGCAGCGGGTCGAACGGGTCGTAGAGCACCGTCGCCTCCTTCGTCGGGAAGTACCGGAAGAAGGTGCTGGGTGAGATCTCGGCGGCGGCCGCGATCTGGTCGACCGTCGTCGCGCTGTAGCCCTGCTCGTGGAACAGCCGCAACGCGTGCCGCTGGATCGCGGCACGCGTCCTGGCCTTCTTGCGCTCTCGCAGTCCCGTGGGCTCAGCCGGCGACGACGTCATGCTCCGATTCTCGCGGCTGGGCCCCGGCCACCGTCCGGCCGGGCAGGAACACCAGCGCGAGCAGCGCCCCGGCGACACCGAGGCCGGCGCACACCCACAGCGTCGCGGCCATCCCGTCGGTGAACGCGGCCCGCGCGGACGCGGCCAGCCCGGGCCGGTGGAGCTGCCCGGCGACGGCGACCGCCGCGGAAGCACTGCCGCGCACCGCCTCGGCGACCGGCGCCGGCAGGCCCGTGACGTCGACGCCGCCGCGGTAGCCGCCGTTGAGCACCGTGCCCAGCACCGCGACCCCGATCGTGCCGCCGACCTGGCGCAGCACCTGGATCAGCGCCGAGCCGGCCCCCGAGCGGCCCTCGGTGAGCGCACCCATCGCCATTGTCATCAGCGGCGGCAGCGTGGCGCCGGTGCCCAGGCCGATGACGAGCTCCCAGCCCACGGTGGCGCCGTAGCCGCCCGACGGCGACGTCGTCGAACCCCAGGCCAGCCCGCCCGCGAGCAGCACGAACCCGCCCGCGACGACCGCGCGCACGCCCAAGACGGCCACCAGCCGTTCGGCGATCTTCGCCGACACCAGCATCCCGCCGATCAGCGGCAGCAGCCGGACGCCGGTCTGCAGCGCGTCCGCGCCCTGCACCGCCTGGAACAGCTGCGGCAGCACGAACAACAGGCCCATCAGCGCGAAGGACGCCACCGTGGCCAGCACCGCGCCCCAGACGAACCGCGGTTCGCGGAACAACGCGAGGTCGGTGAGGGGTGCGGCCACGCGCGTCTGCGCCCAGCAGAACACCGACAGCAGCCCGGCGCCCAGTGCGATCAGGCCGAACGTCACCGGATCGGTCCAGCCGTGCTCGCCGGCGTGGACGAACCCGTAGGTGAGCGCGACCAGCCCGGCCGTCGAGAGCGCGATGCCCGGGAAGTCGATCCGCCCGCCGCCGGACCCCGGCGTCAGCGGCACCAGGAACAGGACGGCGACGACGCCGACCGCGGTGAGCGGGACGTTGATCAGGAACACCGAGCCCCACGCGAAGTGGTCGAGCAGCCAGCCGCCGAGCAGCGGCCCGAGCGGGATGCCGGCGAACATCGCCATCACCCACGTCGTCAGCGCCTTCGCCCGCTCCTGCGGCGGGAACAGGACGTTCAGCAGCGAGAGTGACAGCGGAATGAGGAAAGCGGCGCCGACGCCGAGCCCGACGCGGGCGGCGATCAGCTCGCCCGGCGAACCGGCGTAGGCGCACCACAGCGAGGCCAGCCCGAACACCGCGAGCGCGCCGAGCAGCAGTTTCTTCGGGCCGAACCGGTCGCCGAGCAGGCCCGCGGGCAGCAGCAGCGCGGCCAGCGCCAGCGTGTAGGCGTTGCCGAACCACTGCAGCTGCGTGGTCGTGGCGCCGAGGTCGACGGCCAGCGTCGGGACGGCGACGTTGAGCACGGTCAGGTCGAGGCCGATGGTCAGCAGGCTCACCGCGAGCGCACCGAGCGCCCACCACCTGCGGGGGTGTCCTTGAGTCATAGCGACTCCTATTTGGTAGTGACTACCAAGTGAGAGTAGCTCTCATAATATTCCGGCGCCAGGGGTGCCGGCGCGGAAATATGTTGCACGCGCGTACCACCTTGGGTTCTCATCGAGGACGTGCCACTGCAGCCGTACCGCCGGGTGCTCTCCGTGCCCCGCGTCCCCTCGACGATGGCCCTGATGTTCCTGGCGCGTCTCCCGATGACCATGAACGGCGTGCTGATGACGCTGTACATCGTCACCGGGCTCGGCCGGGGCTACGGCGCCGCCGGGCTGGTCGGCGGCGGCGTCACGCTCGGGATGGCGCTCGGCGCGCCGCTGCTCGGCCGCTGCTTCGACCGGTACGGGCTGCGCCCGGTCGTCGCGGTCTGCGGGATCGGCACGACGGTGTTCTGGATCGCCGCGCCGCACCTGCCGTTCGAGGCGCTCGCCGTGGTCGCGGTGCCGGCCGGGATGCTTTCGGTGCCGGCGGGCTCACTGGCCCGGCAGGTCCTGGCCACGCTCGTGCCGCTCGAGGAGCGCCGCGCGGCCTACTCCCTCGACACCATCTCGATCGAAGCGACGTTCATGATCGGCCCGGCGGCCGGCATCGCGGCCATCACGGCGTTTCCCCCGACGTGGACGCTGGCCGCGCTCGGCCTGCTGTTCGGCGGCACGGCGTTCCTGATCTGGCTGGTCGACCCGCCGATCCGCGACGGCGCCGGCAAGGCGGAGGAGCTCGGGCCCCGGCCACCGCTGCGGAGCTGGCTCACCGGACGGCTGGTGGGGACGCTGCTGATCGCGGGCGGCGCGCTGTTCGTGCTCGTCGGCACCGAGCTGGCGACGCTGGCGGCCCTGCGCGCGAACGGCGACCTCGGGGTGACGGGGCTGGTCATCGCGGTGATGTGCGCGGCGTCGATCCTCGGCGGCATCGTGCACGGCGCGGTGAAGCGGTCGCTGCCGCAGGGCGTGCTGATGCTGCTGCTCGCGCTGCTGGTGGTGCCGGTCGGCCTGGCGGACCACCCGTGGTGGCTGCTGACGCTGGTGCTGATCCCGACCAACCTGCTGTGCGCGCCGACGCTGGCGGCCACGACCGAGACGGTCAGCCGCCTCGCCCCGGCGCAGGTCCGCGGCGAGGCGATGGGCCTGCAGGACGCGTTCACCCGGTTCGGCCTGGCCGTGGGCGGCCCGGTGGTCGGGTTCGCGATCGACCACTCGAGCCCGGAGTGGGGTTTCGCGGCGGCCGGGCTCGGCGGCCTGGTGATCGCCGCGGCCGGCCTGCTGCGCCGCCGCACCCCGGCCCCCGCCCCGGAACCGGAGCTGGCCGAAACCCGCACCTAGCGAATCTGCCGCGGCAGTCGTGAGTGGTAATTAGGGTTCTAAACCCAAATTACACTAAAGAACCGGCGCCGGGGGCGGGGGATCTGTATGCGGCGCG